>NZ_JAVREK010000026.1:0-95590 GCF_031845375.1 Streptomonospora wellingtoniae
GGTGGACAGGTCAACGCGATGTCACGCGGACAGATCTTGTATGAGTCACTCCGCCGCCCCGGCCCGCGGTGGTTCCCGTCGAAACCGCCGCGGGCACTCCCCATGATGAACCAATAGATCTTGTAGCTATCGTGATGGAAATCGATTTCCATTTGCGATGGCTACAAGATCGACGGTGATGTGCCGATCCGGTGAGCCCGCATCCGCGGCGCGCAACCGGCGTCTCAGGCGCGCGTCTGCGCGATCTGCTCGCGCAGCCCCTCGGCCGAGGTGACCGGAAGCCGGCAGCTGAAGCCCTGGCAGACGTAGGCCGCCGGCTCGCCGTCGACCAGCCCGCGGTCCTCCAGCAGCGGGACCGCGGACGCGCCGCCGGGCCGGCCCCGGGTGACCGCCGTGCCGAAGGGCGCCTCCAGCAAGGCGGTGCGGTGCAGCTCCGCGGTCGCGGGGTCGTCCTCGGGTCCCACGACGGCGATCTCCAGCGGACCCGACAGCAGGGTCTCGGCGACCGCGAGCCCCCAGCCCGCCGCGCGCGGCGCCTTGCCGGCCAGGGGGACCGCGACCGCGAGCGCCTCGTCGGCGGCCTGGCGGTGGCGCGCCGACCCGGTCAGCCCCGCGTACCACAGCAGTGCTCCCGCGGCGGCGAACCGTCCGGAGGGCGTGGAGGCGTCGGTGGGGTCCTGCGGTCGGTTGAACAGCGCCTCGCTGTCGTCGGCCGTGTCGAAGAAGCCGCCCTCGCCGTCGCCGAAGCGGTCCAGGACCGTGCCGAGCAGACGGCCGGCCAGCTCCACCCGCTCCGGCTCACCGGTTACGGCGTGCAGCGCCAGCAGCCCTTCGGCGACGTCGGCGTAGTCCTCCAGCACGCCCGCGCTCGTGCCCGCCCGGCCGTCGCGGGACGTGCGCGCCAAGCGGTCGCCGCTGACGTGCACCCGGGTGATCAGGTCGGCGGTCTCACGGGCGCGCTCGACCAGGTCGGGCCGGTCGAACAGGGCGCCGGCCTCGGCCAGGCCCGCGACGGCCAACCCGTTCCAGGCGGCCACCACCTTGTCGTCGCGGTCCGGCCGGACCCGTTTCGCGCGCGCACTCAGCAGCGAGGCGCGCACCCGCTCGTAGCGTGCGGAGTCGGCGGGGTCCTCGGGCAGGCGCAGCACCGAGTAGCCGTGCTCGAAGGTGCCCTCATGCGTCACGCCGAACAGATCGGCCGCCCAAGCGCCGTCGTCCTCACCCAGAGCGCTGTGCAGCTCGCCGGGCGTCCACACGTAGTAGCGCCCCTCCTCGCCCTCGGTGTCGGCGTCCAGGGCCGAGGCGAAGCCGCCCTCGTCGGTCCGCAGGTCGGCGACCATCCAGTCAGCGGTCTCCAGCGCCACCCGCTTGGCCAGCGGGTCGCCGCTGGCACGCCACAGCCGGGTGTAGGCGCGCACCAGCAGCGCGTTGTCGTAGAGCATCTTCTCGAAGTGCGGAACGACCCAGCGGGAGTCGACGGAGTAGCGGGCGAACCCGCCGCCGAGTTGGTCGTAGACGCCGCCGCGGGCCATCGCCTCGGCGGTGTGCTCGGCCATCATGCGGCCGCGTTCGGCGCCGGTGCGCGCGTGCTGGGCCAGCAGGAAGGACAGCAGCATGGACGGCGGGAACTTGGGCGCGCCCCCGAAGCCGCCGTTGGCGTCGTCGTACTCGCGGGAGAGCGCGTCGACCGCTTCGTCGAGCACGTCGGGGCCGGGGGCGTTGCCGCGGCCGAAAGAGCGGCTCCCGCTCAGCGCGTCGACGACGCGCCGGCCCTGCTCCACGACACCGTCGCGCTCCTCGGACCAGGCGCGCTGGACCCCCGTCAGCAGCCGCTGGAACTGCTCGCGGGGAAAGTAGGTGCCGCAGTAGAAGGGGGCGCCCTCGGGAGTGAGGAACACGGTCATGGGCCAGCCGCCCTGGCCGGTCATGGCCTGGGTGGCCTCCATGTGGACGGCGTCGACGTCGGGGCGCTCCTCGCGGTCGACCTTGATGTTGACGAACCCGGTGTTCATCATCTGCGCGGTGGTCGGGTCCTCGAAGGACTCGTGTGCCATGACGTGGCACCAGTGGCAGGCGGAGTAGCCCACTGACAGCAGTACCGGCACCTCGCGGCGCCGGGCCTCGGCGAACGCCTCCTCACCCCAGGGGTGCCAGTCGACCGGGTTGCCGGCGTGCTGGAGCAGGTAGGGGCTGGTCGCTTCGGCGAGACGGTTCGGCATACCCCCACTCTGCCCGCGCGGCCGCCGCGGATGCCACCTCGCTCCGGTCGGACCGCGCACGGCGCGGCGGGCCGGGCGCGGGGCGGCGTCCGCGCCCCGCCGACGCGGTCGATCCCCGAGAGCCGCGCGTGCCGCGGCCCTGCGCCGCCCGGCCGGGCCGGGCGGCGGAGGAGCTCAGGACGACGGGGACGCCGCGTCCGTCGAGCCGGCGGTGCCGGGGTCGGCCTCGGGCCCCGCCGTCTCGGCGGTGCCGGCACCGGCGGAGTCCTCGGCGGAGGCCGGCTCGCCGCGCTCGACCTGGATCGCGGCCAGTCGGTTGCGCATCGACTTCATCAGGAAGAAGAGGGCGACGCCGATGGCCGCCACGGCGATGAACCCGAGTACGCCGGGCGTGACGGTGTCGGCGGCGGGCCCGTCGGAGGCCAGTGTTGCCAGGGCGTTCATGCCCCTCATGCTCTCACCGACTCGCGGACGCCCGCGAAGAGGTCGTTCTCCGGGACATCGGTGTCGACCAGCGACCGGGCGAGGTGGTAGTCCTCGTACGGCCAGGACTCACGCTGCACGTCCATGGGCACCGCGAACCAGAAGCCGTCCGGGTCGATCTGGGTGGCGTGCGCGATGAGCGCGCGGTCGCGGGTCTCGAAGAACTCGTCGCAGCGCACCTGCGTGGTGATCTCCCACTCGGGGAAGTTGCGCTCCTTCATGCGCTCGAGCCACTCGGCGAAGGGGTTCTCCAGGCCGCGCTCATGCAGCAGCGCCGCCACGCGCTCGAAGCGGCCGCGGGGGAAGGACACGTGGTAGTAGAGCTTGAGCGGCTGCCAGGGCTCCCCGGTGCCGGGGTAGCGCTCAGGGTCGCCCGCGGCGTCGAACGCCTCGACCGAGACCTTGTGGGTCATGATGTGGTCGGGGTGGGGATAGCCGCCCTTCTCGTCGTAGGTCAGCACGACGTGGGGGCGGAAGGAGCGGATGGAGCGGACGAGCGGCTCGGATGCGGCCTCCAGCGACTGGAGGGCGAAGCACCCGTCGGGCAGCGGGGGCAGGGGGTCGCCCTCGGGCAGGCCGGAGTCGACGAACCCGGCGAACTCCTGGTGGACGCCGAGGATCTCGCGGGCTTCGGCCATCTCCTTGCGCCGGACCTCGGCGATGTCGTCGCGGATCTCCGGGCGGTCCATCGCGGGATTGAGGATGGATCCGGCCTCACCGCCGGTCATGGTGACGACGAGCACGTCGGCGCCCTCGTGCACATAGCGGACCATGGTGGCCGCGCCTTTGCTGGACTCGTCATCGGGATGGGCATGAACGGCCATCAGCCGCAAACGCTCGGACAACGGAACGGTCCCCTTGGGTAGTCGCGTGAGACGAATGGACGGGCGGGAAAGGCTTCCGCCCCGCGGGTTCGACCCGCGCCTCCGGCCTCGCGGACATGCGGGGCAGGGGTGGAACAGGGGCGACCCGGATCGGGGCTATCTTAGACAACGTAGATCCCACGTTCGGAGATTCCCGCATGCCCGACCGCCCCGCCGGCACCGCGACCGGCGCCACCGAGTCCGCCGCGTCCTGGACGCGGCGCCGCCTGGGCAACACCCCGGTCTTCTTCGTGGTCGGGGTGCTGGCCGCCGCGGTCTTCACGATCGGGTGGGGATACGCGCTGATGAGCTACGGCGGCTCCGGTAGCGGCGTATCCGTCCAGGTGGTGGCCTGGAAGGTCGAGTCGGCGGACGAGGCGAGCGTGAGCTTCCAGGTCAACAGCGACGCCCCCGCCGAATGCGTGATCACCGCGCGTGACGCGCAGCACGTCGTGGTCGGCCAGAAGAGCGTGGACGTCGAGTCGGGGATCCGCGACGTCACTGCGACCGTCGAGACGATTCGTGAGGCTTCGGCGGTAGAAGTGGGCTCGTGCAGGGAACAGAGTTCCACAAGGTAGTTCCGCCCCTGCTACTCGACGTCGGGACACGGCCGCGTCCCGACACCGTCCCGTCCTCCACTCGCACCGCGCGGACCAGCGTTTATCGCCCCGTTGTCCGAATGGCGCGGTGATAATCTCGTAAGTTCAGCTACGGCCGCTACGGCCGCAGTCACTAGTTAGCACCAAGGGAGTTCCCGTGACCGAGACCCGCGATGACAACGTCACCTGGCTGACTCAGGAGGCGTATGACCGGCTCAACGCGGAGCTGGAGCACCTTACGGGCACTGGTCGCATCGAGATCGCCGACAAGATCGAAGCCGCCCGCGAAGAGGGTGACCTCCGCGAGAACGGCGGCTACCACGCCGCCAAGGAGGAGCAGGGCAAGATCGAGGCCCGCATCGCCCAGATTCAGAACATCCTGCGCAATGCGCGGGTGGGCGGGGCACCGCAGAAGGCGGGCACGGTCGGCCCCGGTATGACCGTCACCATCAAGTTCGAAGGCGATGACGAAGAGGTCACCTTCCTCCTCGCCTCCCGGGAGGAAAGCGGCGCGCCGATCGACGTCTACTCCCCGAAGTCGCCGCTGGGCAGCGCCATCAACGGCAAGAAGATCGGCAAGACGGTCAGCTACACGCTGCCGAACGGACGAAGCGCCTCGGTGGAGATCATCGACGCCGTCCCTTACGGCGCGGAGTCGTCCTAACGGCGCGATCAGCAGGCGGAACGCGCGGAAGGGGCGGCCCGAGGGCCGCCCCTTCCGCGTTTGGGACCGTTTTCAGACGTGCGGTTCGGACCGATTGATTCCGTCCGATACCGCCGTCCGAGTTCACGGCGCCTCGGCTGCTCTCCGGTGAACGCGCCCGCCGGGTTCCCGACCGCCCCGCGAGCGGGTTGCTGGCGCCCCCGAGACCTGGGACCGCCGGCGACCGGCGGACGGGGCCGCGGAGCGCGCACGCAGGGCCGCCCGGCGGGCGGCCGGCGGGCGGCCGGGACGCCTTCCGGTCGCCGGGCCGTTCGAGCGGTGGCACCATATCCCGCGTGACCCCTTCTCCGTACTGGCACGGCGCCCCGCCCGGCGCACCCGGGCCGGCGCCCTACCGCGACATGCCGCCGCACAGCGGCACCCGCCCCGCGGCCTCGTTCGGCCGACGGCTCTCCGCCCGCGTGATCGACTACACGGTCATCGGCATGGCGGTGGTCCTCTTCTTCATCCTGGTCTCGTTCCTCGCCGAGGCCTCGCTGCGCGGCGGGGAGCTGGCCGACCGGTACTTCGACGCATGGGCCATGCTGTTCTTCTTCGGCACCGGGCCGGTGATGTTCCTGCACGACTGGCTGTGCAACGCCGCGCACGGGCGCACGCTGGGTAAGGCCGCGCTGGGCATCCGCGTCGTCCGCCGCGACGGCGGCCCGCTGCGCCAGGGCCAGTCCGCCGGCCGCGCCGCGATCTTCGGCCTGCCGCAGGCCGTCCCGTGCCTGGGTGGGCTGTTCACGCTGATCGACTGCCTGTCGGCCCTCGCCGACTCCGAGTCGGCGCGGACGCTGCACGACCGCGCCGCCGGAACGGTGGTGGTGCGCGGCTGATGCGCCGGGATTCGCGACCGCCGCGGTCCGCGGCCGGGACCGGCGGGGTCAGCTCTCGAACGCCAGCACGCAGGCCGTGAGGCTGTGCACGTGGTTGCGCCCGGCGACCGGGCCGATCTCGCCCGCCGCGAAGAAGCCGCCCACGCTCTCGATCCCCAGGTTCTGCTGCACCAGCCGCACGTCGTGGTCGGAGGTCGGGAACATCGACGCGCCGCGGCTGTTGCACGAGAACAGCAGCGCCGCGGAGGCCCGCCCTTCGAGTTCGTCGTTGAAGGCCTGGAGGCGCTCCACCAGGTCGGAGGCCGCGCTGTCGTAGTCGCGGACCTGGAAGCGCACGGTCTGGCCGACCTCGATCATGTCCCCGATGGTCAGCGAGCCCGACTCCGGATCGGCGCCCACGACCGAGCGCACCAGGAAGTCGCCGCGCTCGTGGCTGTCGGCGTACTCGTCCATGGCGATGCCGATGTGCAGGCCGTTGGCGGCCAACTCCTGCTCCTCCTCAGGCAGCGAGTTGACCAGGCCCTCCAGGCGTTCGTAGGCGGAGTCGCCGGCCAGCTCCAGAATGAGGTTGCCCTCGGACTTGGTGACGGCCATGGCCCGGCCGATCGGCCGGCACCCCTGGCTGACCATCGTGCCCGCGACACCGGCGCCACCCAGCATCAGGCCGATCGCCCCCGCGTCGACGACCTCGCCGCCGGCGAACAGCCGCACCGACTCCTGTCCGCGCATGCCGTCGGCGAGCCCGCCGACCAGCGGCAACCCGCCCAGGGCGTCGGTGGAGCGCTCGACGAACGACTGCGCCGGGAACTCGTAGGGGTTGACCAGCAGCAGTGCGGCGCGGTCGTCGGAATCGGGCTCGTGCATGCCCACCACGGCCAGATGGTCGCCCTCGGGGATCACGTCGAGCCGAAAGGGGCTCAGCGTCACGGCGGGCAGGTGGGCGGCCCACACGCTCACCGCGCCCTGCTCCTCGACTCCGCGTCCGCCACCGACCACGCCCGTGGCGCTGCATCCGAGCGTGACCGCGTCGCCGGCAAGCGCCATCACGCGCGTGCCCGCCAGCGTGACCTCCTCGGGGTCGGCGCCGCTGACGAAGAAGCAGATCAGGTCGGCCGGGGCGTCGAGTGCGCGCGTCGCCTCCAGCACCGCCCGCTCGGCGGCGCTCACAAGGTCGGCGCCCGTCGCCAACGCGTCACCGAACCTGGTCATCGATCGCCACCCCGCTCATCGACCCGACTCCTCCAACCGGACCATACTCCCAGCCGCACGCGATCAAACCCCTCCGGCGCCGGGCGGATTCGACGGCTTCCCCGACTTTCCTCGACATTCGCAGGAATCCACCGGAGGCGTCCGCCGATTCCCGCGACCGCGGGATGCACGCGCACTGGCGGAATCGGCGCCGGTGCATAGACTCGACCCCGTGTCTGCCTCGACCAACGGCCACACCGCCCCCGACCACCTGTCCGCCGCCTCCCAGGGTGGAGACGCTCCACCCCGCCTGCCTGCGACGCTCGGCGCCCTGCGCGCCACCGGACACGTGCACCGCCCGGTCAAGCACGAGGTGCGCGACAACCTGATCGCGCGCATGCGCGCGGGCGAGCAGCGCTTCCCCGGAATCGTCGGATTCGACGAGACCGTGCTCCCCCGGGTTGAGCGCGCCCTGCTGGCCGGCCACGACCTCGTCCTCCTGGGCGAGCGCGGCCAGGGCAAGACCCGGCTGATCCGCACCATATCGACGCTGCTGGACGAGTGGACGCCCGTCGTCGAGGGGTGCCCCGTCAACGACCACCCCTACGCCCCGGTCTGCACGCGCTGCCGCGCGCTGGCAGCCGAGGAGGGCGAGGAGCTGCCCGTGGCGTGGTGGCACCGCGGCGACCGCTACGGCGAGAAGCTCGCCACGCCCGACACCGCCGTGGGCGACCTGATCGGCGACATCGATCCGATCAAGCTGGCCGAGGGCCGCAGCCTCGGCGACCCCGAGACCGTGCACTACGGGCTCGTCCCGCGCTCCAACCGCGGCGTGTTCAGCCTGAACGAGCTGCCGGACCTCGCCGCACGCATCCAGGTGGCGCTGCTGAACGTGCTGGAGGAGCGCGACATCCAGATCCGCGGATACGCGCTGCGCCTTCCGCTGGACGTGCTGCTGGTGGCCAGCGCCAACCCGGAGGACTACACCAACCGGGGCCGCATCATCACGCCGCTCAAGGACCGCTTCGGCGCGGAGGTGCGCACCCACTACCCGCTCGGCCTGGAGGAGGAGACTTCCCTGGTGCGCCAGGAAGCCGACCTCGCGCCGGGCGTCGTGGTGCCCGACCACCTGGTCGAGATCGTCTCCCGGTTCACCCGCCTGGTCCGCGACTCCTCGTCCGTGGACGACCGCTCCGGCGTCTCGGCGCGCTTCGCGATCGCCGGCATCGAGACCGTGGCCGCCTCCGCGCGCCGCCGCGGCGCCCTGACCGGCGAGGAACTCCCGGTGGCGCGGGTCTGCGACCTTCCGCCGATCGTCGAGACGCTGCAGGGCAAGGTCGAGTTCGAGGTCGGCGAGGAGGGGCGCGAGAGCGAGGTGCTGGCGCACCTCCTGCGGCGGGCCACCGCCGAGTCCTTCCGCCGCACGCTGGGCGGCGCCGACCTGGCCGCACTCACCGACCTGTTCGCCGACGGCGGCACCGTCGAGTCCGGTGAGCTGGTCAGCGGGGCCGAACTGCTGCGCGGCGTGGGCACGCTGCCCGGGCTCGCCGACCTCATCGCCCGCCTCTCTCCCGATGAGGGGACCGGCGAGACCCCGGGGTTCGCGGCCGCCGCCGTGGAGTTCGCGCTGGAAGGGCTGTACCTGAACCGGCGGCTGTCCAAGGACGCGGTCCGCGACCGCACCGTCTACCGGACCTGAACCGCCCGACCTGCCGCCGGAGGGGAGACCCCAGGTGAACCGCTTCCGCTACGGCGAATACGACGACGGACCCGACCCTCTCGCCCCGCCCTACGACGTGCGGGCCGCGGTCGACGAGATGGGCCGCGGCATCATGGGCGGCGCCGACCCGATGCGGGCGCTGCGCGACCTGCTGCGGCGGGGCACCCAGGATGTCCGCGGGCTGGACGACATGCTGCGCGACGTGCGCCGGCGCCGCGAGCAGGTCCGCTCGCGCGGCAGGCTCGACGGCACCCTGGAAGAGGCCCGCGCGCTACTGGACCGCGCGCTCGGCCAGGAGCGCGCCGCGCTGTTTCCCGACCCGTCCGACGACGCGCGGCTGCGTGAAGCCGAGCTGGACTCGCTGCCCCAGGACACCGCGGCGGCGGTGCGGCGGCTGTCGGACTACCGCTGGCGTTCCCAGGCCGCCGCGCAGAGCTTCGAGGAACTGCGCGACCTGCTGCGCCGCGAGGTGCTCGACACCCGCTTCCAGGGGATGAAGGACGCCCTGGCCGACAGCGGGCCCGAGGACATGCAGCGGGTGCGCGAGATGGTCGACGCGCTCAACGACATGCTGGAGGCCGACGACCGCGGCGAGCACACCCAGGCCGACTTCGACCGCTTCATGGACTCCTACGGCGACATGTTCCCCGAGGAGCCCGCGCCGCAGAACCTGGAGGAGCTCGTCGACTCCCTGGCGCGCCGCGCCGCCGCCGCTCAGCGCATGATGGCGTCGCTGACCCCCGAGCAGCGGGCCGAGCTGCAGGGGCTGATGGACGACGCCGAAGCGCAGTCAGGCATGAGCCGGGCCCTGGAGCGCCTCTCGGGTGCGCTGCGCTCCCGCCGCCCCGACCTCGACTGGAGCGGCGGCGAGCGGATGGAGGGCGAGCAGGGCCTGGGGATGGGCGACGCCACCACCGCCGTGCAGGAGCTCGCCGACCTCGCCGAGCTGGACACCGCGCTCAACCAGGGTTACGCCGGCGCCGGGCTGGACGACGTCGACGAGGAGGCGGTGCGGCGCGCGCTGGGCCGCCGGGCGGTCGACGACCTCGACCGGCTCCGGGCGGTGGAGCGCGAACTGCGCGAGCAGGGCTATGTCGAGGGCTCGCGCAACCGGCTGCGGCTGACGCCCAAGGCCGTGCGCCGCCTCGGCGAGACCGCGCTGCGCGAGGTGTTCGCCGACTCCGAGGCGGCGCGCCCCGGCGGGCACGCCGACGACGCCGCCGGGCACTCGGGCGAGGCCACCGGCGCCACGCGGCCGTGGGAGTTCGGCGACGACGAGCCGCTGGACGTCGTGCGCACCCTGCGCAACGCGATCGCCCGCGGCGGCTCCCGCCCCGGCGGCCCGGTGCGGATGCATCCCGACGACTTCGAGGTCGCCGAGACCGAGCGCCGCGACGCCGCCGCGGTCTGCCTGCTGGTCGACCTGTCCTACTCGATGGCGCTGCGCGACCTGTGGGGCGGCGCGAAGCAGACCGCCATGGCGCTGCACTCACTGGTGACCACCCGGTTCCCGCAGGACGCGGTGCAGGTGATCGGGTTCAGCGACTACGCGCGCGAACTCCCGCCCAGCGGGTTGGCCGAGCTCTCCTGGGAGCCCGTCCAGGGCACCAACCTCCAGCACGCACTGCTGCTCGCCGGCCGGCACCTCGACCGCCACTCCGACTTCGAGCCGATCGTGCTCGTGGTGACCGACGGCGAGCCCACCGCGCACCTGCAGCGCGACGGTTCGGCGGCGTTCGCCTGGCCGCCTTCGCCCGAGACCACCGCGGCCACCCTGGCCGAGGTCGATCGCATGACCCGCAGGGGGGCGAGCCTGAACGTGTTCCTGCTGGCCGACGACCCGCGGCTGGAGCGCTTCGTGGACGAGGTCGCCCGCCGCAACGGCGGCCGCGTCGTCCGGCCGGACGCCGACCGGCTGGGCGGCTACGTCGTCCGCGACTTCCTCTCGCGCCGGCGCCGCGCGGGCTGACGAGGGGCGCGGGAGCGGCGGGCGGCAGCGGACGGCCGGTGGCGCACCGGCGGGCGCCGCTCAACCCCCGGCGGAGGCGGGTGCGGGCGCGCCGGTCTCGAAGTGCAGCACCATGTCGGCGCCCATCGGAGTCACCGTCTCGGTCACCCGCAGCACCCGCTCCCGGGACCACACGGTGCGCAGGGTGCGCAGGGACGGGGTGCCGGCCGCCACGCCCAGGTCCTCCGCCTCGTCAACGGAGGCGGAGTGCGCGGCGACCTCGTCGCGGTACCCGGTCTGCGCGTGGCCGTAGGCGGCCAGCACGCGGATCGTGCCCGCGGCGATGTCCTCGGGGCCCTCCAACTCGGTTCCGGCCGCCAGGTCGAGCGGGTAGTAGGAGGTCTCCAGTGCGACGGTGCGCCCGTCGACGGCCCGTACGGCGCGCCTGACGAGTGCTGCGGATGTCCCCAACCGGGAAGCGACGGACGGAGGAGGCTGGTCCGTGCGCTCGACCTGGAGTTCCTTGCTCGGCCGCCGGCCGGAGTCCACGACGAACTGGTCGAACGCGTCGTGGTCGCCGGAAGCGTCGCGTACCCGCTCCCGACTGGCCGGATAGTGGAAGCCGGGGGATTCCTCGTTCACCGGTACACCTCTCGCAAATGGGCAGCAATCGCCTAGAGCTATACCCTTTTACGCCGAGGCATGACCGACCCTTGCCCGCACTATTCCCTTACCGGCGCCGCCTGTGGCGCCCGGCGTGCCGGGGGCCGGATGCGGCCACCGCTGAGCGGGTCGACTCACCGCCGATTGTGCGGTTAGCGGTCGATTGTCGTTCCTCACCCTTTCTGAAGTGGGAATTCCTCGGAAAGCGCCGAGAGGTCGAGAAGCGCGTGGAGGCGGCAGGAGGCGTAGGTCAGGACGGCGGCAGGCGGGGTCAGCGGTCGTAGACGTTCACGTCGGTGGCCATCTGCAGCAGCTCGGGCGCGATCGCGCCCTCGGCGTAGAGCAGCTGGTGCCGGTCGGCCGGCAGGAAGGTGCGGGTGAACCGAATCGGTGTTGTGTCGGAGTAGGCGACCCGCTCGTGGACCAGCAGCGGGACGCCGGGCCCCAGTGCGAACCGGGCGGACTCCTTGAGCGAGGGCATCTTGGCGCCGACGACGTCCCAGGAGCCGGTCTGCGGATACCCGAGCTCGGCCAGCAGCTTCTTGGTGCCCTCGGGGATGTTGGCGGGGCGGTCCAGGTCGGTGCCCTCGGCGATGTGGTCGGGGTAGTAGGACTCCTGGCGCTCCCACAGCCGCGGGCCGACGAAGCGGTCGCAGCGGCGGATCACGACGAAGCCCCGCTCCTCCGAGGGGTCGAGGTGGAGCAGGCGGGCGAGGACGCCGGTGGCCGCCTCGCGACCGACCATCAGCTCCTCGCGCGGTTCGACGCCCTGCTCGCGGCGAACGCGCGCGACGTAGTTGTCGTAGCGCTCGTCGTCGGACTGGCCCTCGAACGGCGAGGCGAGGTGGATGGTGGGGCGGTACTCCCGCACCGTGCTTCCACTGCCCTGCTTGGTGTTGATGCGCCCGCGGTTGGACAGCTCCTGGAGCGCGCGCCGCACCGTGTTGCGCGACGTGCGGTAGGTGTCGATGAGCTGGTCCTCGGTGGGGATGGAGTCGCCCGGAGCATAGCGCCCCTGGTCGATCTCCTCCATGAGGTCTTGAGCGATCTCGATATGCCGGGGCTCCATCGCCTCTCCCGAGGTTCACCAATTGGTTCTAATGATTCTACCCAGAAGCCTTGACTCATCATCCATGGCGGCGCATGGTTGTAGTTGTAGGAATGAATCTAATGAAGCCGAACAGGAGACAAAGACGTCTGAACCAGATTGATCGGTCAGTCCGCTGGATTGGGTTCATTCCTCTCCCGGGCCACCCGCCCGGAGCGCGGACGCTGGACGGGCGCCCGCGCGCGACGAGAGGAGGGGAAACATGATGCCCCTGATAATCGGGATGATCGTGCTGATCCTGGTCGCGTTCTTCAGCGTCCTGCTCGGAATGCTGGTCGCCGCGACCATCGGGATCAAGCGCAGCGATCGAGGCCACTACCGCGCCCTGCGCAACGGCCGCGGTGCCGACCGGGCCTTCTCGGGTGCCGGCCGCACCTTCTCCGGTCTGCGGTTCGTGCGCGACGGCTCGGTACCGGACGAGGACACCGGGAGCGAGGCCGAAGGCGGAGATGGAAAAGAGGACGGCTCCGCCTTCGGCCGGGAGAGCGCCCTGGTCTGACCTACCGTGATACCCGAAGAGCGAAGTCCGCCGGGAGGCGGGCGGATCGCGTGCCCGGCCATCCCGGGCGCGCGGTCGCGTGTTCTCGGTGGTGACGGCACCGCACCCGGCGCCGCACCGCACCGCCCGGCCGAGGGGCCCGACGGGCGCGACACGCCCGGCGGCAATCCACTCGCAGACCTCGCCGAACCCGTAGCTTTCCACCAGCGAGACCCGATCGGGCGACCGCGCCGCACACCGCAAGCGACACGGGAGCACCCCGGCTCCACCGGGGCTCGCGCACCGGTATCCGGATATCCGTTGTTCCGCACAAATCCACCTAGATAGGCAGGACCGCGCCGTGATCGACAACGGCCCTCTCCCAACCCCGTACTCCCCCCCGTGGGTCAGGCTTCCCGAGCCCTATGTCGACGCCGTCGCCCTGCGGCTGGCGGCAGGAGGAGTCGCGGTGCTCGACCATTGGAACGATCCGATGGACCCCCGGGACGCCACCGTGATCGTGCGCGGGTGCGACGGCGGCCGGCTGCGCTTCGTCTGGGACGAGGAGAGCGGCTGGCGCTACGGTCCGATGGACGACGAGGGCTGGGCCCCGCTGCAGGACACGCGGTACCTGCCGGGCGGCCTGCTGCCCGACCCCGGCGAGGTCGCCGCCGCAGTGCGCGGCGTGCTGGCCGGACGCGGCGCCGGCGTCTCCGAGCGCCCGCGGTACCGGTCCTTCCGCGACTACGGCGACGGATTCGACGCCAGGCTGGCCGCCTACTCCGCTGTCGTGGCGGGCTAGACTCCGCGGCGCTCCGCCGCGGGGCGGGCGGGCGGCGGTGCGCACACCGCCCGCGCGCCCCCGAACTTCCGTCGATCTTGTAGCTATCGTCACTGGAAATCGTTTTCCTTCACGATAGCTACAAGATCAACGGTGCTGAGGCCGCGATCTATGACGGCAGCAGGCCCTAGTGCTCCAGCGCGCTGGCCAGGTCGGCCACCAGGTCGTCGGCCGACTCGATGCCGACGGACAGGCGCACCAGGTCGGCGGGGACCTCCAGGGGCGAACCGGCCGCGGAGGCGTGGGTCATCCGGCCCGGGTGCTCGATCAGCGACTCCACGCCGCCCAGGGACTCCCCCAGCGTGAACACCCGCGCGCGCTCGCAGACCTTCAGCGCCGCCTCCTCGCCCCCTCGCACACGGAAGGAGACCATCCCGCCGAAGGCGCGCATCTGCCGCTCAGCGGTCTTGTGCCCGGGGTGCTCGGGCAGACCCGGGTAGTAGACCTCGCTGACCGCCGCGTGGTTGCGCAGCGACTCGACGACGCGCTCGGCGTTGGCGCAGTGCCGGTCCATCCGCACTCCCAGCGTCTTGGCGCCGCGCAGCGTCAGCCACGCGTCGAAGGGGCCGGCGACCGCGCCCATCGTGTTCTGGTGGAAGGCCAGCCGGTGGCCGAGCTCGGGGTCGGAGACCACGAGTGCGCCGCCCACCACGTCGGAGTGGCCTCCCAGGTACTTGGTGGTGGAGTGCACGACCACGTCGGCGCCCAGCGTGAGCGGCCGCTGGAGGTAGGGCGAGGCGAAGGTGTTGTCCACGACGAGCAGAGCGCCGCCCTCGTGGGCCACCCCGGCGAGCGCCTCGACGTCGCTGATGGTCAGCAGCGGGTTGGTGGGGGTCTCCGCCCAGATCGCCACGGTCTCGGGCCGCACCGCGCGCCGGACCGCCTCGGTGTCGGACTGGGGCACCGCCTCCCACTCCACGCCCCAGCGCTCCAGCACCTTGGAGAACAGCCGGAACGTGCCGCCATAGGCGTCGGAGGGGATGATCACGTGGTCGCCGGGCTTGGCCACGGTGCGCAGCAGAGTGTCCTCCGCCGCCATCCCCGAGGCGAAGGCCAGCCCGCGGATGCCCGACTCCAGCGCCGCCAGGCACTCCTCCAGCGCACCGCGCGTGGGGTTGGCGGTGCGGGAGTACTCGTAGCCGCCGCGCAGCCCGCCGACGCCGTCCTGGGCATAGGTGCTCGTCTGGTAGATGGGGACCACGACCGCGCCGGTCTCGGTGTCGGCCTCCTGGCCTGCGTGGATGGCCAATGTCTCGAACCCGTCGAACGTCATGGCCCACACCCTAGATGAGCGACCGGTGGGCCTGCAGCCTCCCACATGCCGCCGTTTGCGGTGAGGGCCCGCCGCTCCCGGTCCGGCGGGCCCGGCCCTCAGGCCAGGAGCTCCTCGACGTAGACGTCCCAGTGCGGTCCCGCGTCGGCCGGGCGCACGGCGGCGCGCAGGCTCTCGGCGGTCCCGGGGGCGTAGAACCGGCGCAGCGCTTCGGCGAGGTCCTCGGCGTCGCCGGGCTCGCAGAGCAGCCCGTCGACCCCGTCGGCGACCTGGTCCGGCAGAGCGCCAGCGCGGGTGGCGATCACCGGCAGGCCGTGCTCGTGGGCCAGGTAGACGTTCTGGGTGGCCGTGGCCGAGCGGTAGGGCAGCACCAGCGCGTCGGCGCCGGCGAACAGACCGGGCAGCTCATCGGCCGGAACGTAGCCCTCGCGGAAGTCGACGCGGTCGGCGACGCCCAGATCGGCCGCAAGGTCCTGCAGCCGCCGCGAGCCGCCCCAGAATTCCCCGGCGACCGTGAGGCCGACGTCGGCCGGCGCACCGCGGGCGAACGCGCGCAGCAGCACATCGACCCCCTTGTAGTGCCGCACGATGCCGAAGAACAGCAGATTGCGCCGCAGACCGCTGAGCGCGGCCGCCGAGCGGTCGCCCGGCGCTCCGGGCAGGTGCGGCGGCAGCGGCGCCCAGCGCACGTCGGCGTTCGGCGCGGCCAGGCCGCGGGCCAGGCACGCCTGCTCGGGCGAGTGCGCCAGGACCGCGCCGACACGGCGCAGCAGCGTACGCATCAGTGCGGTGTCGCCCCTGCGGCGCTCGTGCGGCAGCACGTTGTGGCACAGTGCCAGGGTCTGTGCCCGGGTACCGATCCCGGCGAGGATCCCCAGGTACGGCACGGCCTGCGCGGGGATCAGCACGGTGACGACGACCAGGTCGGATCGGGCGCCCATGCGGCGGCCCGCCCGCCACCAGCCCAGCGGCCGGTTCCAGGCGAGCTCGCGCCGGGTGGCGCCGAACGGTTCGCCCTCGGGCGCGGAGACGGTCTGGCGGCCCGGGTAGAGCAGCGCGGGGTACTGGGCCCGCCAGGACTCGACGACGACCTCGTGCCCGCGCGCGGCCAGCCGGTGGGCCAGCTCGGTGGTGTGCCGCGCGCCGCCGCCCTTGTAGGGGTGGGCGGGCCCGACCAGGCTGATCCGCACGGCCGGCTCAGACCCCGTCGCGCGAGCGCACGATCAGGTCGGCCAGCAGCGCCATCGCCGCCACGATCAGGCCGCTGGTCAGCAGCATGATGGTGTTATTGGGGATGTAGAGCGGATCGCGGACCTGGTCGAAGACGAACTTGGCGGAGCCGATGCCCAGCAGCCACAGCGCCAGCGGCATCAGCACCTTGAGCGGGTTGAAGTACATGACCATCCGCAGCACCTGCAGCAGGTAGCGGTAGGCGTCGCGGACGAAGTGGAACTTGGAGGTGCCCGAGCGCTTGGCGTAGTCGATCGGGACGTAGTGCACGAGGTGCTGGTTGGACAGGAACGCGAGAGTGATCGTCGTCACACAGGAGAACCCGGGCGGCAGCAGGCGCAGGTAGGGCAGCGACACCTCGCGGCGGAACGCGCGCAGCCCGGAGTTGAGGTCGGGGATGCGGGTGTTGGTCAGCCGTTCGGCGAGTTTGCGGATCAGCCACTTCATGGGGACGCGCAGGAGGCGGTGCGTTCCCGACTCCTGCGTACGCGCGCCGACCACCTGGTCGATGTCGGGGTTGGCGGCGAGCAGGTCTACGAGCTCGGGGATGCGCTCGTTCGGGTAGGTCATGTCGGCGTCGGTCCACACGACGATCCGCCCCCGCGCGCGCTGGGTGCCGATGCGCCGCACGGTGCCCGCGCCCCCGTTGTGCCCGAAGGCGAGCACCCGCAGGCGCGGGAACAGCGGTTCGGCCTCGCGCAGCAGTGCGAGCGTGTCGTCGGTTGAGGCGTCGTCGACCGCCAGCAGCTCATAGGAGTGGCGGGAGGCGTCCATCGCGGCGCAGACGCGCTCGACCTCCTTGACGACGTGCTCCTGCTCGTTGAAGCAGGGCAGCACGATCGTGACGTGGGGCTCCGGCTCGGGCGCGCCCGGTTCTTCGTTCAACGACATCTCGCTCACGGTGGGAATCAGGATAGCTCCGCGGCCGGGGCGGCCCGGTCAGCCCACGACGGCGATCCACACGTCGTCGTCGAAGACCCACGAACCCGCGGGCGGTTCCATCAGGGTGCTGAGATCCTGCTCCGCGTGGAGGGCGAACGGGTGGCGCAGGGGTGTGTCCGGCTCCACGTAGGGCAGGATCGCGCGCGGCTTCGACGCCGCGAGTACAGGTGTGCGGCCGCGCTTCTCGATCCCGGCGATGATACGCGCGACGTCGCGCTGGGGCTGGGCCGAGGACAGTCCGGCCGTGGGCACCCCGCACATGCCGCGCACGAGCTGCATGTGGCCCCCGTAGACGCCGTCGACCATGACCACGCTGGCATCGGCGGGTATGGCGCGGCACAGCTTGCGCACGGCCGCGACGCTTCCCACATCGGATCGGTAGGTCATCACCCCCGCAGCGGTGAGAGCTGTGGGCACCAGCATCACGGCGACGCCGACTGCTGCCGCCGCCGCGGCCGTCGAGCGGCGCACCCATGTCCGGTCCACACCGGGCTCGGTGTAGAGCCGGTGCGTCAGCCAGGCGACGAACCACACGGCGAAGAGGATGAACGCCGGCAGCACCAGCACGATCAGCCGCCTGCTCGCCCACGGGTGGTCGGGGGTGATGGCCGGGCGCAGCAGCGTGGTGACAACGGTCCACGACAGCACCATCGCCGGCAGCACCCACTGCGGCGCCCGGTGCTGCATGACCCGCCGCACGACCAGCGCCGCGCCGAAGACGGCCAGCAGCACCGTACTCAGCCCCACGTACCAGCCCACCCAGTACAGGCTCATCTCGTAGTAGGTGCGATCGGGGGCGAAGGGCAGGCCCTCGGCCTCCTGGACCTGGCCGATGTAGGAGGCGGTGGCCTCGTCGCCGTGCCCGAGGTCGGTGTAGAACAGCGGGCGCAGCGCCAGGGCCGCCATCACCGCGACCACGGCCACGGCGGCCGCCGCGGGCACCCACTGCGGCCGGTCGCCGCGCGGGAGCCCCCGCCGCCACAGCAGCGCCACCGCGGCCGCGACGCCGACCACCACGGCGCCGCTGATCCACAGCAGCGGCACGAGTGAGGCCGACAGATGGTCCAGGTAGGGGCGGGAGAGCCCGTATCCGGCCACGGCGCCGTAGCCGACACCCACCGCCAGGCCGCCCAGCAGCGGCAGGGCCTGGCCGCGCCGGGCCACCAGCAGCAGGCCCGCGAAGGCCACCAGCGGCAGCAGGTCGCGCAGCGCGGTGATGCGCACCACCAGGCCCAGCCCGAACACCACCCCTGCGGCCGCAGCCAGGGTGTGCCAGCGGGTCCAGACGCGCGGCCCGACGCGGCGTGTCAACGCGTCGTGGGCCAGTACGAGCGCGCCCAGCAGCAGCACCTGGGCGACCGGCTCGCTGTAGGTGGACCGGCTGACCCACTGCTGGGTCTGGCACACCGCCAGCACCAGAGCCGCGGAGGGTGCCCAGCGGGGGCCGACGAGCCGCGCGGCGAGCCCGCCGAACGTCAGCACGCCCAGCCCGCCGATCAGCGGCGGTGCCAGCAGCATCCCGGGGATTCCGCCCAGCCAGTGGCCCACCGTGTAGACCAGCGGCGCGCCCGCGAGGAACTGCGGCCACACGACGTCGCCCACCTCGTAGTAGGCCAGGCTGCCGTAGACCAGCGCGTGGTCGCCTCCGGCGACCAGGTCCTGCCGCTGCGGGATCGGCAGCGCCCCGTGCTCGGCGATCCAGTGGGTGAACTGCGCGTAGGAGGCGGGGTCGCGCCGGATCACCAGGATCTCGGAGTGGTAGCCCAGCTGCACCGCGGCGAAGGCGGCCGCGATCCCCGCCGTCAGCACGAACGGCCACCACGGCAGGCCCGCCGGTCCGCGCCCCACGCCCGCAGGCAGCTCGGGCACGAGCCGGAACACCCCGAGCAGGCCCGCCGCCACCGCCGGGATGCCCAGCAGCGCACCGGTGACCGGAGAGAGTACCCCGGCCACGAGAAGCGGGAACGCGACGAGGAGCCACGCCGACAGGACGACGGCCGGTGCCGCTGTTACGCGGGCGAACACGCGCGCGGAGGTCGATCCCATGAGGGCACCTTCTCAGCTCCGGCAGGTGGGCCGTGCCGTGGACCGCCCGCCGCGCTCCGCCGCGGACCCGGGTGGCCTCGGCCTGTGTGCCCTGTCGGTGCGACGGGTGTTTCCCCGTGAGTAACATGTGGTCCGGCGCCGCGCGCTCGCGTGCGCCCGCGGGCATCCTGCGGGCGGCGGGGCGACGGCCGCCCGCCCTCCGGCGAGACCGTCGCACCCGAGAAACGAGGACGGCCCGTGGCCTCGGAAACCCCCCTGGACCTGTGGCGGTCCGCTGTCGCGGCGGACCCCGCCCGCCCCTTCGCCACCGTCTACGACGAGGCGACCGGGGGCCGGGTCGAGCTGTCCTACGCCACGTTCGACAACTGGGTGGCCAAGACGGCGAACATGCTCGTCGACGGGCTCGGCGCCGAACCGGGCGACCGCGTCGGGCTGGCGCTTCCGCTGCACTGGCAGAGCCTGGTGTGGCTGCTGGCCTGCTTCTCGACCGGCACGACGGCCGTGGCGGGGGCACCGGGAACGGTGCCCGACTGCGAGATAGCGGTGGCCGATCCCGACCGGCTTCCGGCCGCGCTCGACACGGGGGCGCGCGAGGTGGTCGGCACGTCGCTGCACCCGCTCGGCGCGCCGCTCGCGGAGTGCCCGCCGGCCGCCGCCGACTACGGCGTCGAGGTGCGCGGCTACGGCGACCGGTTCGCGGCCGCCGCGATCGACCCCGCCGCACCGGCGTTCGAGGTGCCCGGCGACGCCGCCGGCGGCACCGACCTGCTGGGGGCGGAGGTCGCCGCCGGGGCCTCCTCGGGGGCCGAACTGGCCGCGTCCGCGCGGCTGCGGTCGGCCGCGTGGGGCCTGGCTTCCACCGACCGCGTGGCCATCATCACCTCCGGCCGGGACTCCCTCACTGCGCTGGGATCGCGGCTGCCGCTGCTCCTCGGCCCGATCGCGGGTGCGGTACCGCTCGTCGTGCTCCCCGCCGGCGATTCGGCTAATCTGCAACCGCGGTTGGACATGGAACGTGTCACGGCGACAGCCGGCGCTCGGCCCGGCACCCCCGCTCTCGCCGGATCCCTCAAACCGCTGACCTGACCTGACCCCTCCCCACACTTGGTGCGATATGCCCGGAAAACGCTCGTCCCGAGGCTCCGCGAAGGGGCGCGCGGCACGGAAGAGCCTCTCCATCGGCGGCTGGCTCGCGGTCCTGACGACTGCTGCGGTGATCGGGACCAGCCTCACCGCCTATGCCGCCTACTACGACATCTATGGCAATATCGACCAGCAGAACATCGACACCGACGCGTTCGGCGACCGGCCCAGCCGGGTCGAGGGAGCGCTGAACATCATGGTCATCGGTTCGGACGTCCGCACCGGTGAGAACGCGAAGTACGGCGAGGCCGAGGGCGAGCGTCCCGACTCGCTGATCATCGCCCACATCTCCCCCAACAAGGGGCGCGCGACTCTGGTCAACCTGCCGCGGGACCTGCTGGTCGACCTGCCGGCGTGCGAACCCAACGGCGACAAGCCCGGCATGTCGGCCCAGCGCGCAATGATCAACACCCCGATGTCCCTCGGCGGCATCCAGTGCCAGTGGAAGGCCGTTGAGCACATCACCGGCATCCACATCGACCACTTCGTGAGTGTCGACTTCACCGGCTTCAAGGGCATCGTCAACTCCGTCGGCGGGGTGCGGATGTGCATTCCCGAACCGATCGACGACGACAAGGCCAAGCTCCACCTGGAAGCGGGCGAGCAGGTTCTCGAGGGCGAGGAGGCCCTGGGGTACATGCGCTCGCGCTACGCCCAGGGCGACGGCACAGACACCGACCGCATCAAGCGCCAGCAGGAGTTCCTCGGTGCGATGCTCAACCAGGTCATGGGCGGCAAGGTACTGAGCAGCCCGAGCAACCTGACCTCGTTCCTCGGCTCGGTGACCGAGACCATGACCACCGACGACGAGCTCACCCTGGACGTGATGAGCGACCTTGCCGTCGCGATGCGTGAGGTCGACCTCGGCAACATCAACTTCGTCACCGCCCCCAACGGCCAGGCCCCCGACGACGAGAACCGCCTGGCCCTGAGCGAGCCCAAGGCCTCCCAGCTCTTCGAGACCATCGCCAAGGACGAGAGCATCAGCGGCGACGACGGCGGAAGCGGCAAGGACGGCGGGGGCGAGGGCGGCGGAAGCGGCGGCGGTGACAAGAAGGAGAAGGTCGCACCCTCCGAGATCTCGGTGGAGGTGCTCAACGGAAAGGGCACACCGGGCCTGGCCGACCAGGTGGGCCAGTGGCTGACCACCGAGGGCTTCCAGGTGGCCAACACCGGGAACCCGCTGGAGATCCCCGCCCAGACCACGATCTACTACGGTCCCGGCAAGAAGGCGCATGCCCAGGCCCTCGCCGACGAGGCGGTCAACGCCACCGTGGCGGAGAGCCCCAACCTCGGCGACACGGTCCAGCTCGTGCTCGCCCAGGACTGGGAGGGCTTCACCAGTAACGCGGGCAGCTCCTCGTCCGGGCCCGGCGGGGTCGACGGCACCACCGCCGCAGAGGCCAAGCAGAAGTGCGGATAGGCGCAACGGGGCCCGGGCGCGCCCGGGCGTGACAACGGCGGCGGGGCCGGAGTCGGAGAACCTTCCTCGACTCCGGCCCCGCCGCCGTTCCCGGTTCCCTGCCGCGCGCACCCGTGCGGCCCGGCGTCCGTCCCGCCGGGCCGCACGGGGCGCACGGGGCGCACTCAGGCTGTGACGACCCTCGCCGCGTCCCGGCTCGCCGGCACCTTGCCGTGGACGATCAGGTCGGTCCACATGTCGCACACCCGCCGCAGCGCGTAGTTCTCGGTGATCTCGGCCTTGGCGGCGCTGCGCGCGGCGTCGAAGCGGTCCTCGGAGACGACGGCGTGGATGGCCTCCGCCATCTCCGCGGGGCTGTCGTGCAGCCAGCGCCCGGAATAAATGGTGTCGGCGCCCGGCCAGGTCAGCACCGCGGGGATGCCGCCGGAGGCCGCGCACTCGGCAGGCGCCAGGTGGAAGCTCTCGTCGTCGCTGGTGGAGAGCATGAACCCGACGCGGCGCAGCCAGGTGGCCACATCGGGGCCGAACGGATCGAACACCACGCCCTCGGCCAGAAGCGGGTCGCGCTGGACGGTGCGGTAGGTGCGCTCGTAGTACTCGCGCTCCTCCGGGCGGTTCCACACCCACCAGTAGTCCCACGGCTGCTTGGTCTTGACTGCGAGCGTGAAGCGGGGATCGCGCCGGCGGAGCTCGCCGAGAACCTCCACACCGCGGTCGAGCCGCTTGCGGCTGGGCGCGATGCCGACCATGCCGAGTGTGAACTCCGCGCCGGGCAGTTTGGGCCGGTCGAGCTGGTCGACGTCGACCCAGTTGGGCAGAACGACCACCTTGTCGGCCGGCCAGTCGGCCAGCTCGCGGGTCAGCGAGGCGTAGTACGGGCTGACGCAGACCACGGCGTCGACCTTGTCGATGTCGATCTTGCGGGGCCACTCCGCGTAGAGCTCGAAGCGGTGCAGGCGGACGACCAGTCGCTGGTCGGTGCGCTTGTGCTCGGAGTAGAAGAGCGCGTTGGGGCCGCACCACTCGCAGATGACCACGTCGGCCCAGGCCGCCAGCTCCCGGCTGCGGTACTGGTCGTGGTTGCGCAGCGACTCCCACTCGTCGATGCGCACGTCCAGCCCGGGAAGCGACGTCAGGTAGTCGGCCAGCCGGGTGAAGAACTTCAGATCGTGGCCGGCGATGACCACCTTGAGCGGACGCTCCGGCGACGTGCCGAAGGGCGCCGGCGGGCACGCGAGCTCCAGGTAGCCGCTCAGCCGCTCGGCGGCGCGCTCCAGGGTGAAGTCGGCGGCGGCCGCGCGGCAGCGCTCGGCGGCCTCGCGGTAGATGTCGGCCTCGGCCGCCAGGGTCAGCGTGTCGGCCACCGAGTCGATGGTCTCGCCCGCATAGAGCGGGTAGTCGGCGCCCAGTAGCCGCTCGTGCATGGGGGTGCGGTTGACCACGACCGGCAGCCCCAGCGCCCCCAGCTCGAGGACCTTGGTGGACAGCTCCAGGCTGGCGTCCATCTCGGGATCGCGCCAGGACAGGCCGACGTCGCACTGCGCCGAGAGCCGCAGCGCGTCGGCGCGGGGCTTCCCGCCGTGCCAGACCAGGCCCTCGGTGCTCTCCAGCGCCCTGCTCATGTCGCGCGCCCACTCCGCGGAGTCGCGGTGCACCTTGTCGCCGATCATGTGCAGCTCGGCGGGCACGCCGCGCTCGGCAAGGGCCGCCGGCAGCTGCGCCATCTCCAGGGTGTTCCAGCGCGGCGCGAACTTGCCGGTGTAGACGAGCTTGAGCGTGCTGTGCGGCGCGCCGTCGCCCACCGCGTCGTCGGGGGTGACCACCACCGGCGGGAAGAGCACGCTCTTGCCGCAGGCGGCGGGCACCGCGGACTCCAGGAAGCCGCGCAGCTCCTCGGTCTGGCAGAGCAGGAACCGCGACGCGACGGCGACGTCGGAGATCTCCGAGACCGCGGTGGCGTTCATCTCGGCGACGGTCTGGGGCACGTCGGTCAGGTAGGTCCACAGCCTGCCGGCGAGCTGCTCGCTCTGCGACGCGGCGATCGCCAGCCGACGGCCGCGCACCACGACGAGGTCGAAGCGGTCCTCGGAGTCCAGGCGCGCTATCAGCTCGACGGCCTGCTCGGGTGTCAGACCGCGCTGCCCCGCCTCAGGCGCCAGCCCTTCCTCGTGGGTCCGCCGCACGGTCACCCCGGGCGCGCCCGACAGCGGCGCCACCAGCCGGTCGGTGGTCACCGGCGCCTTGAGCAGCAGCGTGGCCTCGCACCCGGCCGCGGCCAGGCCCTGGGTCATCGACTGCGCCCAGATCGCCGAACCGTCGATGATGTTGAGGTCGACGTCGCCGTAGACGAGCGCCCGCAGCCTCCTCGGCCGCTCGCTCGCCGCGCCGCCGGTGCGGTCGGCCCGGGGCCCCTGAGCGTCGCCGACTCCGCTCGCTCGCTCGCGTTCGCGAGGATGGTTGGTCACGTGCTTCCCTTCGTTCCGATACTCCGGGCCGCGCCCGTGCGGGCGCCGTCCCGGCCTGCTCGGCCCGCCCGGAGCCGGGTCGGCGGCCGACATGTTCGGATTGCGCTGACGGCGGTGTGCTTGGGGGACGGATGGCGGGCCGGCATCAGCCGGCGCTGGGCGTGGTGCGGGCGCGGTCGGCGGCGCCCGCCTCGGTGCCGCTCAGCGGCGCGAGGGCGAGCAGCCGTGCGCCGTGCCTGTTCCAGACACCCGGCTGCAGCGCGCGGCCGACGAGCTCCCGGCGAGCGAGTTCCGGCACGATCGCGCTGACGAAAACATACTCCTGCTCGGCCGCCGCATGGCCGACCGCGTCCGCCGAGTCCCCGGGCGACTGCTGCGCCGCCCGCCAGGAGGGCACCGCCGGACCGACGGCGTCGGCGCCGGAGCACTCGGCTGCGCAGAGCAGGTCGGCGAGGTAGTGATCGCCGCGCGGGGCGCTCCACAGGACCGCCCACGGCACCGAGGCCGCCCGGGCCAGGCGCGCCCAGTCCTCGGGCTGGGGTGCGCCGTCGGGGACCTCGCCCTCGGCCTCGCGCAGCGGAACGCCGTGCGTGCGCATCCGCTCGATCCCGGCCAGGTGCGCCACGCTCGCGGGCACGACGACCTCGGCGGGGGCGTGGGACTGGCTCAGTACGTCGCCGGCCAGGGCGAGGCTGTCGGCGTCGTCGCCGGGCATGGCCAGCAGCGCGGCCTTGCGGTCGTGCAGCGGCAGCGCGGGGCTGCCCGATCCGGGCGCGAACCCCAGATGGCCGAATATCTCGGCGAGGCGGACCGGGGTGGCGTCGGTGAGGAACACCGAGCGCAGTACCAGACGCAGCTCTTCGGAGGTGAGGGGACCGGCCTCCCGCAGCCGGTCGAGCTCGTCGGCCGCGGCGGTGGAGCGCAGGGCGGCGGCGTCGGCGGCGACCTTGCGCACCGCGGAGTCGCGATCGCCGCCCTGGGCGTCGCCGCGCCGGACGCCGCCCAGCAGCAGGGCGCGGGTCCCGCACACCAGGGCCCGGTCGGCCAGCGAGGAGTCGTCGACGACGACGCCGGAGGACGCGCGCAGCCCGTCGGGCAGCTCCTGCCAGCCTCCGGACAGGCGGCGCAGTCCGTCCTCGGCCAACCGCGCGACGAGCCGGTCGGCCACTGCGCCCGCCGGGGCGGGCGAAGGCGCGTAGGCGGGGTCGGGGGCGCGCTCCGGTTCGGCGGCGACGGGGTTGAAGCGGTGCAGGGGGACGCCGGTGTCGCCGCGGTGCACGTGGTCGAACCCCAGTGCCGCCAGTCCGGGCGGTGCGGGCGCATCGGCGATGAGCACGGTGGGCACGCCGCGCGCCTCGGCGGACTCGACCACCCAGTTCAGCACCCGCGTGCGGTCGCCGACAGCGGGGTCGCCGACGTGGGCCCACAGCGAGCCGGGCGCGGTGGCCGAGGCCGATACGCACACGATGTCGACGTCGACGGACTCGAACGCCGCCTGGGCGTCCTGCGGCCGCAGCGGAACGACCAGGACGTAGGGCTCCAGCGCCGCGCGCACCTCGGGCGACAGGGCGCCCGCCACGACCAGCCGGCTGTCGCGCACGCCCACGCGGCCGGAGAGCAGCCGGGCCTCCTCGCGCTCGGCGTCGAAGGACCGAACCGGCTGGGCCTTGCGCCCGCGGCCGGTGGCCGGGCCGGTGCGGCCCGCCTTGCGCCAGAGCCGGAAGAGGTCGCGCGGCAGCCGGACCAGTCCGCGCGCGGGCCGTTTGGCCGCCGCGGTCAGGGCGCGGCCCACCTGCAGCGATGTGGAGCCTTCCAGCGCCGCCAGCCGCGCCTTGGCCTCCTGGAGCTGGGCCTCACGCTCGGAGAGGGCTTGGCGCAGCTGTTCGGTATGGCTCAGTTCACGCCGTTTCACGGGACACTTCCTGCCTTGGGAGGTTGCGGATCCGGTCGAGCATCGAGCACGGCCTCACGCACCGCGGTCCGCACGCGCCGCGGGGGCGGCGGCCCAGTCGGCCAGGATCGCCGCAATGCGCTCACCGGCGCGGCCGTCCCACAGCGGCGGAACGTCGGCGACCGCCGCCGTGCCGAGCCCTTCGCCGGCCAGGATCTTGGAGACCAGGCCGGGAAGCTCGGAGTCGGTGACCAGTCGGTTGCTGCCGTGGGTGATGGTGATCGGCCGCTCGGTGTTGGGCCGCAGGGTCAGGCACGGCACGCGCAGGATGGTGGTCTCCTCCTGGACACCGCCGGAGTCCGTGACCACAGCGGCGGAGGCGCGCACCAGGGTGACGAAGTCGACGTAGCCCAGCGGCTCCAGCAGGTGCATGCGCGGGTGGCCGTCCAGGCCGGCGGCAGTCAGTGCCGCGCGGCCGCGCGGGTGCACGGGCATGACGACGTCGATCTGGTCGGCGACCTCGTGCAGGCGGGCCACCAGGCGCGCGACGACCTCGGGGTCGTCGACGTTGGCGGGGCGGTGGAGGGTGGCGGCGACGTAGGACGCGGGCAGGTCCAGGCGCTCGCGCAAGGCCTGGGTGTCGAACCGGTCGAGGCTGCCCAGCAGCGTGTCGATCATGGGGTTGCCGACCAGGTGGATCCGGTCGACGGCCACGCCCTCGGCGGCGAGGTGGCCGACCGCCTCGGGGCTGGTGGCGAAGCACAAGTCGGCCAACTGGTCGGTGACGCGGCGGTTGACCTCCTCGGGCATCGACCAGTCGAACGAGCGCAGCCCGGCCTCGACATGGGCGACGGGGATGTGCAGCTTGGCCGCGACGAGTCCGGCGGCCAGCGTGGAGTTGACGTCGCCGTAGACGACGACCAGGCCCGGTGAACGGGAGGTGAACTCTTCCTCCAGGCCGGTCATCAGCGCCGCGGTCTGCTGGGCGTGCGTGCCCGAGCCCACGCCGAGGTCGACGTCGGGGCGGGGCAGTCCGAGCTCGCGGAAGAAGACCGCCGACATGCGGTCGTCGTAGTGCTGGCCGGTGTGCACCACCGACTGGCGCAGGCCCCGCGCCGCCAGCGCCGACACGACCGGAGCCGCCTTGACGAAGTTCGGCCGCGCGCCGACGATGTGCACGATCTCGGCGGCGCTGGATCCTCCGTCGTAGGACGGGGACGCGAGTGCGGACTCGCCCGCGCGCCCGGGAGCCGCCCCGCCATCGGCTCCGGCTCGGTCGGCTCGGTCGCTGCTGGAACGGGCGGCCGGTGCTGACGACATCGTGTTCCCTTCGTTTCCGATCCCCCGACCCGCGACAGTTGGACGCTCAGGTGTCACCGGAGGATCACTTCGACATGGTTGGATACCCCACCGTGCGCAATTTCCTGAAAGCGGCCACCTTCACCGCGAGCCTGACCTGGCGACACTTGAGGACCGAACCAGCTCGGCTGCCGCTGCTCGGGCTGCGGCTGCTGCCCGGACGCGCACGGAGGCCGGCGCGCGCCGCTCTGGGCCGCGCCGGAGCGCTCCCCCGCGCCTACGCCCTGTGGGACGCCGGAAGCCGAGCGGAGTCGCTCGACGCCCTGCGCAGCGCCACCCATGGAGCCTCCAACCGTCGCATCGCCCGTCTCACCGCGTTCGCGTTGGCGGTCGAGCAGCCCGGCGTCGCCGAGGAGCTCATCGCGATGCTTCCCGAGGACCGGATCCGCGCCGGGCTGGCGCACCGGCTGGCGCTGACGACGGGCCGCGCCGTCCCCGCAGAGCCCTCGGGCCGGTGGCACGACCTCACCGTAGCGCCGAGGCGGGGAACGCCACACCACGACACAGTGAACGATCAGGAATCCGACGATTCCCGGCGGGTCCTGCACCTGGTCACGAACGCTCTGCCGCACACGAACGCCGGATACACCCAGCGGACCCACCGCATCGCCCGAGGCCAGCTCGCCGCCGGGCTCGAACCCCACGTGGCCACGCGGGCGGGCTACCCGCTGACCAAGGGCATCGCCGACACGCGCCGCCGGGTGGACCTCGACGGCGTGCGCTACCACCGGCTGCTGCCCTGGCTGGCGCCCGCCGACCGGACCGCCGAGTTGCGCGCGGGGCTGCGGCTGGCGCTGCCCCTGGTGCGGCGGCTGCGACCGGGCGTGCTGCACGCGGCCAGCAACCACGGCAACGCCCGGCTCGCCCTGGAGCTGGGTCGGCGCCTCTCACTGCCGGTGGTCTACGAGGTTCGCGGGTTCCTGGAGGAGTCCTGGCTCTCGCGCGACACCTCGCGCAGCACCGAGGACGCGTTCTACACCGCCGAGCGCGCCCGCGAGACCGCCTGCATGCAGGAGGCCGACCTGGTCGTGACGCTGGGCGAGACCATGCGGACCGAGATCACCGGGCGCGGCGTCGATCCGGCGAAGGTGATCGTGGTGCCCAACGCCGTCGACGAGGCGTTCCTGGAACCGCTGCCCGACGGCGCCGCCCTCCGCCGCGAACTGGGCGCGGGCGAGGACGGGTTCGTGGTGGGCACGACCACCAGCTGCTACAGCTACGAGGGGCTCGACACGCTGATCGACGCAGTGGCCGAGCTGCGCCGCCGCGGTGTGGCCGCCCACGCGCTGATCGTGGGCGACGGCCCGGAGCTGGGCGCGCTTCGTGAACGCGCCGCGGCCGCGGGTCTGGGCGCGGCGGCCCGCTTCCCCGGACGGGTGCCGGCCGACGAGGTCCGCCGCCACCACGCGGCTCTGGACGTGTTCGCGGTGCCGCGGCGCGACGAGCGCGTCGGCCGCCTGGTGACGCCGCTGAAACCGGTCGAGGCGATGGCCGGCGGCCTTCCGGTGGTGGCCTCCGACCTGCAGGCACTGCGCGAGATCGTCGAGCCGGGCGCGACCGGCGAGCTGGTCCCGCCGCAGGACCCGGCCGAGCTCGCCGACTGCCTGGAGAAGCTTGCGGCCGACCCCGCGACGCGCGCCGGCTACGGCCGCGCCGCGCGCGAGCGCGTGGGCCGCGACCGCACCTGGAAGGCCGCCGCGCACCGCTACATCGAGGCCTACGCGTCGCTTCGGGACTGACCCCGGATACCGGTGCCGCGGGCCCGGCGCCCGCGCTCCGCGCCGCGCCGCGCCGAGCACCGGCGTGCGCGCGGGCGCCGCTGCGCGAACGACGCAGACCACTGGAGAGGCGACGTTCTCCCAGTTCACCGGCATTTTGCCGATTCAACGGCAAACCCAGAAATCCAGGGTGGCCTGCGGGTTAAATCCTCCGAACATGTAGGAGTTTCGACGGGGCGCTCCGGTGGCGCTGCTCTAAAGTCGGTGCCAGGAGAGGTGCACGTCAGTGCGGATGGGTAGCTGAACAGGTACGGAGCCGGACAACCGATGCGCGCCCTACACCAATTCGGGAAGCCGCAGGGGAAATCGGCGAAGACTGACCGAAATAGGCCACCTCACCGATCGAGTCAACGCGCAGCCGTACTCGAGCGTCCTCGTCACCGGAATGGCCGTGCACGGCACCTCGGGATTCCCCAATAAAAGAACGAAGGCGAGGGTGACCCCCGTGGACGTCGCAACCCCAACATCGGATCTGGTCGTCATCGGCTTGGGCTACGTCGGCCTGCCGCTGGCCCACCAGGCCACGCGGGCCGGGCTCACCGTGACCGGGCTCGAAGCCAGCCCGGCCGTGGCCGCCGGCCTCAACGCCGGCCGCTCGCACGTCGACGACCTCGACTCGGCCGACATCGCCGAGATGGTCGAGGGCGGATTCACCGCCACCACCGACGCGTCGGTGATCGCCGACACCCGCAGCGTCGTCATCTGCGTTCCCACACCCCTGTCCGAGGAGGGCGGCCCCGACCTCGGCGCCGTCGCCGCCGCCGGACGCGCCATCGCGGCGCACCTCGCACCCGGGACCCTGGTGGTCCTGGAGTCCACGACCTACCCGGGCACGACCGAGGAGGTCCTCCGGCCGCTGCTGGAGGAGTCCGGCCTGGTCGCCGGTTCCGACTTCCACCTGGCGTTCTCGCCCGAGCGCATCGACCCGGGCAACGCCACCTTCGGCGTGGCCAACACACCCAAGGTCGTCGGGGGGATGACCGAGCGCTGCGGCGAGGCCGCGGCCGCGCTGTACCGCCGCTTCGTCGACACCGTGGTCCAGGCGCGCGGCACGCGTGAGGCCGAGATGGCCAAGCTGCTGGAGAACACCTACCGCCACGTCAACATCGCCCTCGTGAACGAGATGGCCATCTTCTGCCAGGAGCTGGGCGTGGACCTGTGGGACTCCATCGCCTGCGCCGCGACCAAGCCGTTCGGGTTCCAGGCGTTCTACCCCGGCCCCGGCGTAGGCGGGCACTGCATCCCGATCGACCCGAACTACCTCTCCTACAAGGTCAAGACCCTGGGCTACCCGTTCCGGTTCGTCGAGCTCGCCCAGGAGATCAACGCCCGCATGCCGAGCTACGTGCTGCAGCGCGCCCTGGAGCTGCTCAACGACTCCGGTCTGGCGCTGTCGCGCTCGCGGGTGCTGCTCCTGGGCGTCACCTACAAGCCCGACATCGCCGACCAGCGCGAGTCGCCGGCCCGCCCGGTCGCGCGCAAGCTCGCCGAGAAGGGCGCCACGCTCACCTACCACGACCCGCACGTCGAGGAGTGGAGCCTCAACGGGCACACGCTCCCGCGCGCGACCGACCTGGAGCAGGCCATGGCCGAGGCCGACCTGACGATCCTGCTCACCGACCACAGCGCCTACACGCCCAAACTGCTCACCGAGCACGCACGGCTGCTCCTCGACACCCGCGGCGTGCTGCGGCGGCTGCCCGCCGGCGCGGTGCACGAGGACGGCCACACCACCGCGCCCATCGCGCGCGAAGGCGCGGTGGTCCTATAGATACGCGCGCGGCTCCGGTTCCCCGCGGCGCTCGCCCTGTACCCGCGGAGCGCAGTAGCGGACGGGAGGGTCGCCGCCAGGCCTTCATCCGCTCAACCTCCTGGCGTAACCCCGGTTTTCACCTGCTGTTTCCCCGTCTCCGTAACGTCGGATACGGAGCGGCAGAGCTCCAACGGGGGAAGCGCCCAGGAAACGGCGTTCGGAAGTGGTGATCTCGCACATGCACGCACTCGTGGCCACCGTGGTGCACCATCCCGAGGACGCGCGCATCCTGCACCGCCAGATCCGCGCCCTGCTCGATGCCGGGCACCGGGTCACCTACATCGCACCCTTCGCCGACCGCGGCGTCACACCGTGGCGGGAGCTGACGCCGGTCGACGTACCGCGCGCGACCGGGAAGCGCCGCCTGGCGTCGCTTCGGGCGGCGCGCGCCGCCCTGACCCACCACGCCCCGCAGGCCGACGTCCTGCTCTTCCACGACCCTGAACTGCTCCTGGCGCTGCCGCGCAACCGCCCCGCCACCGTGTGGGACGTCCACGAGGACGCGGCGGCGGCGCTGCTGACCAAACCGTGGCTGCCCCGGCCGCTGCGGCGCCCGCTGGGTCCGGTGGTGCGGGGCTTCGAGCGCCGCGCCGAGCAGCGGATGCACCTGCTGCTGGCCGAGGAGGGCTACCGGGACCGCTTCGCCCTGCCGCACCCGGTCGTGCCCAACACCACCTACGTCCCCGATCGGCCCGAACGCAGACCCGGCACCGACCGGGTCGTCTACCTCGGCCACCTCTCCGCCGCTCGCGGCGCCCACGAGCTCATCGAGATGGGCCGGATGCTGCGCCCGCACGGTGTGCGGGTGGAGGTCATCGGCGCCGCCGACCCGGGCATCCGGCCGCTGCTGCGCGACGCCCAGCGCGAAGAGGCCGTGGAGTGGTACGGCTTCGTACCCAACGACCAGGCCCTGCGCATGGTCTCCGGCGCGCTGGCCGGTGTCTGCCTGCTGCAGGACACCCCGAACTACCGAAGCTCGCTGCCGACCAAGGTGGTCGAGTACATGGCCCACGGCCTGCCGGTCGTCAGCACGCCCAACCCTGCGGCGGTCTCGCTGGTCACCGGCCGCCCCGAGGGCGAATGCGGCGCGATCGTGCCGTTCGGCGACCCGGCCGCGGCGGTCGATGCGGTGCTGGGGCTGCGCTCCGATCAGGCGCTGCGCGAACGCCTGGCGGCCACCGGGCACGCGGTCGCCCGCTCCTCGTTCCACTGGCCGGAGCAGGCCGAGCCGTTCGTCCGGCAGCTTGAGGAGTGGGCCGACGCACCGCCCCGGCTTCCGCGGCAGGGCCGCAGCGCACCCGGGCGCGCCGAGCCCCCGGGGAGCGCGCCCGCGGCACCGCCCGCGCCGACGAGCGTCCCCGAACCGGAGCCGGCAAGGTCACGGACCGCCAGGCGGATGCCGCTGTGACACCGCCCGGTGGCCGCTGAAGGCTCCCGGCCGCTCCGCGGCTCCCCCGCCGATCGGCCCCGGTGGCCCTCAGATGACCGGCGGACGTCCGGCCAGGGTCATGCGCCAAGCCGTCGACCATCGCATCGGCCTGCGCCGACCGCAGTCGGCGCGCCAGCCCTCGCCGAACCCGCGGAACCAGGCCCGCAATTCCGGTAGCGACCGCACTCGCAGCACCGTGATGCCGATCCACACGCCCAGGTGCGACAGCGCCAGCGGCCAGGGCAGGTTCCGACGCACAAGCCAGACCCGGTTGCGCGCGTTGAGCCGGTAGAAGTCCTCGTGCCGACTGGGGTGGGTCGAGGGGTGGTACATGACCGCCTCGGCGTCGTACTCGATGTGGTAGCCGGCGTCGAGGACGCGCCAGGCCAGGTCGCTCTCCTCGTGTGCGTAGAAGAAACCGCCGGGCAGACCGCCTGCGGCGTCGAAGGCGGCGCGCCGGACGGCCGCGGCCCCGCCCAGGAACGTGGTGACGCGGCTGGAGCGCAGCGGGTCGCCGGCGCGCAGGCGCGGCACGTAGCGGCGCTGGTCGGGACCGCCGTCCGGGTCGACGATGCGGAAGGTGACGATGCCCAGGCCGGGGTCGGCCGCGAACCGGCGGCTCACATGGCGCGCGAGGTCGCGCGAGCGGTACCAGCCGTCGTCGTCGAGGAAGAGCACGATGTCGCCGTCAGCGGCCTTGACCCCGTGGTTGCGGCCCTCGGGGATCCCGATGTTCTCGGAAAGCCGCACGGTCTTGACGTCCTCGGGCAGCGCGGGCAGCTCGGAGCCGTTGCTGACCACGATCAGCTCCAGATCCGCGCCTTCCTGCTCCAGCACGCTGGTGACCGCGCGGCGCAGTTCGGCAGGCCGGGTCCCCATCGTCAGGATGACGCAGGAGATCTTCAACCGCTGCTCCCCTCCGTGCCCCGCCGGATCCGATCCGTCAACGGTACGGGACAGCGCGGCATCGCCGTCGGCGGCGTGCTGCGACGCGGAGGCGGGCGGGGCCGCAGACTCGGCGGCGGCCGGGTCAGGGCCGCTCGGCAGACCTGGACTGGGCATGGGAACCGTTCGTGAACCTGGACGCGTGGTTGACACTGAATGACCGTTGCATGAAACGGCTAACAAGAGGATAAGGGTCACGGCCGACGGCGCGCCCGCATATGGCACGCGGCACGCGGGCGATCGGTGGAGAATCGGCCCCGGCCGGACCCGCGGCCCCGCCGCGTGCGTCGGCAGGGACCGAAAGGCCCCGAACGCCGGGCGCCCCTTCCGCGGAGCGCCCGAAGGGAGGACACCGCGAGGGCCGTCGTCCCCTCCGGGCTGCGGAGGCGGCGGGCGGAGCTACTCCAGCCGCCGCGACGCCAGCACGCTGACCATGTGCAGCAGCGTCTGCAGAGCGGCCACCGCCACGCAGACGACCACCAGCACCCGGGTAGCCATCAGGTCGCCGCGCACCAGGTCGATCACTGCCGTGCCGAGCGCCAGAAGCGAGAGCTCGACGGCCTGGATGACGCGGTGGAAACGCAGCGCGGCCGCCGCCTTGCGGGCCATGCCCAGCCGCGGCGAGCGGGGCTGGAGCGCCTCGTCGGAGACCTTCTCCGAAAGCCCGGCCTTCGCCCGCGCCACGACCACGTTGTCGGTCTCGGCCTTGATCAGGGCGGCGCCGAGGGCGGCCGCCATGCCGCCGATCACCCAGCCGCCGGCGTCGAGCCCGCCCTGGGCGCGGACACCGAGGCCGATGAGCAGGGCGACCTCGGCGAGGTAGTGGCCGATGCGGTCCAGGAAGATCCCCGCGACGCTCGTGCGGCCCGTGTAGCGGGCGACCTCGCCGTCGGAGCAGTCCAGCAGCAGGTAGAGCTGGATCAGCACGACCGCCGCCAGCGCCGACCAGAACCCGCCCAGCGCCAGGACGACGCCGCCGAGCACCCCGGTGGCCATCATCAGGTACGTGATGGGGTTGGGGGGAACGCCCAGGCGGATGAAGACGACGCTGAAATAGGGCGACAGGTCGCGCATGTAGAGCCGACCCGCCCAGTGCTCCTCGTTCAGCCGCTCCTTGATCCCCTCAGGCTGGCCGCCCGAACGCACCTCATCGATCGATGGCTTGGACATATTCCGCAACGCTCCGCCTGATGTCGTCGTCCGTAAGGGCCAGGTGCTCCAGGACCGTGTACCGTCCCGGCCGGGTGGCGGGGGCGTGGGCCACCGCGCGCGCGAACTGCTCCTCGTCCAGGCCGACGTCGCCGGGCAGGGCGGGCAGGCCGTGGCGTTCGAGGCAGGCCCGGATGTCCTTCATCCGCTCCTCGCCGAACCCCTGGTACCGGCTGCGCAGGAAGTAGGCGTAGAGGGCGCCTATTCCGGCCAGCTCGCCGTGGTTACTGGTGCCCGGGTAGAGCTGGTCGATGGCGTGCAGCACCTCGTGGCAGGCGCCGCTGGCGGGGCGGCTGGAGCCCGCGACCGACATCGCCATGCCGGACAGCACCAGCGCCTCGGCCAGTGCGGTCAAGAAGTCCTGCGAGTCGACGGTGTCGCGCCTGTTGACGATGGCCTCGGCGGCGGTGCGGGCGAAGGTCACGGCCATGCCGTCGACGGGCTCGCCCTGCTCGCGGCCCGCCAGCTCCCAGTCGGCGATCGCCGACAGGTTGCTGACGACGTCGCCGATCCCGGAGCGCACCAGGCGCTGAGGCGCGGCTCGCACGTAGTCGACGTCGACCACGACCGCGACCGGCATCGTGACGCCGTAGGAGCCCTTGCCGCTCTCGTGCTCCAGGGAGCTGACCGGCGAGGCGATTCCGTCATGGGACAGGTTGGTGGCCACGGCGACCATGGGGATGCCGGCCATGGAGGCGGCGAACTTGGTGACGTCGATCGTCTTGCCGCCGCCGATCCCGGCGACCGCCTCGTAGGCGCCCGAACGCAGCTTCTTGCCCAGTTCGGTGGCCACGTCGACGCTGCCGCCCTCGACCTTGAAGACCTCGCAGTGCGGCAGGTCCAGCTCGCCGGCGATCTGGGAGCCCTGGCCCGGTCCGACGGCCACGGCGATGCGGCCCTCGTTGGCGATGCGGCGGTCGGCCAGCAACGTGCCCAGCGACGCGATGGCGCCCTGGCGCACGTCGATCGCCAGCGGCGCGTTGACCATGCGGGCTAGTAGCGGCATGCGATCTCCCGAGCGCGGTTCAGGTCGTCGTGGTCGTCGACCTCGACCCAGTCGACCTGGCCGATCGGCGCGACGGCGACCTTGCCGCCGCGGTCGACCAGCTCCTGGAAGCCGTCCTCGTAGTACAGCTGGGGGTCGCGCTCCCAGGTTGCCTGCAGCGCGTCGGCAAGCCGGTCCGAAAGCGACCCCTCGATGAGGGTCGCGCCGATGTACTCGCCGGCGGCCTCGGCCGGGTCCATGAGCTTGGTGATGCGGCGGAGATGACCGGACTCGTCCAGAGTCACCTTCATCTCCTCGTCGGCCAGTGTTTTGGCGCTGTCCACCGCGAGGAGCAGCTCCGGTCCGCGTGCGGCCAGTAGCGTCTCTTCCACGCTCACCGGGTGAACGGTGTCGCCGTTGACGAGGAGGACGCCTTCGGAGAAGTACTCGCGCGCGGTCCACAGGGAGTAGGCGTTGTTCCACTCCTCGGCCTTGTCGTTGTAGGCCAGAGTGAGCCGCACCCCGTGCCGGCGCTCCATCTCCTCCTTGCGCTGCTCGACAGCCTCGGCGCGGTACCCCACGACGACGACGACGTCGCTCAGCCCCGCGGCGGCGAGGTTGCGCAGCGAGATGTCCATGATGGTGGTCTCACCATCGACCGGCACCAGCGCCTTGGGCAGGGTGTCGGTGTAGGGGCGCAGTCGGCGCCCGGCTCCTGCGGCAAGAACCATACCGAGCATGTAGGCGTGTTCCTCCTTACGTCGTGGAGGCGTCCACGCCTCCCGATTCGTTGCGCGGAGCCTCCGCTTCCGCGATCGGGGCCGCCAGCCAGCTCGTCGTGGCCTCCCACACGAGCAGTACCGCGAGGTAACCCGTCAGCACACCGTAGGCGAACGGCAGCCAACCCAGTGCCCCTCCGGCCGCCAGAACCAGCATCCGCCCGTCCCATCCGAGCATCGCCCGCATGACCCGGGCCGGCGGACGCAGGCCGGTGCGCGTGCGGTGCACGGCGTCTGTGTGGTGCAGCGCGACCGCAGCCAAGAGTACGAACACCAGCGGGCCGCCTACGCCGGACCCGTAGCCGAGCGCGAGGAGACAAAGGTACTCCGTCGCGCGCAGGAGGGGCGGGACCAGCCGGTCGAACCGTCCGTCGTGCGGGTGCCCCGAGGCGACTCCGGAGAGCAGCAGCGCGGCGACCGGTGCGAACAGGGTAATGCCTGCCAGGTGGTCGAGTCCCGTCGCCATCAGGACTCCGGCCACCAGCGCCCCGGCGAGGGTGGGCGGCAGCGGCGGCAGGGCGCCTGCGACGATCCGGCCCATTGCGGTGCTCAGGTGGCCGTCGTCGCGGAGGAACCGCAGGTCGACGCCGGTTCCGGGCGGGGAAGCGGGAACGCCCACGGTCACCTCCCGACGTCGTCGTCCGGGCGGCGGGCGAGATCGGCGGCGGCTGCGAGAGCACAGCCCGCGATCAGTGCGATGAACGTCACCCGTGCGTCCCAAATCGTTATCGTAAGGGCCACCGCTGCAAAGCGTGCGGCTTGCGGGAAGGCGGCGAGCCGGGCGAGGAGCGCGCGGGGCGGCCCGCTACCGCGGCGGGGCGCGCCGGCGCCGCCGGCGGCCGGGTCGCGCTCGTCGGCGCCCCCGGTGCCCGGCGTGCCTTCGGCGGCTCCGGGGGGTGCGGCGGAGCCCGGGGCGCCTTCCCCGAGGGCTTCGGAGCGGACCTCGGCCCACCCCGGCCAGGGTGCGCCCTTGGGCACGGTGCGGATGCCGAAGAGCGCCGCGCCGCCGCCGGTCGCCGCGGGGGCCTCGGAAGCGGTCCCGCCGTCGCCGACGTCGCCGGGCGCGGCGTCCGGTTCGCCGGTGCCGTCGGTGCCGTGGGCGGCGGGCGCCTCACGCCCCAGAAGCTCGGCGGTCAGCGAGGTGTCCCCGGGCGAAGCGTCCTCCAGGTCCCGACTGGGATCGACCGCCTCGATGGGCCTGGGCAGGCCCGACTCGGGGGTCCACTCGGGCTCGCCGGCGTCGGCCCGCCGCGCGGCGGCAACGGAGTCGCGCAGCGCGACGGCGATGAGCGCGCCCGCGGCCCAGGCCCACGCGTCGGCGACTCCGGCGGCCGTTCCGCCAATCGCCAGTCCGGCGTAGACCGCGTACTCGCGCAGTCGGCCCAGGACCAGCGCCAGCCATACGTCCAGCCGGTCGCGGCGCGCGGCGCGCACCCGTCCGGCCAGGACATCGGTGAGCACCACCGCGCCCAGCAGCAGGGACCCGGCCACGGCGCCGCGCACTCCGCCCTCGGTGAACCACACACCGGCGGTCACGGCCAGCACCAGCCCGATCCGCGTCATGGCGGACGGGCTCACCCGCACCGCGCGCCCCCTCCGACCCGGCGGACCGGTGCGCCCGCCGCCTCCGCGTCCGGCGCGCGCATCGACATCTGACACGGCAGTGCCCCTCCCACGCGGCCTCGCGTTCACCGTGTACCCGAAGGGGTACGCGTGGCAACCACCGGCACACCGCGGGCACCGGATCGCCGACCCGGCCGAGCACGGAAGGCACCCGATCGCGCCGGGCAGCCGCTGGGCCATCCGGCGGGGCGGCAGGCGCGTCGCCGGAGGGGGCGGTCAGGCCGCTCGGTCGCCGCCCCCGGTCCCCTTTTCCGCGTCGCCGTGCTCGGCCGGGTCGGCGCACCGGTCCGCCTGGTAGGCGCCCAGCACGGCGTCGATGCCGTCGTCCAGGGCGAGCCCGCCGTCCTTCAGGTAGAGGCCGCGGGAGCAGAAGCGGCGCAGGTCGGCCTCGCTGTGCGAGACCAGCACCATCGTCCGGCCCTGGGCCAGCATCCCGTCGATCGCCGCGTAGCACTTCGCCCGGAACTCCTCGTCGCCGACGGCGAGCACCTCGTCGACCAGCAGGATCGGGTGGTCCAGCCGGGTGACGAGCGCGAACCCCAGCCGGACTTTCATGCCGCTGGAGTAGTGCCGCACCGGCGTGTCGACGGAGCCGCCCCGCAGGTCGGCGAAGTCCACGATCTCGTCGAAGCGCGCCTGGATGTCCCCCGGGCCCATCCCGTGCAGCGAGCCGACGAGATGGATGTTCTCCCGTCCGGTGAGCCGGCCGTTGAACCCGGCCCGCAGCTCCAGCAGCGGCGCCACCCGGCCGTGGACCTCCACACTCCCCTCGTCGGGGATGAGGACGCCGGCGATCAGCTTGAGCAGCGTGGACTTGCCGGTCCCGTTCCGGCCGACGATGCCCACGCACTCGCCCCGGCGGATGCGGAAGGAGGCGCCGCGCACCGGCCAGAAAGCGCTGCGGGGCCCGGGGCCGCGCCGGGCGCCGACCAGCACCTCGCGCAGGCTGCGTCGGCGCCCGCGGTTCGCGGAGAACCGGATGCCCAGACCCTCGGCCTCGATGACGGTCTGTCCCGTCTCCCCCATCACAGCTCCTTCAGCACCGACGTCTCCAGACGCCGGAAGGTGGCGTACCCGACGGCCAGGACGAGGACCGCTCCGCCGATGCTCGTGGAGAGGACCAGGGGCCCGGGTGCGTCGGCCGGATACCAGACCGCATGGTGCATCTTGAAGATGCCCAGCAGCGGGTTGAACTGGAACAGCGCGACGAACCAGGCGGGGAAGCGGTCGGACTCCAGGACCAGGGCCGAGGGGATGATGATCGCCGAGCCGTAGAACAGCACCCGGTTGAGGATCCGCACGAACCGCTCGACGTCGCGCACGAGCACGTTCACCGTCGCGAGCAGCAGTGTCATGCCCAGCGAGAGGACCAGCTGCACGGCGATGGCCAGCGGCAGCCACACCAGCAGGCCCTCGGCGCTGGTGCGCCCGCCCAGGGCGAGCACGAACACCAGCAGCACCGGCCAGGTGAGCAGGTAGTCGACGAACTTGGCCGCGACCGCTTGCACCGGAAAGATCTCGCGCGGCATGCGCATCGTGGTGATGAGCTTGCTGTGGCTGATGAGCGCGGCAGGCGCCTGGCCGAGCGACTGGGCGAACCACAGCCACGGAAGCAGCCCCGATATCAGGAAGAGCGGGTAGCCGCCCGGCGCGTCGCCGCCGCCGGGCACGCCGCGGTCGGTGTCGAAGACGAGGCCGAAGACGAAGAAGTACACACCGGCCATCGCCAGGGGCTCCAGCATCGACCACGCGTAGCCGAGGATCGAGTTCTGGTACCTGACCTTCAGGTCGCGTCGTACCAACAGGCCCACGACCCGCCGGTTCCGCCAGACGGCGAGCGCGCGTGACGCCACCGCACCTCCTGCCCGTTCCCGCCGCCACAGGCGGAGCCGCTTGGCGCCGCCGCTCCCCCGCTCCCCCGCCGCAGCCCGCGGCCGGGGGACGCTTCGCGCGCCCGGCGGCACCGCTCCGATTCGGCGGCGCGGCTGGGGTTTTAGCCTACCGGGGGCGGGCGCGGCCCCTCCTCGCGGCGCGCACCGCTCGCGCGGTCGCGGGTGGGCTAATCTCGGCTGCGGCGCCGGGAGGCAGCGCAGCCCCGCCCAGAGCCGGTGCCGACGGCCGCGGCAGAGAGGACGACGATGCAGGTGGACCCCGCCTCGCCCGCGCGCGCGCCAGCGGGTGCGCGCCCCCACGTGACGGCGGCCGTGCTGGCCGGCGGCGTCGGCGCGCGCATGGGCGGGGGGCGCCCGAAGCAGCTCCTGCCGCTGGCGGGGCGCCCGGTGCTGGAGCACGCCGCGGCCGCGTTCTGCGCCGCGCCCGAGGTCGACGACGTCATCGTGCTGATGGTGCCCGAGCACCTGGCCGAGGCCGAGGAGATCGCCGCGCGCCTGGACGGCGTCTCGGCCGTCCTGCCGGGCGGCGCGAGCCGGACCGAGACGTCGGTGGCGGCCCTGGGCGCGCTGGAGCACCGCGGCGACGACGACCTGGTGCTGCTGCACGACGCCGCCCGGCCGCTGGTGACACCGGAGGTCGTCGGCGCGTGCGTGAGCGCTCTGGCGAGCGCGGGCGCCGTGGGGGTCGCCGTCCCGTCCGGCGACACCGTGGTAGAGGTCTCCGCCGGCACGGGAGGCGCCGAGGTGCTGCGCGACGTCCCGCCGCGCACCTCGCTGCGGCGGATGCAGACTCCGCAGGGGTTCCGCCTCGGGGTGGTGCGCCGCGCCTACCGGAGGGCGCTGGCCGACCCCGCGCTGGTCGCCACCGACGACTGCGGCGTCGTGCTGCGCTACCTGCCCGATGAGGAGGTCCGCATCATCGCGGGCGACGAGGCCAACATCAAGGTCACCAACCCCGGCGACGTCGAGATCGCCGAGACCCTGCTGCGCTTGCGCGGGCACGGCCCAGCCGGGGGCGGCGGCACCGGCGCGGACGCGGCCGGGGGCGGCCGCGGCCGGCGGCAGGAGTCCCGCAGGTGAGCGTGTTCAGCGCGCCCGAGGTCGTCGGCCACCGGGGCTTCGGACGCGGCTCCGACTCGGGCTACCGGGAGAACTCCGCGGAGTCCTACCTGGCGGCGGTCGGTGCCGGGGCCCAGTGGATCGAGATCGACGTGCGGCGCACCGCCGACGACGTGCTGGTCGTCCACCACGACGCCGCCCTCGCCGACGGCCGGCCGATCGTGGACCTCTCCGCGGACGCGTGCCGCCAGCACGGGCTGCTGACCCTGGACGAGGCGTTCGCGGCCGTCCCCGACGCGGCAGGGGTGGACGTCGACGTCAAGACGGTGATGGAGGACGCGGTCGACCCGGCCGAGCGGCGCACCGCAGCGCTGCTGCTGCCCGCGGTGCGCCGCGAGGCCGAGCGCCGCCGCGCCGCGGCGGGCCGCGAGCGCGTGTTCGTCTGCTCATTCGACCCCGCCGTGCTGATGGAGGTCCGCTCGGGGGCGCCGGACATCCCGCTGGCGTGGATGCCGTTCGTGCGCAACCCCCTGGACCAGGCGGTCGCCGGCGCCGCGGGCATGGGCTGCGAACTGGTGGCGATCGACGCCCGCTCCTTCGGCCTCACCGGAGATCCCGAACGTCCGGGGCGCCGGAGCGTCGCCTATACCGCCGACGTCGCCCACCGCGCCGGGCTGGAGGTCGTCGCCTGGTGCCCCGACCCCGTCGACGCGGCCCGCTTCACCGCGGCGGGAGTGGACGCAGTGGTCGTCGACGACGTCCCCGGCGTGGTCGCGGCGCTGAACTCGAACTGACGCGCGCGCCGCCCCTCAGCGGCCGAACCCCGTTGATCTTGTAGCCATCGCAAATGGAAATCGTTTTCCTTCACGATAGCTACAAGATCGGCGGCGCTGTCCGCTACGTCGATCGGCGATCTACTAGGCGTGCTGCTCGCGGCCGGCGCGGGCCACGCGGGAGTCGGCGCCGAGGCGTCGCGGGCTGGTGATGAATCCCGCGCCCCAGGCCATGTGCATGGTGGCCAGCGCGAGCGGAATGCTCAGGCGGCACCGCCCTGGCAGTCCGCTGCCGAGCGGAACCGAGGCGGCGAGGATCGCGGCCGCGTAGCCGCCGGGGAGGAGCAAGGCGGGCCAGAACACGACGCCGCCCACCAGCCCGACCGCGATTCCGCAGAGCGCGACCGGCGGTGCGAGGTACCTGAGGTTGATCGTGCCCTTGTGCTGGCGGGCGACCACGCGCCGCCAGCGGCCGTAGTTGAAGTACTGCTTGGCGAGGGCGCGCACGCTCGGGCGCGGGCGGTAGGACACCCGCATCCGCGGCTCGAACCAGACGGTCCCGCCGCTGGTGCGGATGCGGTGGTTCATCTCCCAGTCCTGCGCGCGCAGGAACGCCTCGTCGTAGCCGCCCACGCGCGCCAGTGCCGAACGGCGGAAGACGCCCAGGTAGACGGTGTCGGCCGGACCGCCTTCGCCGCCGGTGTGGAAGCGGGCGTTGCCGACGCCCACCTTCGAGGTCATGGCGGCCGCGACCGCCTTCTCCCACGGGGTCTCGCCTTCGGCGGCCATGATGCCGCCGACGTTGTCGGCCCCCGTCTCCTCGATGGTGCGGACCGCGACGGCGAGGTAGTCGGCCGGCATCATCGAGTGCCCGTCGATGCGGGCGACGATGCCGTGCGAGGACGCCTTGATCGCGGCGTTGAGCCCCGTGGGCGTCTGGCCTGTGGGGTTGTCCACGACCTTCACCCGCTCGTCCGCGGCCGCGATGCCGTCGGCGACCTCGCGGGTGCGGTCGGCGGAGGGGCCCACAGCGAGCACGACCTCCAGCTCGCCCGGGTAGTCCTGTGTGAGGACGTGGCGAACTGCGGACGCCAGGTGGCGCTCCTCGTTGAGCACGGGCATGACGACGGATACGGCCGGCCAGGTCACGGGCGATTCCAACGGTCGGGCTGTACTGGGAACGAGGCCGGTTCGCGGCTTCGCAGTCGATACGGTACTGCACTCTCCGGCCGCGCCCGTTCACGGCGATCCCGTTCTCGCCGCCTACTCCCGAGTGTCGTGCCCGGTGCGCGCAGCGTCTGAACCGGGCGACGGCCGGATGCGTCGAAACCGGGCGAGACCGACGCGTCGGAGCCGTCCGCTCGGCAGGAAGGGGGCAACACGCCGAGAGCTGACATCGGGCGACCGATCGGTGGATTCGGTGACAACCTAGAGACGCGAAGTGAGGGCCGGTGGACACGCGCGGAACCGATGGACACGCGATGCGCAGCGTCTCCTTCGCGGTAGGTGGGGACGGCGCAGGCCGAGGGGCACGCCGCCCCGGACCCGCCGCCTGCCGCGCCGCCGGCCCCGGTCCGCCCGCGCAGGACCGCGGAGCGGTGAGCGGACGGAGGGTGCTGTGAGCAACCGCGCGGGCGACGACCGGCACAGCGGGAACCGAGCCGATCGCGGCGGCGAATTCCGCCGCATGCGCTCCGCGCCGACTCCCCCCGAGCCACGGCGCGGGTTCACCCCGCCCAGCGGCCGTGTGCGCCGCAAGCGCATCGCGCTCCTGGTCGCCGGGACCATGTCGGTGGTGGTCCTGCTCGCGTCGGGGACGGCGTGGTCGCTGACGGGGTGGGTGTCGGGCCAGCTGAACCGCTTCGACGTCTTCAGCGGGCTGGCCGACGGCGACCGCCCCCACGTCGGCGCCACGGGAGCACTCAACTTCCTGGTGATCGGCTCCGACACGCGCGACGGCATGGACCGCTCCGAGAAGAACGAGCTGGGCGTGGGCCGCGCGGAGGGGCGCCGCTCGGACACGATGATGCTGGTCCACCTCGACGCGGAGCGCGAGCACATCACCGTCGTAGGCATTCCGCGCGACTCCTGGGTGGACGTCCCGGGCCACGGCGAGAACAAGATCAACGCGGCCTACTCCCTGGGCGGTCCGGCACTGGCCGTGGAGACGGTCGAGTCGGCGACCCACGTGCGCATCGACCACTACGTCGAGGTGAACTTCACCGGGTTCGTCGACATGGTCGACGCTCTCGGGGGCATCGAGGTGTGCCTGCCGCAGCCGATCGAGGACCCCAAGGCCCACCTGGAGATGTCGGCGGGCACGCACGAGGTCGACGGCACCGAGGCGCTCGCGTTCGCCCGCACCCGGCACACGGCGGGCGGCGACCTCGACCGGATCGACCGGCAGCAGCAGGTCATCTCGGCCATGCTGGAGACGGCGCTGAGCACCGACACCCTCTCCGACCCGCAGCGCTTCGGCGACTTCATCGACACCGCACTGAGCTCGGTCGCCGTCGACGAGGGCCTGGACACCGCCGCCATCAACGAGCTCGCGGGGCAGCTGCGCAGCGTCCGCCTGGACGACGTCACGCTCACCACGGTTCCCGTGGAGCGGACGGACTTCTGGACGCCGCACGGCGACGTGGCGGTGACGTGGGATCAGCAGGCCGCCGCGACGATGTTCGCCCGCATCAACGCCGACAAGCCGCTCGGCGGCGGGGAGTCCGGGGATTCGGGGCCGGCCTCGGGAGGGGACCGGAAGGGCGACGAGCCCCGCCCCGCCGACGTCAGCCTCCAAGTCTTCAACGGCACCGGCATCCCGGGGCTGGGCGCCGAGGTCAGCCGGGCGTTCAGCGACGCCGGGTTCCGGGTGGCCTCGCCCGCGCGCAACTGGTCCGACTCCGAGGTGCCCGAGACCGTGCTGCGGCACGCACCGGACAACAGAGCCCAAGCCGAAGCGGTCGCCGAGGCGGTGCCGGGATCCTCGCTGGAGGAGGACCCCGGGCTCGGCGACCGGATCGAGGTCGTCGTGGGCTTCAACTACCGGGAGGTCGACGCGCCCGAGGCGACGGAGCCCGCCTCTTCGGGTACGGCGCCGCAGGCCGACGGCGGCGCCCCGTCGACCGCCCGCGACAAGGTCTGCGAGGGCTGACCCCCGCCGTCCCCCCGCCGCGGTGGCGGGTCGACGGCGGGTCGACGGCGGCTGTCCCGCGGCGCGCAGCGCCTCCACTCGGGGCGGTGGCGGGTGATCTACAGGCACGGCGGGCTACGGTGGAGGGCCCGGCTCCGCCGGGGTATACGGCGATCTGCACTGGAGGCACGATGCTGCGCCATCTGATCGGCCTGCTGGCCGGTGTGGCACTCGCTCCGGCCCTGTGGAGCGGGCTCGCCTGGTCCGCGCAGCGGGTCTCCGCGACGGTGGCCGAGGACGGCGGATTCGACGCGCCGCTGACTATGACCGCCGTGGGCGTGCTGATGGCGGTCGGGGTCGCGTGCGGCTTTCTCGCGGGCGCCCGCGTCTCGCCGCTGGCCGCCTTCTGCTGCGGCGGCCTGGTGCTGAGCTACGCGCTGTGGCCCGTGCTGGCGCCGGGAACGGTGGATTCGGCGCTGCCGGGCTGGATCACCGACGACTCGGTCCTACACCCGCTGGGCGACGTGCTGCTGCTGGCGCTGCCGCTGGGCACCCTGCTGTTCATCTCCTCGCTCGCTCCGTCGCGGTGGCGCTCCCGCCGTGCCGCGGAGGCCGGGCCTGCCGCGCCGCAACAGGCCGACCCCGCCGACAGCGCGCCCGGTCCCCGCGCCGAGTACCTACCCGAGCGCCCGGCCGAGCCCGCGCCGCCCGCGGGCCCCGCCGCGCCGCCCGCGACCGGTATGCCTGAGCAGGGCGACCCGGACAAGACCACCACGCCGATGCGGCGCCGCAACATCGGCCGGCCGCGCTGGCGCGCGAAGGCTCCGGAGCCGCAGAGCGACACACTGGAGTTCCAGCGCGACGAGCGCCGCTGATCCGCCGCGGGCGGTCCCGCCGCGCGTCGGCGCGGACGTTTCCGGAGCCCGGGACACCTCTGGCATGCGGCGGCTCCCGCGGTTAGCGTGAGATGTCCGCGCGCGTCCGCAATGAGGGAGCCCGTCCATGTCCAACGGCCTGCGCCACACCCTCGGGCTGTTCGCCGCTGTCCTGGTCGCCCCCGTCCTCGCGGCCGGACTCGCCTGGGCTCCGCACTGGACCGCCGGCGCGGGCGTCGACTACGACCTGGCCGCCGTGCCGGGGGTGCCCTCCTGGGCGGCGCCCGTCGGCGTACTGGCCGTGGTGGGCCTGCTGCTGGGCCTGGTCACCGGCTCGCGGCTGTCGCCGCTGGCGGCGCTGCTCCCCGGGCTGGCGCTCGTCGCCGCCGGCGTGGTCGAGACGGCAGGGCTGCCGCAGCCGGTCCCGGCGCTGGAGGACGTTGTGACCGTAGAGGGCGCCGGTTCCCGGCCGTGGTTCCCGTGGGGCCCGATGTTCGTCCTGGCCGGTGCCATGCTGGTCGTCTCGGCGCTGCCGCCCTCCCGCTGGCGGCGCCGGGTGCGTGAGGACGAGGACTACGACGACGACTACGGCGGCTACGAGGACCGCTACGCCGGCTACTCCTCCGCCGAGCCCGCCGGATCGGGCGACACACCGCCGACGGGGGCCGAGAGCACGCAGACCATGTCCTGGGACGCCGACGGCATGCCCCCACGCTACCACGTGTCCGACCCGCGGGACCCGCAGGCGCCCCAACCGGGTGCCACGGGCTGGAACGAGCCTCGCCCGCGGCGCTGGGAGGACCGCGGCACCGGCCCGTGAGCCGCCCGGCGGACCTCAGCGCCGCGCGGGCGCCGTCCGCCGCGGGCGGCACCGTCTTCGCCCACGGATAATCTTGTGGTCGAGCGGCCGCCCGAGCTGCGCCACTCTGCCGCCGCATCATCGGATCCGGGGCGGTAGCGGGTCCACCGGCCGGGCGTCGGCACGAGCGGTCCGCAAGCCCGCGGGCCGGCCGACGTTGCTCCGGGCACCAACCCGGAAACATCTCTTGGCAGATGCGCGCGCATCGCAGCGGCGCCCGCGCACCCACAACACATCCGGGAAGCCCGAGCGTTCCCCGGGCGGCCGCCCGGCCCGGCACGCCGGGCGGCCGGGCGCGCGTCGGCTCCGGCGCCGACCCTCTCCCGACCCGGCGGTAGCATGCCAAGGCCGCGGGCGGCAGCCGCGTCGGCGTCGAAGGCCGCGACGCCAGCTCAGCTTGGAAGGACGGACCATTGGTCGCAGAATCGCGCAGCAGGATCTCCGTCATCGGCACCGGGTACCTGGGTGCCACACATGCCGCCTGCATGGCCGAGCTCGGGTACGAGGTGCTGGGCGTCGACGTCGACCAAGCCAAGATCGACAGCCTCTCGGCGGGCCGGGTTCCGTTCTACGAGCCGGGCCTCGAAGAGGTCCTCCTGCGCAACATCGAGAACGGGCGGCTGCGGTTCACCGCGGACTACGACGAGGCCACGGCCTTCGCCGACATCCACTTCCTGTGCGTGGGCACCCCGCAGCGGTCCGACTCCAACGCGGCCGACCTCTCCGCCGTCGAAGCCGCCGTCGACTCCCTCGCCTCCCGGCTGACCGGGTCGGCGGTCATCATCGGCAAGTCGACGGTCCCGGTGGGCACCTCCTCCCGGCTGGCCGCGCGCATCGCCGCCCGCATACCCGCCGGGGCCGAGGTGCACCTGGGCTGGAGCCCGGAGTTCCTGCGGGAGGGGTTCGGCGTCGAGGACACGCTGCGTCCCAACCGCATCGTCATCGGCACCGACTCCCCTGTCGTCGAGGCGGCGATGCGCGAGCTGTGCGCGCCGCAGATCGACCAGGGCATCCCGTTCATGGTCACCGATCTGCCGACGGCCGAGCTGGTGAAGGTGTCGGCCAACGCGTTCCTGGCGACCAAGATCTCCTTCATCAACGCCATGGCCGAGGTGTCGGAGGCCGCGGGCGCCGACGTCATCAAGCTCGCGGAGGCGCTGTCGCACGACGACCGCATCGGCGGCAAGTTCCTCGGGCCGGGGCTGGGCTTCGGCGGGGGCTGCCTGCCCAAGGACATCCGCGCCTTCATGGCCCGCGCCGACGAACTGGGCGTGGAGCCGGCGCTGTCCTTCCTGCGCGAGGTGGACGCGATCAACCAGCGGCGCCGGGCGCGCACCGTCGACATCGCCCGCGGACTCATCGGCGGCAGCTTCGACGGGCGCACGGTCGGCGTGCTGGGCGCGGCGTTCAAACCCAATTCCGACGACATCCGCGACTCGCCCGCACTGCACGTGGCCTCCGCGATCGCCGAGCTCGGCGGGGTCGTGACGGTCTACGACCCCGAGGCGCTGGACCGCGCCAAGCAGGAGTTCCCCGCCCTGCGCTACGCGCACAGCATGCTGGAGGCCGTACGCGACGCCGAAGTGGTGCTGCTGCTGACCGAGTGGGCGGAGTTCCGCGACGCCGATCCCGAAGAGTTGGCCAAGGTGGTGGCGGAGCCGCGGATCGTCGACGGCCGCAACGCGCTGGACCCGCAGCACTGGCGGGCCCGCGGCTGGACCTATCGGGCGCTGGGACGGCCCTGACGGGATATCACCGTTGATCTTGTAGCTATCGCAAACGGAAATCGTTTTCCTTCACGATAGCTACAAGATCAACGGGGTTCGGGCCCCGGGGACCGGGGGCCCGGGCCGCTCGGAGGGTGCAGCGCGGGCAAGGCATCATGGGGTGCATGAGCATGAGTGCAGTCACCGACGAGGACGCGATCCGCCGGGTTCTCGAAGAGGCCCGGGTCTGGGCCGTCGTCGGGCTGGGCGACAACCCGCAGCGCCCCGCCTACAGCGTCGCCCGCTTCCTGCTGGAGCGCGGCAAGCGGGTCGTTCCCGTGCATCCCGGTGCGGCCACCGTTCACGGCGAGCGGGGCTACGCCTCCCTCGCCGACATCCCTTTCGAGGTCGACGTGGCCGACGTCTTCCGCCGTTCGGATGACGCCGGGGGCATCGCAGACGAGGCCCTGGCGCGGCCCGACATCTCCACCGTGTGGTTCCAGCTGGGCGTGGTCGACAGCGGCGCCGCCGAGCGGGTGCGGGCGGCCGGGCGCACCATGGTCATGGACCGCTGCCCGGCCATCGAGTGGCCGAGGCTGCTGGGATGAGCCCGTGGGGCCGGCGGTGCCGCGCACCCTCCGCGCACCCGGGGGCACGCGTGCGCCGTCCGTCCGCCGACCGCCCGGACCGACGCAGATTCGTCCGACGGCCCTAGGGTAGGGAGCCCAACATGGCACGCCCGCGCTTCCTGCGCTCGCTCGTCGGCGACCGCTCCGCTGCGCGCTCCGAGGCCCCGCCGCCCGTCGACGCCGCGCGCGCCGAGGAGCGGCGCGCGTTCGCCGACACCCACGGCTGGTCCTACGCCGAGGGCCACCAGGCCGCCATCCAGGGCTGGCCGCGCACTGCGCTGCCGCCGGGCCCGTTGGGGCGGGTGCGCCACGAGATCACCGGCCGCCGCCGCGGGCGGCCGTTCCGGATCTTCGACTACGTCCACCACGGCGCCGCCGGCGCCCCGTGGCAGCGCATCGAGGTGTGCGCCGTCGCACTGCCGGTCCCGGTGCCCTACGTCTACATCCGCGGGGTCCACGGCGCCGAAGGCGACGAGGACGTCTACGCCGAGAGCCGCGACTCCGCGTTCGCGGTCGAGCTGCTGTCGGAGTCGCTGCGCGAGGACCTGCGCAGGTACGGGCTCACCGACCTGGTGCTGGACCGCGACGTGCTCATCTGCACCAGCGACGGCGGCGGGCCGCGCGACCCCGAGTCGAAGATCGAGGCCCTCACCGAGATCGTCGAGCGCGTTCCGGCCGACGTGTGGGCACGCTGGGGCGACGCCTGACAGGCGACGCCGCCGGCGCAGGGCCGCCGGGAGCGCGGGCGCGGTCCGTTCCGCGGCGGCGGTGCCCCGCCGCCGCCCGTCGCTCCACCCCGGTGGGCGCGCGTCAGTCCGCGGAGCCGAACCCGGTGGCGGCGCCGCCGGAGGTCTGACGGCGCAGCCGCTCGCCCTTCTCCTTGGCCTGGGTGCGCAGCTCCTCTTGGAACCCGACCATGCGTTCGCGCAGGTCCGGATCGTGCGCGGCGAGCATGCGCACCGCCAGCAGCCCCGCGTTGCGCGCGGCGCCCACGGCCACGGTCGCCACGGGCACACCTGCCGGCATCTGCACGATCGACAGCAGTGAGTCCATCCCGTCGAGGTGGCGCAGCGGCACGGGAACGCCGATCACGGGCAGCGGGGTGACCGCCGCCAGCATGCCGGGCAGGTGGGCGGAGCCGCCGGCACCGGCGATGAGCGCCTTGAGGCCGCGCTCGGCGGCCTCGCTCCCGTAGGAGATCATCTCGTACGGCATGCGGTGGGCGGAGACGACGTCGGCCTCGTAGGAGATGCCGAACACGTCGAGCGCTTTGGCCGCCTCCTCCATGACCGGCCAGTCGGAGTCGCTGCCCATCACGATGCCGACGGCGGGGGCGTCCTCGGTCACTTGTGCACTCCTTCACGGATCGGCGGCACGGCCGCGCGGCTCACGGGCCGGTCGGCGGCTCTCGCGGTGCCGCACGACGTGAGTGATCCTACGGCCACCGGCCGCGAGGCGGCGGCGGTCCGCGCCGGTCCCGCGATGCGGCATACTTCGCACGACAGTGGGCGGCGGCCCCGCCCGGCCGTTCCGCCCGGCCGTTCCGCCCGGCCGTGCGAGTACCGCCGGATATCCCGCCTCCTGCGACGGAGCTGACCCCGCATGCAGTCGATGCCGACGCCCCCTCCCGCCGCGCTGCCGTTCGCCGCGGCGCCGCCTGCGCCCGGAGCCGAGTACGAGGGCTTCATCGGCTGGGTGCTGGGGCTGATGACCGAGATCGGCGAGATCGGGGTCGGGCTCGCGCTGCTCATCGAGACGGTCTTCCCGCCGGTGCCCAGCGAGGCGGTACTGCCGGGCGCGGGGTTCCTCGCCTACGACGGGCGGATGAACATCTGGCTGGCGGTCCTGTCGGCCACCGCGGGCGCTCTGGTGGGCGCCTGGATCCTCTACTTCGCGGGCGCGCTGCTGGGACGCGGCCGCACCCGCCGGCTGGTCGCCCGGCTGCCGCTGTTCGACCTCGAGGACTTCGAGAAGGCCGAGCGCTTCTTCGCACGCTGGGGCGGCATCGCCGTCCTCGTCGGCCGCTGCGTACCGCTGGTGCGCAGCCTGGTCTCCGTCCCCGCCGGGATCGAGCGGATGGGCTTCCTGCGCTTCAGCGCCTATACCTGCATCGGCAGCGGCGTGTGGAACGGCATCTGGATCGGGGTGGGCTTCGCATTCGGGCCCGCCATCGCACCGGTTCTCGCGCGCTGGAGCGGCCTGCTCAGCAACGCGGTGCTGGTGGCCGTCGCCGCCCTGTGCGCCTGGTTCGTCATCGCCCGCGTGCGCAGGAACGTGCTGCGCCGACGGGGCAGGGGCGGCACGGCGCCGGACGTCGGGGCGGCCGGCGGGTCCCCGGTCGGCCCTCCGCGCGGCTGAGCGCGGACGCCGTCCGGCGCCGGGCGCACACCGGCTCGCCGGAACCCCGCGGAGCGGGGCCTGTACCGCGGGTGCCGGGCGCCGGTACTGTGGATCTTCGCCGGCGGCGCGCCCCCGTCCGCCGAGCGGCGAGCGAGCCTGCACAGAACCATCCGACGACGCCGGCCGGAGGCCACCGCCATGTCGCAGACACCGCCGAACTCCGTTGAGCGACTCGTCACCTCGGGGACCTTCCGCCTCGACGGAGGCGAGTGGGAGGTCGACAACAACGTGTGGATCGTCGGCAACGAGAGCACGGCCATCGTGGTCGACGCGGCGCACGACGCCGAGGCGATCGCCCGCGCGCTAGGCGACCGCGAGCTGATGGCCGTAGTGTGCACCCACGCCCACAACGACCACATCAACGCCGCCGCCGAGCTCGCCGACCTGGCCGACGCGCCGATCCTGGTGCACCCCGACGACGCCGAGCTGTGGGCGATGGTCTACCCGGACCGCGAACCGGACGCCCCTCTGCTGCACGGCGAGTGGCTCCGCGCCGGCGACGTCGACCTGGAGGTGCTGCACACGCCCGGCCACAGCCCCGGCGCGGTGTGCCTGCACGCGCCGGCGATCGGCGCCGTCTTCACCGGCGACACCCTCTTCCAGGGAGGCCCGGGCGCGACCGGCCGGTCGTTCTCCGACTTCCCGACGATCGTCGGTTCGATCCGCACCCACCTGCTGGCGCTCGATCCGCAGACGCGGGTGCTCACCGGCCACGGCGACTCCACCACGATCGGCGCCGAGGCCCCGCACCTGCAGGAGTGGATCGACCGCGGCTTCTAGGAGCCGTTCGCGCACGTCCTCACACGGGGCTCTGGTTCGCGTTGGAGGATCCGCCCGGCGCCGGAGGCAGGAACAGCGCGAAGGTGGTGGGCGTCGTCTGGATCAACTCGATCCGGGCGCCCTCCGCCTCGGCGATGTGGCGGGCCAGAGCGAGACCGAGACCCGTGCCGTGGCCGCCGCTGACCTCCCGCTCGAAGATCCGCCCTGCGATGTCCTCGGGAACACCCGGCCCCTCGTCGCTGACCTCTACCCGTACCGAGCCCCCGCCGTCGACGGTGCGTACGGTCACCTCGCCGCCGCCGTGTCGGCGGGCGTTGTCCACGAGGCAGGACATGATCTGGGTGAGGTCGGTGGCGGGGAACCGGGCCGAGAGGCCGCGCTCGCCGGAGCGGACGACGTCGCGGCCCTCCTTGCGCAGGATGGGGCCCCACTCCGAGACGAACTGCGCCAGGGCGGCGTCGAGGTCGATCGCCTCCGTCTCAGGCTGCTGGCTCTTGCGCGCCCGGCCGAGCAGGTTCTCCACGGTGTCGACCAGCCGCTCGGTCTGGGCCAGCGCCGCTTCGCCCTCCTCGCGGACGGTGTCGGCGCTGTCGGCTTGGGCGATGATCTCCTCCAGCCGCATCGAAAGCGCGGTCAGCGGGGTGCGCAGCTGGTGGGAGGCGTCGGTGGCGAAGTGGCGCTCGGTGGCGATGAGTCCGGCGATGCGCTCGGCGCTGCGGTCGAGGACCTCGGCGACACGATCGGCCTCGGAGATCCCGTAGCGGTGCCCCCAGGGGGTCACGATGCCCGAACCCAGCCGCTCTGCAGTGGCGGCCAGGTCCACCAGCGGCAGCGTGAGCCGGCGCGCCTGGAGCATCGCCAGCCCCACCGCGACCCCGATGGCCAGCAGTGACAGCGACGCGATCCCCAGCCAGGCGTTGACGATGCCTTCGCGCGCGCGGTCGGTGTCACGCCAGACGGTGACGGAGACTCCACTGTCGGAGGAGGCGGTGGCGCGCACGCTCGGCGGGGCGTCGGGCGCACGCGGGTCGATCTCCCAGCCGCCGGCGGTGTAGACCCGGCCGCCCCTCAGCCGGACCTCGATGTGGCGCCTGGGGTGCACCTCGGTCAGGCGGTCGACGTCGATCCTGCCCTGGTCGTCGAGCTCGCCTTCGACCTCGGCCAAGATGACCTGGGCCTCCTGCGCGGCTTGGCGCTCGGCCTGGCTGTAGATGGTGCTGTAGGTCAGCGCTCCCAGCGGCAGCCCCAGCAGCAGGACCGCGATCACGGTCACCACTAGCGTGGAGAACAGCATCCGCCTGCGCATTCACACCCCCGCTGCCCGATACGCGCGGCTCCGGGTCCACATCGGGGCCCCGGAAGCGGGACTGATCGGACCGGGCCTAGTCGCGTTCAAAGCGGAAGCCGACACCCCGCACGGTGGTGATGTAGGACGGCTGGTTCGCGTCGTCCCCGAGCTTCCGACGCAGCCACGATATATGCATGTCCAGGGTCTTCGTGGAGCCCCACCAGTTGGTGTCCCAGACCTCGCGCATGATCTGCTCCCGGGTGACGACCTTGCCGGCGTCGCGCACCAGTACCCGCAGCAGGTCGAACTCCTTGGTGGTCAACTGCAGCTCGCGGTCGCCGATCCAGGACCGGCGGGAGTCGTTGTCGATGCGGACGCCGTGGACCACGGGCACCTCCGCGCCGCCCCTGCGCAGCAGGGCGCGCACGCGGGCGAGCAGCTCGGCCAGGCGGAACGGCTTGGTGACGTAGTCGTCGGCGCCCGCGTCGAGGCCCACCACGGTGTCGACCTCGTCGGCACGCGCGGTGAGGATGAGAATCGGTATGCCATGGCCCTCTGCGCGCAGGCGGCGGGCCACCTCCAACCCGTCCATTTCGGGCAGGCCGAGGTCGAGGACCATCAGATCGATGTCGCCGACGCGGGCGCGGTCGAGGGTCTCATTGCCGTTGACGGTCACGTCGACGGAGTAACCTTCGCGGCGGAGTGCGCGCGCGAGGGGCTCGGAGATCGACGTATCGTCCTCGGCCAGCAAAACGCAGGTCATAGGGCCGATCGTAAAGCGATGGCACGTATTTCCCTATCATGCGCGCCGGAAGGACCCGGGTCGGCCGAAACACACCAGCCTCATAGAGGACATCGCGCAACATTTTTCACGGGAACCAAGAATTCTTTGTCTCCCGCGGTCCGGGAATTTACTTGTTCGGCGGGCCGGCGGCCGGTGCTCAGGAGGGCTCGACCTCGCGCGCCGACGCGGCGGTCCCGGGGCTTTCGGCGTCGGCGTTCCCGGCCGGCTGCGGCCCTGACTCCGCATGCGCCGGGAAGACCCACCGGCGGTAGGTCCAGAACCGGAAGAGCGAGCCCATTCCCACGCCGACCACGTTTCCGGCGATGTTCTGCGCGAGCGGACCGTCGAGGCCCAGCCCGTAGACCGAGATCGCCAGGCACGCCAGCTGGATGCCCAGGCCCACCGCGTTGAACACGAAGAACAGCGCGTACTCGCGCGCCAGGCCGGTGCGCGCCCGGTGGCCGAAGGTCCAGAACCGGTTGCCCAGAAAGGCCACCACTGTGGCGATCAGCACGCCCAGCGCCTGGCCGGCCAGCGGAGGAGCATCCAGCAGGAGCCAGAACGCGTTGGTCGAGGCCAGCTGGACCACGTAGGCGACGCCGCCGACCGTGCCGAACTTGGCCAGCTCGCGGACGATCCGCGGCAGCCAGACCGGGGGCCTGATCACCGATCGCACAGGGGGATCCGCTCCTTTGCCCAGGTGGTCACTAGAATTCCGTAGGGCGCCGCTGGAGGCGTTGCCAGCCTACTCCCCGCCCTTCACGGACTACCAGCGTAGAAGTCGTCGACGAGTTGAGGAACAGTGAGCGAGCGACATCGACCCGTCCCCAGCGTGGGGATGGTCGGCGGCGGGCAGTTGGCCCGCATGACCCATCAGGCGGGGATCGCCCTGGGCGTGGACTTCCGCGTCCTGGCCGGCTCGCCCGCGGACAGCGCGGCGCTGGTCTGCGGCGACGTGCACCTCGGCGACGACCGCGGACTAGCCGACCTGCTGGACTTCGCCAAGTCCTGCGATGTGGTCACCTTCGACCACGAGCACGTGCCCGAGCCGGTCCTGCGCGAACTGGAGGACGGCGGTGCCGTCGTGCGGCCGGGCCGCTCGGCCCTCCAGCACGCCCAGGACAAGCTGCGCATGCGCACCCGCGCCGCCGAGCTGGACGTGCCCAGCCCCCGCTGGCGCGCTGTGACGGCGATCGACCAGGTCGAGACGTTCGCAGCCGAGGCCGGGTGGCCGGTCGTCCTCAAGGCCGCGCGCGGCGGCTACGACGGCAAGGGCGTGTGGGTCGCCGGCGACCGCGCGCAGGCGGCCGAAGTGCTGGAGCGCGCAGAGCAGAACGGCGTGCGGCTGCTCGCCGAGGAGAAGGTCGCCTTCCGCCGCGAGTTGGCGGTGCAGGTGGCCAGGTCGCCCTACGGCCAGCTCGCCGTCTACCCGGTGGTCGAGACCGTCCAGCGCGACGGCATCTGCCACGAGGTGATCGCTCCGGCGCCCGGGCTGGACGACGACAAGGCCACCGCCGCTCAGCAGTTGGCGATCGACCTCGCACACGCGCTGGACGTGGTCGGCGTTCTGGCGGTGGAGCTGTTCGAGACCGCGAACGGCGTGGTCGTCAACGAGCTGGCGATGCGCCCCCACAACTCCGGACACTGGACCATGGACGGGGCCCGCACCTCCCAGTTCGAGCAGCACCTGCGCGCGGTGCTGGACCTCCCGCTGGGATCCCCGCGCACGACGGCGCCCTACACGGTCATGGCGAACGTCCTGGGCGGCGACGACCCCCGCGTCTACGGCCGCTACATCCACGTCATGGCCAAGGATCCCGAGGTCAAGGTGCACTTCTACGGCAAGGAGGTGCGTCGCGGCCGCAAGATCGGGCACGTGAACGTGGCCGGCGGCGACCCGGTGGACCTGCTGGAACGGGCCCGCGACGCGGCGTCCTACCTGCGCGGCGACCAGGACTGAAGCGGCGGCGCGGGCGTCGCCGCAGAGCCGCTGCCGCACCGCCCGCTCGACCGCAGGGGGCGGGTGTCCCCGGCGGCCGGGCGCTCACTCCGCGGGTGCGGGTACCGGGCGCTCGGCGGCCCGGCTCACCTCCTCCCACTGCGCCCAGGTGTTCATGCGCGTGCGGGAGACGTCGAAGGCCAGGTCGTAGACCATGCCGCCGAGCAGCAGCCGCAGGGGCGGGTCGTCGCTGCCGACGAGCGCGAGCAGGGCCTCGGCGGCGAGGCCGGGTTCGCTGTCGACAGGCTCACCCTGCGACCACTGCCGTTCCAGTTCCTCTCGAAGCGGGGCGTAGGCCTCCAGCGGTTCGGCCGTGCGCATGCGCGTATACAGCTCCGTCCAGTACCCGCCGGGCTGGACGATGCTGACCCGCACGCCGAAGGGCGCGGCCTCCATCGCCAGTGCCTCGCTCATGCCCTCCAGGGCGAACTTGCTCGCGCTGTACATCCCCGACGACGTGTGTCCGGCGACGGCGCCGATGCTGGAGACCTGCACGATGTGGCCGGACCCCTGGGTACGCAGCCGCCGCACGGCGGCCTGGCTCACCCAAAGGGCGCCGAAGAAGTTCGTCTCCATCTGATGGCGCGCCTCGGCCTCGGAGAACTCCTCGATCATGCCCAGGGACAGCGTTCCGGCGTTGTTGACGACGATGTCCAGGCGGCCGAACCGGTCCGCGGCCGCCTCCACGGCCGCGAACACCGCTGCCCGGTCGGTCACGTCCAAGGTCAGTGGGAGCACCCGCCCCTCGAAGCGTGCGGAGAGCCGCTCCAGGGCCGCTGTGTCGCGAGCCGCGGCGGCCACGCGGTCGCCGGCCTCCAGGGCCGCTTCGGCGAAGGCTCTGCCCAGACCCCTGCTCGCCCCGGTGATGAACCAGACGCGTCCTGCGCTGTTCTCGGATTCGGCCATGGGTATCAACCTCCCGTTTAACGAGACGAACCGTATCGCCTCGCATGCCCACAATGGAGGGCGCCCGCATCAATGTCAAGACGGACCGTCTCGTCTCATGTTGTGGTATTCTCCCGCCGTGAAGCCCGGAACCGGAGAGTCCCCCAACGCCGCGCGGCGCAGCGACACCTCGCGCCGCGCCATCCTGCGGGCCGCCTTCGACCTGGCCGGCGAGGTCGGCTACGGCAGGCTCAGCATCGAAGGCATCGCGGCCCGCGCGGGAGTCGGCAAGCAGACCATCTACCGCTGGTGGCCGTCGAAGGGAGCCGTGCTCTTCGACGCGTTCCTGCTGCTGGCCGAGGACTCCGGCGGCTCACCCGCACTGCCCGACTCCGGCGATCTGGAGGCCGACCTCGTCGCGGTGCTGCGGGCGACGGTCGACGAACTGAACGACCCCCGCTACGACGCACCGATGCGGGCGCTGAACACCGAGATCACCCACGACCCCGAACTGGCGCGGCTCTACTCCGAGCGGTTGGACGAGCCGATGCGGGCACTGAAGAAGGATCGGCTGCGCAGCGCGCAGCGGATCGGAGAGCTTCCCGCGGACCTCGACCTCGACGTGGCCGTCGACCTGATCTGGGGTCCGCTGATGAACCGCTGGATGCTGCGCAGCGGCGGTCTGACCGGTGACTTCGCCGAGCGCATTGTGGCCGCCGCCCTCGACGGCCTCCGCCGGCGCTAGGCCCTGCCCCGTTGATCTGTAGCTATCGTGAGGGAAAACGATTTCCAGTGAGGATGGCTACAAGATCGACGGGGGTACGGAGCCCGGGGACGGCAGCGGGTGGCGGCGGGGTCAGCCGGCCGCCGGGCCGGCGGGCTCGAAGCTGCGGCGCAGGGCGTAGGGCTGCAGCTGGCCCAGGCCGTGGGCGTGGCGTGGGCGCACGGCGACCACCTGCAGCGAGGAGTCGTCGCGCAGCAGGTCGGCCAGCGCGTCGTCGATCAGGACGGTGCCCGGCCGGGCGAAGGAGGTCAGCCGCGAGGAGCGGTTGACCGTCGTGCCGAAGACGTCGCCCAGCAGGGCCAGCACCGGACCGTAGGCGAGCCCCACCCGCACGTCGGGCACCTCGATGTGCGTCTTGACGCCGTCGGCCAGCTGAAGCGCGATCTCGGCGGCCTGACCAGCGGTGTTGGCGACGTAGAGGATCTCGTCGCCCAGCGTCTTGACCACGCGACCGCCGCCCGAGGCGACGATGTCGGTCGCGGTGGACTCGAAGCCCTCGACCACCTCGGCCAGCTCGACCTCGTCCAGCTCGCGGCTCAGCGTCGTGAACGACACCAGGTCGGCGAAGCCCACGGCGAGCGGGAAGTAGGTGGGGGCGGCGTCCTCGCTGCTGCGCAGGAACGCGATCCGCCGCGCCACCGACGCGGCGAGCTGGCGGCGCCAGATGTAGAGCAGCAGGCTCTCGATGTCGGGCATCAGTTCCTGCGCGAAGCCCGCCAGCGGGCCGTGCGGCTCCTCGTCGGTGCCCTTCGCGGGCGCGTGGGAGAGCGTGGAGAGGATGCTGGTCTGCCACTCGGCCAGCCGAGCCATGGTCTGGCCCATCGCGCGCGCCAGGCGGATGGAGGCGTCCTCGTCGAGGATGCCGCTCTTCATGAGCTCGGAGGTGATGCGCAGCGCCTCGACGTCACCGTCGGTGAAGGCGACCGCGTCCTCGCCGCGCGCGGCAAAGCCCAGCGCCCGCCACACGCGCTTGGAGAAGTCCCCGGAGGCGCCGGCGAGCTCGACGGCCTGAGCGCGCGTGTAGCGCGCCTCGCCACCGAGCAGGACGGCTTCGATCTCCGTGGGGTCGGGACGCGGCGACATGGAAGACTCTCGTGTTGGAGGCCGGTGATGGCGGTGCTGCGGATGGAGGGCGGCGGCCGGGTGGAAGGCGCGGTCACCCGGGTGTCACTGTCGGTTTAGTACGTGCGGCGGGTGCGCGTCAAGAAAGCTCCAGGTCCTGCGCGATCGCGCACAGGTGCCGCCTTCGCGCCCCGGACCGCGGAGCGGCGCGCCGCTCCGATCCTCGCACAGCCCGACCGCCGCCGCGCGGCCGGCGCAGGTCCGTGGAACGGCACCGCTGCAGGTCCGCGGCACGTCCGCTACCCGTCCTCGGGGCGCAGGTGCACGATGTCGCCGGCGCTGAGCGCGTGCCTTTGCCCGGCGGCGTCGCGGACCTCCAGCCGACCGCCGGCGTCGACGCCCGCGGCCTCGCCCAGCAGCTCGCCCCCGCCCGGCAGGTGGGCGCGCACGCGGCGGCCCAGGGTGCTGCAGGATGCGCGGTACTCCTCCGCCAGTCCCGCGGCCGCGGCGTCCCCGCCGGCCGCCGCCCATGCGGTGTAGCGCGCGGCGAACCCCTCCAGCAGCGCCGCCGCCAGCTCCTGGCGGTCGGCGCCGGGCGCGCCGCACAGGGCCAGCGAGGCGGCGGTCTCGACGGGCAGCTCGTCGGGGCGCTGGGAGACGTTGATCCCGATGCCGATGACGACGCCCGCTCCGTTGTCCGGCTCCGCCGCGCCCCCGCCGGGACGGGAGTCCGGGAACACCGCCTCGGACAGGATGCCCGCGAGCTTGAGCCCGCTGCCGTCGGCGAGGACGTCGTTGGGCCACTTGAGCACCGCGGGGACGCCGGGACCGGAGCGCAGCGCCCGGACCGCGGCCACGCCCATCAGCAGCGGCAGCCAGCCCAGCCCGGTCGCCGGAACGGCGGGGCGCACCAGCACCGACAGGGTCAGCGCGGCGCGCGGCGGGGTGGCGAACCCGCGGCCGAGCCTCCCGCGCCCGGCCGTCTGGTGGTCGGCGGCCAGCACCGCGCCTTCGGGCTCACCGCGCCGGGCGCGCTCCAGCAGCTCGCTGTTGGTGGAGGGGGCCTCTGCCAGGACGTCGACCGAGCGCCACAGCCCGCCGGGGCGGACCAGCGCCCGGCCGAGCTCGGAGGCGCGCAGCGAAGGGCGGTGCGCCTCGGCGCCGCGCGGCTCGTCGGGCTCCGATCCGGCCGGTGTGCTCATGGGCTCCATTCAACCGCCCCGCCCTCCTGCCCGCACACGGCGCAGGGACCGGGCCCCGCCGATCGTGCAGCCATCATGAAGGAGATCGACCTCCATCTGCGATGGCGGCAAGACCGACGGTGGTGCGGGGGATCAGGGCCGGGGTCGGACAGCATGCTCAGCCGGTGTTCTGCAGGCCCGCCGCGACGCCGTTGACCGTGAGCAGCAGCAGCCGCTCCAGGTGGCGGTGGTCCTCCTCCGACAGCGACTCGGCCTCGTCGCCGCGCAGCGCCGACAGCGCTCGCAGCTGCAGGTGGGACAGCGCGTCCACATAGGGGTTGCGCAGGTCCACCGCACGGGAGAGCACGCTGCGGTTCTCCAGCAGCCTCGCGTGCCCGGTCACCTTGAGCACGAGGTCGCGGGTGCGGTCGTACTCGCCGAGCACCAGCTCGGCCAGCTCCGGCCGGCCTCCCAGCTCCAGGTAGCGCGATGCGATGGTGCGGTCGGTCTTGGCCAGGCTCATCTCGGCGTTGTCCAGCAGGGACGAGAACAGCGGCCACTCGCTGTAGGCCGCCTGCAGCTCGGCCAGGTCGGGGGCGGCCGCCAGGCCGGTGCCCAGGCCGAACCAGCCGGGGAGGTTGACCCGGGTCTGGGTCCAGGCGAACACCCACGGGATCGCACGCAGGTCGTCCAGACCCCGCGCGGCACTGCGCCGCGCGGGGCGCGAGCCGAGCCGCAGCTCGCCCAGCTCCTCCAGCGGGCTGACGCGGGAGAACCACTCCGCGAAGCCCTCGGTGTCGATGAGCGAGCGGTAGGCGTCGTGCGCGGCCCGGGCGATCTCGTCGGCGAGCTTGCGGTACTTCGCCGCGGCGGTGCGGGCGCGCTCCTGCACGTCCTCGGTGCTGGCCATCAGCACGGCGTGGCCGACCTGCTCGATGTGGCGGTGGGCGATGGCGCGCTGCCCGTAGCGGGCGAAGATCACCTCGCCCTGCTCGGTGACCTTGAACCGGCCGGCCACCGACCCCGGCGCCTGCGCCAGCAGCGCCCGGCTCGCCGGGCCTCCGCCGCGCCCCAGCGATCCCCCGCGGCCGTGGAACATGGTCAGCCGCACGTCGTTGCGCTCGGCCCACGAGGTCAGCTGCGCCTGGGCGTCGTAGAGCCGCAGGGTCGCGCTCACCGGGCCGACGTCCTTGGCGGAGTCGCTGTAGCCCAGCATCACCTCCATGCGGCGGCCGGTCTGCTCCAGGCGGGCGCGCATCTGCGGCAGCGCCAGCATGCCGTCGAGCACGCGCGGCGAGGCCTCCAGGTCGGCACCGGTCTCGAACAGCGGGACGACGTCGAGTACGGGGGTCTGCCCGCTGGGCAGCGCGTACTCGGCCAGCTCGTAGACGGCGGCGATGTCCTCGGCGGAGCGCGTGAAGCTGACGACGTAGCGCCGGCAGGCGTCCGCGCCGAAGCGCTCCTGGATCCAGCCCACCACGCGCAGGGTGGCCAGCACCTCCTGGGTGCGCTCCGAGAGCTGCTCGCCGTCCCGCAGTTCCCGCAGCGCCTGGGCGTGCACCTCGCTGTGCTGGCGGATCTCCAGCTCGGCGAGGTGGAAGCCGAACGTCTCGGCCTGCCAGACGAGGTGCTGCAGCTCGCCGTTGGCCTGGCGGAGCGCACCGGCGGCGGTCAGCGAGCCCTGCACGCGGCGCAGTTCGGCCAGGAACTCCTCGGGCCCGCGGTAGGAGAGGTCGGCGTCGCGTTCGCGGGTGGCGCGCAGGCGCTCGGTGGCGAACAGCAGCGCCTGGCGGTGCGGCTCGTTGGGCGAGCGCTTGGTGATCTCGGCCATGATTCGCGGGTAGCCGGCCTCGGCCGCCGCCAGCGCGTCGCGCAGTTCGGGACTGGCGGGGGTGAGGTTGCTGTAGGCGGTCATGGTGCGGGCGATGCGTCCGCACGCGTTCTCCAGGGCGCGCAGCACGTGGTCGGCCTGGATGGAGATGGCCTCGCGCGTGACGTCGTGGGTGACGAACGGGTTGCCGTCGCGGTCACCGCCGATCCAGCTGCCGTAGCGCACGAACGGGCGGGCGCGGGCGGGCTCGCGGCCGGTGCCCGCGGGGTCGACCGCCGCGTCCAGCGAGCGGTAGATCTCAGGCACCACCTGGAAGATGGTCTCGTCGAACGCGGCCAGGGCGGTGCGCACCTCGTCGAGCGGGTCGAGCTTGGTGTAGCGCAGCTGGGAGGTCCGCCAGAGCAGGTCGACCTCCTCCAGCAGGCGCCGCTTCGCCTCGGCCTCGGCCGTGCTGCCGGGGTGCGCGTCGTGCAGCCGCTGCAGCTGGCCGCTGACGCGCAGAATCGTGGTGGAGACCGCCCGGCGCCGTGCCTCGGTGGGGTGGGCCGTCAGCACGGGGTGGAACTCCATGTTGTCGAGCAGCTCGCGCAGGCCGTCCTCGCCGGCGCTTTCGCGGACGGCGCGCACGGCCGCGGCCAGCGACTCCCGCGGCGGGTTGTCGGCGTCGTCGCGCTCGCGCAGCGCGCGGATGCGCTGGTGCTCCTCGGCGAGGTTGGCGAGGTGGAAGTAGACGGTGAAGGCGCGGGCCACCTGCTTGGCGCGCTCCAGCGGCCAGGAGTCCACCAGGTCGGTGATCTCCGCTCCGCCGACCGAGCCGTCGCGCGCGCCGATGACGGCGCGGCGCAGCCGCTCGACGTCGGCGAGCAGGTCCTCCCCGCCGCTTTCGGCCATGACCGTGCCGAGCATCTCGCCCAGTAGTCGGACGTCCCCCCGCAACTGGTCGGGCATCTCCTGGCGAGCACTGTCGCGTTCCGCGCTTACCGCTGTCATGTGGACGACCTTACCCAGATTGGTCTGAACCATTGCCGAACGGGGACCGTCGCCGCGGGGACGGTGCGCGTCGGCGCCGGACACAGCCCCGAGAGACACGGCTCCGGCGGGCCCGGCGCCGGCGGACCGGGGCCGCCGACCGCGCGCCGCCGCCCGCCGCCGGAGCGCGAAGCGCCGCGTTCGGGCCGGTCGCCGCCGCGGTACGGCTCCCTTCCCAGGTTGGTCCCCGATCATGCCGTGCGCAACGCCACCTACCCGGCGGTAACCGCGGGGACGTCGCCGTACGCTCCAGCGGCGGAGTTATCGTGAGTCGTTATGGCCACCGAAGCCCCAGAACCGCTGCCCGCGGCCGAGATCGACATCCGCACCACCGCGGGCAAGCTCGCCGACCTCCAGCGCCGCCGCTACGATGCCGTGCACGCCGGCTCCGAACGAGCCGTCGAAAAGCAGCACGCCAAGGGGAAGATGACGGCGCGCGAGCGCATCGACGCGCTGCTCGACCCCGGGTCGTTCGTCGAGTTCGACGCCCTGGCACGGCACCGCTCCACCAACTTCGGACTCGACGCCAACCGCCCCTACGGCGACGGCGTCGTCACCGGCCACGGCACCGTCGAGGGCCGCCCCGTCGCGGTGTTCAGCCAGGACGTCACCGTCTTCGGCGGCTCACTGGGCGAGGTCTACGGCGAGAAGATCGTCAAGGTCCTCGACCACGCGCTGAAGACCGGCTGCCCCGTCGTCGGCATCAACGAAGGCGGCGGCGCGCGCATCCAGGAGGGCGTGGTCGCGCTCGGGCTCTACGCCGAGATCTTCAAGCGCAACACCCGGGCGTCCGGCGTCATCCCGCAGATCTCACTGGTCATGGGCGCGGCCGCAGGCGGGCACGTGTACTCGCCGGCGCTGACCGACTTCGTCGTGATGGTCGACCAGACCTCGCAGATGTTCATCACCGGCCCCGACGTCATCAAGACGGTCACCGGCGAGGACGTGACAATGGAGGAACTGGGCGGCGCGCGCTCGCACAACGCCAGGTCCGGCGTGGCCCACCACATGGCCTCCGACGAGCAGGACGCGCTGGACTACGTCCGCGACCTGCTCTCCCACCTGCCCGCCAACAACCTGGAGGACCCGCCTCTGGCCGAGGCCCCGGGCGAGGCCGAGGTCACCGAGGCCGACCGGGAGCTCGACTCCTTCGTGCCCGACTCCGCCAACCAGCCCTACGACATGCACCGGGTGATCGAGCACGTCCTCGACGACGGCGCCTTCCTGGAGGTGCACGCCCAGTTCGCCACCAACATCGTGGTGGGCTACGGACGCGTCGAGGGCCGGCCGGTGGGCGTGGTCGCCAACCAGCCGATGAGCCTGGCCGGCTGCCTGGACATCGACGCCTCGGAGAAGGCGGCGCGGTTCGTGCGCACGTGCGACGCGTTCAACGTCCCGGTGCTGACCTTCGTGGACGTCCCGGGCTTCCTGCCCGGCACCGACCAGGAGTGGAACGGCATCATCCGACACGGCGCCAAGCTCATCTACGCCTACGCCGAGGCCACGGTCCCCCTGGTCACGGTCATCACCCGCAAGGCCTTCGGCGGCGCCTACGACGTCATGGGCTCCAAGCACCTGGGCGCCGACGTCAATCTGGCCTGGCCCACCGCCCAGATCGCGGTCATGGGCGCCCAGGGCGCGGTCAACATCCTGCACCGGCGGGCGCTGGCCGCGGCGGAGGACGTCGAGGCCGAGCGCGCACGGCTGATCCAGGACTACGAGGACACTCTGCTCAACCCCTACTCCGCCGCGGAGCGGGGCTACGTCGACGGCGTCGTCCTGCCCTCGGAGACCCGCACGTCGGTGGCCAAGGCCCTGCGGTCGCTGGAGAACAAGCGTGAGCAGCTGCCCCCCAAGAAGCACGGGAACATCCCGCTGTGAGGCGCCCGACGGCGCCGGGCGGCACCGGCGGACCGGGCGGCGGGGGCCACGTCGCACAAACGCCTCCGCCGACGGGCGGAGAAGGGAGACGGAAGGCCATGACGACCGACGCGCCGGTACCGTCCGGACGGTCCGCACCGTTGCTGCGCGTGGTGCGCGGCGACCCCACCCCCGAGGAGGCGGCGGCGCTGGTCGCGGTGCTGACCGCGCGCGCACGCGCAGCCCGGGCGGGGGACGGCGGGCCCGCCGGGCCGCCGCCGTCCGGCTGGCGGGACCGCTCGCGCCTGCCGGGGCGCTCGCCCGCGCCGGGACCGGGCGCCTGGCGGGCCGCCTACGGCCCGCGCTGACAGGCTCGTCCACAGGCGGGCCGCGGCGATCCCGCGCAAGCCCGCACCTTCCTAGACTTGTGACAATCCGGCGGCCTCGCAGACGCCGGACCAGGAGGACTCCACCGTGCGCAAAGTTCTGATCGCCAACCGGGGCGAGATCGCGGTCCGCGTCGCGCGCGCCTGCCGCGACGCCGGCATCGCCAGTGTCGCCGTCTACGCCGAACCCGATCTCGACGCCCTGCACACCAAGGTCGCCGACGAAGCCCACTCCCTGGGCGGCCGGACCCCGGCCGACACCTACCTCGACATCGACCGGATCCTCGGCGTCGCCCGGCGCACCGGCGCCGACGCCGTCCACCCCGGCTACGGCTTCCTCGCCGAGAACGCCGGCTTCGCCCAGGCCGTCATCGACGCCGGACTCACCTGGATCGGACCGCCGCCCGCGGCCATCGAGGCGCTGGGCGACAAGGTCGCCGCCCGCCACATCGCGCAGAAGGTCGGCGCTCCCCTGGCCCCCGGAACCTCCGACCCCGTCGCCGGGCCCGAGGAGGCCGTGGCCTTCGCCGAGGAGCACGGACTGCCCATCGCGGTCAAGGCGGCCTTCGGCGGCGGCGGGCGCGGCCTCAAGGTCGCCCGGACTCTGGAGGAGGTCCCCGAGGCCTTCGACTCGGCGGTGCGCGAGGCCACCTCGGCCTTCGGCCGCGGCGAGTGCTTCGTCGAGCGCTACCTGGACCGCCCCCGCCACGTCGAGACCCAGTGCCTGGCCGACGCGCACGGCAACGTGGTGGTCGTCTCCACCCGCGACTGCTCGCTGCAGCGCCGCCACCAGAAGCTTGTGGAGGAGGCCCCGGCGCCCTTCCTCAGCGCCGATCAGGAGCGGCTGCTCTACTCCTCGTCCAAGGCGATCCTGTCCGAGGCCGGCTACGTCGGCGCGGGCACCTGCGAGTTCCTGGTCGGCGCCGACGGCACCGTCTCCTTCCTGGAGGTCAACACCCGGCTACAGGTCGAGCACCCGGTGAGCGAGGAGGTGGCCGGCCTCGACCTGGTCCGCGAGATGCTGCGCATCGCCGACGGCGGCGAGCTGGGCTACGCCGACCCCGCGCTGCGCGGGCACTCCTTCGAGTTCCGCATCAACGCCGAAGACGCCGGGCGCAACTTCATGCCCGCACCGGGCACCATCACCGCGCTGAACCTGCCGGGCGGACCGGGCGTGCGGGTCGACACCGGTTGCGAGGCCGGGTTCACCGTCCCCCAGGCCTTCGACTCGATGGTCGCCAAGCTGGTCGTCACCGGAGCCACCCGCACCGAGGCGCTCGAACGCTCCCGCCGAGCGCTCGCCGAGTTCCAGGTCGGAGGGATGCCCACGGTCATCCCGTTCCACCTGGCCGTCGTCGCGGATCCCGCCTTCGCGCCGGCCGACCCCCGGACACCGTTCACGGTGCACACCCGCTGGATCGAGACCGAGTTCGACAACACCGTCGAGCCGTATGCGGGCTCGCCCGAGTCGGCCGAACCCGCCGAGCGCGAGCCGGTCACCGTCGAGGTCGGCGGCAAGCGCATCGAGGTCGTGCTGCCGGCCGGCCTGGGCGCCGCCGCCGACTCCGGCGGCGGTTCCGGCGGCCGCATGCGCGGCGGGCGCGCGGCGCGGCGCGGCGGCAGCACCGGGGGCACGGCGGCCGCGGCGGGCGGCGACTCCCTCGTGTCGCCCATGCAGGGCACCGTGGTCAAGGTGGTCGCCGAGGACGGCCAGGCCGTGGCCGAGGGCGATCCGGTGGTCGTGATCGAGGCGATGAAGATGGAGCAGCCGCTCACCGCGCACAAGTCGGGTGTGGTCACCGGCCTGTCGGTCGCGGCGGGCGACGGGCTGAGCAGCGGCGGCGTGGTCTGCGAGATCAAGGACGCCTGAAGCGGCGGGGCGCCCGCCGCGGCCGGGCGCCTTCCGCACGGCGCGGGGCCGCGGCTCGGCCGGCGGCCGGACCCGCGGCCCCGCGGCGGCCCGGGTCGGGCCGCCGCTTGCCTTAGCCGCAGTTGGTTCCCTTCTTGCCGCCGCTGGCTCCGTCGATGTAGCCGCCCCAGTCCACGCACCGGCCGGCGAGGTCCCACTTCACCGGACCCGCGTAGGTGGTGTAGTCGCCGCTGTCGACGATCTGCTCGCCGTACGGGCTGTCCGAGGGGCCGATGTAGGCGTTCATGTCCAGCCGCGCACCGGGGTTGTTGCGGATGGTGACGACGCAGTTCTTACCGGTGTTGCTGTTGTAGGTGAGGTACACGGTTCCCTTGCTGCCGACGTTGTCGGAGTTGACCACCACGTGGCCCGACCCGCACACGCCGTTGTAGGCCGCGGCCGAGGCGGGGACGGCCGTGGCCACCGTGGCGGTCATCGCTCCGGCGAGCGCCAGCCCGGCGGCCGCCGCGCGCTTCAGGTTCCTGCTTCTCCTCATTCGGACTCCGGTTCCCAGGTCCGGCCGCCGACGGGCGGCCGGTGTCCGCTCGGTGCGCCGCCCGTCGCGGCGCGTTCGGAACCTGCGACGCAGCCGGCGCCTCCGCGGCCGCCCCATTCGGGTGTGAACTAGGACACACTCGACATGGCGGACCCGCAACGCGTCGGCACCCGCCGTGTGATCCACGTGACAATCCGCGTCAGGTCGGGAATAACCGAGCGGTGGCCGCCATTGTGCTCGTTCGTGACCAACCTTTGGGGCCTGACCGTGCGACGGCACATCGACCTGTGCCGCGTCGCCTCCCAGGCATGTCGCCTCGCCTGACGCTCCGAGCCCCGTTCCCGGAGCGCGGGCCGACCGGCCGCGCTCATCTCCCCGCGGCGCCCCCGCCATCAGCCGGGCGCCCCGTCACGTCCCGACCAGGAGTCACACCGTGCTATCCGCACTCAGGCGCATACCCTTCGCCGTCCAAGTCCTCGCCGCGCTGGTCGTCGGCGTCGCCCTGGGCGTGGTCGCCCGCCAACTGGGCGGCACCGCCGAGGATCCCAACTGGCTCGCGCTGACCCTCGACACCATCGGCTCCACGTTCGTCACGCTGCTGACCACGATCGTGCCCCCGCTGATCCTGCTGGCGGTCGTCTCGTCCATCGCCAACCTGCGCAACACCACCAACGCCGCGCGGCTCGCCGGACAGACCCTGCTGTGGTTCGCCGCCACCGCACTGATCGCGGTGGCCATCGGCATCGGACTGGGGCTGCTCTTCCAGCCCGGCGTGAACAGCGGCGTCGACGCCGGGACCGCGCAGGCGCCCGACACCGGCTCCCAGGGCTCCTGGCTGGCGTTCCTGGAGAGCCTGGTTCCCGCCAACTTCCTCGGGCTGACGGCCGGCACCTCCGAGGAGGCCGGCGCGCTGACCACCAGCCTCGACTTCAACGCACTGCAGCTCATCGTCATCGCGATCGCGCTCGGAGTCGCAGCGGTGCGCGTGGGTTCGGCCGCAGAACCGTTCCTGGCCTTCACCCGCTCGGCGCTGAGCGTCGTGCTGAAGGTGCTGTGGTGGGTCATCCGGCTCGCCCCGCTGGGCACCGTCGGCCTGCTGGGCAACGCGGTCTACAGCTACGGCTGGACCACCGTGGGCGCCCTCGGGCGGTTCGCGCTGGCGATCTACGTCGGCCTCGCGCTGGTGCTGCTGGTCGTCTACCCCGTGCTCGCGCGCGTGCACGGCCTCTCGCCGCTGAAGTTCCTCACCGGGGTGTGGCCGGCGGTGCAGCTCGGGTTCGTCTCGCGCTCCTCGATGGGCACGATGCCGGTGACCGAGCGCGTGGCCGAGGCCAACTTCGGCGTGCCGCGACACTACGCGGCCTTCGCCGTCCCCTTCGGCGCGACCACCAAGATGGACGGCTGCGCCGCGATCTATCCGGCGATCGCCGCGATCTTCGTCTCGCAGTTCTACGGCGTCCCGCTGAACCTGACCGACTACCTGCTCATCGTGTTCGTGTCGGTGATCGGCTCGGCGGCGACCGCCGGCACCACAGGCGCGACGGTCATGCTCACTCTCACGCTGTCGACGGTGGGCCTGCCACTGGAGGGCGTCGGCCTGCTGCTGGCGGTCGACCCGATCCTCGACATGGGCCGCACCGCGGTGAACGTGGCCGGCCAGGCGTTCGTCCCAGCGCTGGTCGCCAAGCGCGAGCGGATGATGGACGTGGCCCGCTTCCACTCCCCGCGCGGCCTCGGCGGCTTCGTCGCCCCCGACACCGTCGAGGAGGCGGGCGACGGCGGCGGCGAGAGCGCCGACGGCGGCGGGGCACGCGAGGGCGCCGCGGACGGCGCCGGCGACGAACCGGGGGGCACCGGCGCCGAGCGCCCGGCCGCGCCGGTCGGCGGGTCGGGCACCGCCACCTGACCGGACCGCCGAGACGCACCGTACGGGCGGCCCGCCGCTGCGGCGGGTCGCCCGTAGTCTTGGAGACGGCACGCCGCTCCGGCGGGAACCTTCCAGCCGCCCTGTTCGTCTTGAGTGAGTGAGGGAGGCGAGAGGAACGATCATGTTGCGCCGCTTGGTAGTACCCGCCCTGCTCGCAGCAGGGTTGTCCGCTATGGCGATGGCCCCGGCCAGCGCCGACACCGTTCCGGCGTCCGGCGAGGTCGTCGATGCGCTGCGGAACGACAACGTCTTTATCGACCCCGACATCACGACCGACCAGCTGCCCCAGGCCGAACGGGACACGCTGGCCGACGCCGCCGACTCCGCGGCGAACCCCACGTACTACGTGGTCCTCTCTTCGGGCACGCTGAACTCCGAGGCGAGCGTCGGCAACTACCTCGACGGGATCCAGTCGGAGGTCGGCGACGGCACCTATGCGGTGCTGGCCGGCTCACAGGAGCTGGTGGTCGACTCCACCGAGCTGAGCGCCTCTGACAACCAGGCGCTGGAGGAGGAGCTGCTTTCGCAGAACCAGGGCCAGATCGACACTCTGGTCGCCGTTCCCGACGCCGTCGAGGACCAGCAGTCCGCCGACGCCGCCTCCGGCGTCTTCGGGGCCATGCTGCTGGGCCTGCTGGTGCTGGCAGTGGCCGGCGGCGGGTTCTTCCTCTACCGCGGCAAGAAGCGCCGCGACGAGCAGAAGGCCAAGCAGCTGGCCGAGATCAAGCAGATGGCCAACGAGGACGTCGTGCGGCTGGGCGAGGACATCGCCCGCCTGGAGATCGACGTCTCCAAGGTCGACGAGGACACGCGCACCGACTACAGCCGCGCGATGGACTCCTACGACCGCGCCAAGGCCACGCTCGACACCATCCGCGAGCCCGACCAGGTGCAGCAGGTCACCAACGCGCTTGAGGACGGCCGCTACTACATGGTCGCGACCCGCGCCCGGATGAGCGGCGAGCCGGTGCCCGAGCGGCGCCAGCCCTGCTTCTTCAACCCGCAGCACGGGCCGTCGGAGCAGGACGTCCTGTGGGCTCCCCCGGGCGGCACCAACCGGTCCGTCCCGGCCTGCCCCGCATGTGCGCAGGCCGTGCTCTCCGGGCACGACCCCGACGTCCGCCTGGTCGAGGTCGACGGCCGCCGCCGTCCCTACTACGACGCCGGCCCCGCCTACGCCCCCTACGCGGGCGGCTACTTCGGCATGGACATGATGATGGGCATGTTCACCGGCATGATGATGGGCTCCATGATGGGGTCGATGATGGGCGGAGGCATGATGGGCGCCGGCATGGGTGACATGGGCGGCGGCGACATGGGTGGAGGCGACTTCGGCGGAGGCGGCGACTTCGGCGGATTCGGCGGAGGCGACTTCGGGGGCTTCGACTTCTAGGCTCCCGGCGAGCGCGCTCGCGTCCTTCACATGACGACGGCCCCGGCTGCGTGCCGGGGCCGTTTCCGTGTCCGGGCGGCCTGCCCGGTCCGCCTGGTCCGCGTTCATCGCGGCCGGTCGGGCACGGCGGCCAGTGCGCCCGCGCAGACGCGGGCGCGGGCGCGGACGCACGCAGATCGGGCAGCGTACCCGCGGGCCGGGGACGAGCTACTCGGGGGAGGCCTGCATCAGCGAGCGCGCCGCCTCGGTGACGCTGCCCGAAAGCGACGGATAGACCGCGAAGGTGTGCGCGAGGTCGTCGACGGTGAGCCGCTGCTGAACGGCCACCGACACCGCCAGGATCAGCTCGCTGGCGCGCGGACCGACGATGACGCCGCCCATGACGATCCCCGTGTGCTGGCGGCAGATCAGCTTGACGAACCCGTCCTTGCTGTTGGTCATCTTCGCGCGCGGGTTGGTGTCCAGCGGCAGGTTGACCACGCGCGCGTCGATCCGTCCGCTGCGTACGTCGCCCTCGGTGGCGCCCACCGAGGCCAGTTCGGGGTGGGTGAAAACGGTCGAGGCCACGGTGGACAGCTTCAGCGGCGACACGGCCTCGCCCAGCGCGTGCCACATCGCGATGCGGCCCTGCATCGCCGCGACCGACGCCAGCATGTTCACGCCGGTGCAGTCGCCGGCGGCGTAGACCCCGGACGTGGAGGTGCGCGAGACCCGGTCGACCTGGACGAACCCGCCGTCGTCCAGCCGGACGCCGACCTCCTCAAGCCCGAGGTCCGCCGTGTTGGGGATCATGCCCACCGTCATGAGGCAGTGGCTGCCCTCGACGGTGCGGCCGTCGGACAGGGTCACCAGCACGCCGTCGCCGGTGTTGGCGACCGACTCGGCGCGGGTCTTGCTCAGCACGGTCATGCCCAGGCGGCGGAACACGCCCTCCAACACCTCGGCGGCGTCGGCGTCCTGGGTGGGCATCACGCGTTCGCGCGAGGAGACCAGCGTGACCTCCGAGCCCAGCCCCTGGTAGGCGTTGGCGAACTCGGCGCCGGTGACGCCCGAACCCACCACGATCAGCTTCTCCGGCAGCCGGTCCAGGTCGTAGAGGTGGCGCCAGGTGAGGATGCGCTCGCCGTCGGGCTTGGCCGAGGGCAGCTCGCGCGGGTGGGCCCCGGTAGCCACCAGGACCACGTCGGCCCGGATCCGCCGGTCGCCCACGGCGACGATCTTGGGATCGACCAGGCGCGCCTCGCCCGGGATCACCTCGACGCCCTCCTTGACCACGCGCGCGGCGGTGTCGTCGGACTGCGCCTGGGCCAGGCGCTTCACACGGGCGTCGACGGTCGCGAGGTCCACCGACACCCCGGGCCGGCCGTCACTCTCGGCGACGTCGATCCCCAGCCTCGCGGCCTCCCGGACATAGGTGGAGCGCACCGACGTCGCGATCAGGGTCTTGGAGGGGACGCAGTCGGTCAGAACGCAGGCTCCGCCGATCCCGTCGCGGTCCACGATCGTCACGTCCGCACCGAGTTGGACGGCGACTAGCGCCGCCTCATAGCCCCCCGGGCCGCCACCGATGATCACGACCTTGGTCACGTCTGCTTCACTCCCTTGGGCCGGCGCGCGCGTCGAAGCGCCGCTGCCTCGTGGGCCGCCGCCCGGAACGTCTCTGCTCTGCCGTCTACCCATTGTCCGCCATGCCGGGCGGCGGAATTCGCAACGGGGGCGAGCGGGCGTGCTTACGATGGCGCCGTGGCTCTCTACGCCGCTTACGGCTGCAACCTCGATCCCGATCAGATGGCGGTGCGGGCTCGGCGCTCACCCCTGTGGACCACCGGCTGGCTGGACGGCTGGCGGCTGACCTTCGGGGGCGCGTCCGGGCCGTGGGGCGGCGCACTGGCCACGATCGCCGAGCAGAGCGGGGCGAGCGTCTTCGTCGCCCTCTACGACGTCCCCGAATGCGACGAAGCCCACGTCGACGCCTGCGCGGGCGCCGGGTTCGGCATCTATACGCGCGTGCGGGTGCGGGCGAGCACCCTGCTCGAAGGCGAGGCCGCCGCCTGGACCCATGTGCTCGACGACTACGAGGGCGGGCTGCCGTCGGCGCTGTACCTTTCGATGCTCGCCGACGCCGCCGAGAAGGCGGGGGCTCCCCCGTTCTATCCGGAGGAGCTGCGCTCGCGGCCCTGCGCCCCCTCCCGCTCTTAGCTCAAATCACCGTTGATCTTGTAGCTATCGCAAATGGAAATCGCTTTCCTTCACGATAGCTACAAGATCAACGCGGTTTGGGGCCCCGCGGACCCGCGATCACCCGGTTGCGGCCCAAGCGGGTCGCGCCGGTTCCGGGCGATCTGGAACACGCTGCGTTGCGTTCCGAAACTGGTCGACTACACAGGGGTACTCTCCGGAGATGTGAGCGAATCCACGCAAGTGCGCCTAACGACCGGGACCGCCCAGGCCAAGGAACGGGCCGTCGAGGCGGCGAACGAACTCAAGTCCCGCACCGGTGCCGACTCCTTCGACGCGGTGGTCATCCTCGGCTCGGGATGGGCTGGCGCGGCCGACACGCTCGGCATCGCCGACGTCGAGCTGGACGTGACCGATCTGCCGGGGTTCGTCGCGCCCACCGCGGCGGGCCACGGCTCGACCGTGCGCAGCGCATGGGCGGGTGAGAAGCGCGTCGCGGTGTTCAGCGGACGCACCCACCTCTACGAGGAGCACGACCCGATGCGGATCGTCCACGCGGTCCGCACGGGCATCGCGGCCGGCGCGTCGATCGTGGTCCTCACGGGCGCGGCCGGGTCGCTGCGCGCCGACTTCTCGGTGGGCCAACCGATCGTCGTGCGCGACCACATCAACCTGACCTCGACCTCGCCGCTGGCGGGTCCGGACTTCGTGGACCTGACCGAGGCCTACAGCCCGCGGCTGCGCACCCTGGCCCGCGAGGTGGCCCCGTCGCTGACCGAAGGCGTCTACGCATCGCTGCTGGGTCCGCAGTTCCAGACCCCGGCCGAGCTGGCGATGCTGCGGGTGGCTGGCGCCGACCTGGTGGGGCGCTCGTTCGCGCTGGAGACCATCGCGGCCGTGGAGATGGGCGCGGAGGTGCTCGGGCTGTCGGTGGTCAGCAACGACGCCATCGGCGCGGTCTTCGAGCCGTTCGACTCGCTCAGGGCGCTGGAGGTCATCCAGCGGCGCACGCAGCGCCTGGGCGAGCTCCTGCACGAGACGATCTCGCAGGCCTGACGCCGCCGCAGGCGCACGAGAGGCGCTTCGGCCCGGCGCCGCGGGCTCGCCTGCCGCGTGCGCGCGGCGTGCAGCGCCCGCGCGGAGCACCCGCCCCGCGCTGCGGTGCGAACGCATGCGCGATCGCTCACACGAACGCCCCGCACGTGCGGACGCGGTGCGCCCGGCGGCCGTCCGCGCGGACCGCCGGGCGCACACATGTCCTGCGGCGCGGGCGAGGTCCCCGCAGACCCCGTGGCGAGCCCTTGCCGCATCCTTCGGTGCTGCGTCGCGCCGCCGGTACGCGGCGCCCGGCCACGCGGCCGGCCGTCCGCGCAGCGACACGGGTGGCGATCCGTGCCGGCGGCGCTTCCCTATTCGGTTGACCCATGCCGCCCAGGGCGTGGGAAGGCGCGGATCCGCGTAGTCCACCGCACCGCCCAACCATTAGGCATGCCTTACCTAACCAGGATTTGGGGGCGTGGTCAAGCCACGGTGCCGCCGTGCCCGGGCCGGACGCGGCGGGCGGGCCCACTTGCCGCTTATACCAGGAGCAGGACCACGACCAGCAGGAAGACCGGGGCTCCGAGCGCCCCCAGGGCATCGGGTGCCCATACGGTGACCGGCCCGTGCGGCGCGGCGTCCTCAGCAGGGGCCGCGGGATCCGACGGCCCGGCGCCCTCTGCAGGGTCGGCAGCGGCCGCGACCCGGTTCGCCGGATCGGCCTTGCGGCGCTCGGCCTCCTCGCGCAGCCGCCGCGCCGCCAGGTCGACGGGGCGCATCGAGCGCGGGTCGGCGTCGGCGCCGGTGTCCAGGAGCGGCGCCGGCCCGTCGCCGGCCCGGCGCAGGTTCTCGCGCACGTTGGCGCGCCGGTTCTCCCGCAGCGGCCAGGAGCGGAAGACCCGCTCGCCGGCGTGCACCCGAAGCACGTCGGTCACGTCGGCCCAGGTGAACTCCGACCAGGGCACGAAGGTGTCGCGCAGCGGATTGACCAGCCGCACGCCCTCGGCGGTGGGCACCACCCGCGGCCGCAGCCACAGCACGTAGGCGACGCCGACGGTGATCAGCAGCACCGCCCCGGCCACCAGGCTGGAGGCGCCGCTTCCGCGCAGCGCGAGGTCGAACAGCAGCAGCGCGACCGCGGCGACCCACCCCCAGCCCAGCACGCGCCCCCCGGGCGAGATCAGCGGCTTCATCCGGTGGCCCACTTCAGCTGGGCGAAGCCGGGTTTGATCCGCCCGTTGATCAGCGACAGGCGCTCGTCGAACGGCAGGAACGCGGACTTCATCGCATTGACGGTGAACCACTGCAGGTCGTCCCAGCCGTAGCCGAACGCGGCGGAGAGTTTGGCGAACTCCTCCGACAGGGTCGTGCCGCTCTGCAGCCGGTTGTCGGTGTTGACCGTCACCCGGAACCGCAGGTCGCGCAGCAGGCCGATCGGGTGCTCGGCGATGGAGGGGGCCGCGCCCGTCTGGACGTTGGAGCTGGGGCACATCTCCAGCGGAACGCGCTGGTCGCGGACGTACTGGGCCAGGCGGCCCATGGCGACCCCGCCGTCGGCGTCCGGGCGCTGTACGTCGTCGACGATGCGGACCCCGTGGCCCAGCCGGTCGGCGCCGCACCACTGCAGCGCCTCCCAGATCGACGGCAGGCCGAACGCCTCGCCGGCGTGGATGGTGAAGTGGGCGTTCTCCCGGCGCATGTACTCGAAGGCGTCCAGGTGGCGGGTCGGCGGGTGCCCGGCCTCGGCGCCGGCGATGTCGAAGCCGACCACGCCCACGTCGCGGTAGCGCACGGCGAGCTCGGCGATCTCCAGGGACCGTGCGGCATGGCGCATCGCCGTGAGCAGGGTACCCACGATGATGGGCCGCCCCGCGGCGGCGGCGCGCTCCTGTCCCTTGCGGAATCCCTCCAGCACGGCCTCGACGACCTCGTCCAGCGTCAGGTCCTGCTCCAGGTGCAGCTCGGGCGCGTAGCGGACCTCGGCGTAGACGACGCCGTCGGCGGCCAGGTCCTCGGCGCACTCGGCCGCGACCCGCTCCAGGGCCTCGCGGGTCTGCATCACCGCGACGGTGTGCGAGAACGTCTCAAGGTACCGCTCCAGTGCGCCGGAGTCCGAGGCGTCGCGGAACCACGCCCCGAGCTCGGCAGCGTCGGATGCGGGCAGTCCGGTGTAGCCGGCGGCCTCAGCCAGCTCGACGACGGTCTCCGGGCGCAGTCCGCCGTCGAGGTGGTCGTGCAGCAGCACCTTGGGGGCGCGCCGGATGTCGTCCAGGGTCAACGGGTGGCTCATGGATTCAGGATGCCACCCGTCGCGGCCTGCCCGGACGCCCCGCCGCCGCGCGGCCGGTCAGCGCGGCCGGCAGGGCCCGCGGAGATCCCGCGCGCCGGGCGCGCGTCAGGCCAGGGCCGCGTCCTGCACCGGGTCGCCGCCGGCGGCGCGGGCGCACTCCCACAGCGACGTCAGTGCGGTGGCCGACATCAGCTGCACGCCCACGCCGATGGCGCGCTCGTCCACGTCGAATGTGCCGCGGTGCAGGTCGGCCATCGGCGAGCCGGACTGCGGGGAGTGCGTGCCCAGGCGGGCGAGCGCACCCGGAACGTGCTCCAGGTACCAGGCGAAGTCCTCACCTCCCAGGCTCTGGGGCGTATCGGCTACGGCCTCGGGTCCCAGTGCCTGGGTGCAGGCGTCCTGCAGCATCCGCACGCTGCTGGACTCGTTGACCGTGGGCGGCACGCCGCGGCGGTAGTCCACCTCGGCGCGGGCGCCGTAGCCGGCGACCACCGAGTCGACCAGTTCGCGGATGAGCTCGGGCGCGCTGTGCCAGGCGTCGTCGTCCAGGCAGCGCACGGTCCCCTCGACCACGCCGTCGTCGGGGATGGCGTTGGGCGCCGACCCCGCGCTGACGCGGCCCCACACGAGGCTGAACCCGGCCCGCGGGTCGACCCGGCGCGAGAGGGCGGCGGGCAGCTCGGTGACGACCTTGCCCAGCGCATAGACCAAGTCGGAGGTCAGGTGCGGCCGCGCCGTGTGCCCGCCGGGGCCCGAGAGCCGCACCATCACCTGGTCGCAGGCGGCGGTGATCGCACCGGTGCGCAGCCCGACCTGGCCGGTGAGCAGCCGCGGGTCGCAGTGCAGCGCGAAGATGCGGTCGACGCCGTCGATACCGCCCGCCTCGATCACCTCGCGGGCACCGCCGGGCAGCTCCTCGGCGGGCTGGAACAGCAGCCGCACCCGCCCCGGCAGCGCACCGGCCCGGGCCTGCTGAGCCAGGAACAGCCCTGCCGCCATCAGGACGGTGGTGTGCACGTCGTGGCCGCAGGCGTGGGCCGCGCCGGGAACCGTCGAGCGGTAGGGCACGTCCTTCTCGTCAGTGAGGGGGAGCGCGTCGATGTCGGCGCGCAGCGCGACGGTGGGGCCGTCGCCGGCGCCGATGTCGCAGACGAGCCCGGTCGTGTGCGGGAGGGGCTCGGGTGTGAGCCCGATGCCGCGCAGCCGCTCGGCGAGCCGCTGTGTCGTGCGGTGCTCGGCGAAGGCGAGTTCGGGATGCATGTGCAGATCGCGCCGGAACTCGATGAACTCGCGCTCGTGGCGAGCCAGGAATGCGTTCAGTTGCTCCCGCAGGTCACGCCCCTGCATGGGATGGCCCCCTGTTCTTCGTCACATAATCGGTGCCGGTGCCGCCGCCCGCCGCCTGTCCGGTGGCCGAGCTCGGCGCGTTCGCGGAGGGAGCCGCCGTCGGGAAGACGTCGGCGCGAAACTCCGCCACCAGTGAGTCCACGACGTCGTTCAGGGTGCCGCCCTGGTCGATGACGGCACGTTGACGCTCGTAGGACGCGCCCTTGTCGAGGATCTCCGAGACCACGTCGAGGTCGTCGGCGCACCCCAGCCGCGCCGCGACCGGTTCGAGATCGCGCAGGAGCTCGTACAGGTCGTCGCGCAGCGGCGCCGTCCGCCCTCGGTCGTCGGTGATGATCCGGGCGTCCAGGCCGTAGCGGGTGGCCCGCCACTTGTTGTCGTTGACCACCCATGTGGGCGGACTGGGAAGCCCGTAGCCGCGGTCGAGCTGCTGATCGAACAGCCGGACGAGGCTCTGGGACAACGCGGCGGCCATGCCGACCTCGCGCAGTGTGGGAATCCCGTCGAACATCCGGATCTCGATCGTGCCGAAATCGGGATGCGGGCGGACGTCCCACCAGACTTCCTTGATACTGGATATGGTCCCCGCGCGGAGCAGGGTTTCCATATATTCCTCGAACGCCGTCCAGTCGTCGAGGCGCGGCGGCGGCCCCGCGGTGGGCAGCGCGCCGAAGATGATCGACCGGCTGGAGGCGAGCCCGGTGTCGTGACCGCTCCAGAACGGGCTGGAGGCCGTCAGCGCCAGGAAGTGCGGAAGGTAGTTGGCCAGCGCGTTGACGATCGGGACGGCCTTCTCGCGGGAGCGCACCCCCACGTGGACGTGCACGCCGAAGGTCAGGATCCGGCGGGCGAGCCACTGCATCTCGTCGATGAGCTCGCCGTAGCGCTGGACCGGCGAGAGCGTCTGGTCGCGCCAGTCGTCCAGCGGGTGGGTGCCGGCGCACATGAGCGCGGCGTCGCGCGTCTCCAGCACCGAGCCGAGCCGCTCGATGCTGCCCGCCAGGTCGAATCGGGCCTCCTCGACGGTCTCGCAGACGCCGGTGACGACTTCGATGGTGCACTGCATCAGCTCGTGGCGCAGCGGGCTGTCCGGTGTCTCGCTGAGGTCGGGAAGCGCGCCGAGGACCTGCTGGGCCTCTTGGCGAAGGTGGCGGGTGTGCGCGTCGACGAGCTGGAGTTCCCACTCCACACCGAGAGTGGCGCGCTGGGAGTCGTTGAATTCGATGGCCACGGTCAACCTCCGCACAGTCGTCCGGCCGGCTCGGGCACCGACGCTGACCGCACCCTAGGCGAGGTGTCGCCCGCTTCGGCAATGCGTGTCATTCGGGGTTCCGTTCATCGGCGGTTCGGGCGGCGTGGCGTTCGGATGAGCGGCGCGCACCGGCGATGGGCGGCACTGCGCTGGGTCGGAGCAGGTGGGACCGGTGCGCGCGCGGCCCGGCCGGTTGCGGTCGGGGCGTCCGCCCCGCCGACCGGTCGCGGCGGCCGCTCGCGCAGCGCGCGCATACGGCGATCGGGGCGCCGACCGCGCGGACTCACAGGCCGCGACGTCGGGCGCGCCGTTCTCCGCGCTCCAAGATCACGCTACACAACAACGGATAAGAGTACCCCGAAGTAACCGATACGTGACCTCGATAACAGATTAGCTTTGCGAATTGTAAACTGAAACGGGCATTCCAGAACGAAATGTCGCGAAAGTCCTGCCGATCATTGGTTGCTCCCGATCACCGGAAGCCGCGGGAGGCGCCCGCTCGCCGCCTCTCGTCACTCAGTCGCGGCGGCGCCGCAGCCAGGCGATCACTCCCGCGACCCCCGCTGCGAGTACCGCGGGCAGGGCGAGGCGGCGTAGCGCCGCGCTGATGCGCCTGAGGCGGTCCCGCCTGTGCGAGCGCGCCATCTGCGCGGGCGTGGGGCGCGCCGGCAGCGTGGCCGCCGACGGCCCCAGGTCCTGGCGCACGGCAGTGCGGGCGGGCTCGTCGCCGGTCAGCCCGATCGGCAGTCCCGAAGGGACCGCCCCCTCGTAGGGCGGCGGGACCGGCAGCCAGGTCGCCGTCCAGGAGGCGCACAGCAGCAGCATCCGCATGACCAGGTTGATCCACAGCAGCAGTCCCACCATCACGGCGAAGGACGCGTAGATCGGGTTGCTCAGTGTGCCGCTGATCAGAAGTGCGGCGACGGCCTTGAGGATCTCGAAACCGACGGCGGCCAGCAGTGCCCCCTGCCACAGCAGCCGCACGGGGCGCCGCGTTCCCGACAGGCGGGAGAACACCATCAGGAAGATGAACGTGTCGACGGCCACCGCGATCGCCGGCCCCAGCACGCGGGTGGTGCCCACCGCCACCAGCGAGTCCTGCAATCGGACGAACTCCAGCAGCCAGTGGGTTGCCGCCTGGGCGACGCTGGTCAGCGCGACCGAGCCGAGCAGGCACACCCCCAGCACCGCCATCACCGCGACGTCGGTCAGCTTGGCGACGGCGAAGTTGGGTCCGTCGCCGACGTCGTTCAGCCACACCCGGCGCAGGGCCGCGCGCACCGCGTCCACCGCGCCCACACCGGAGTACAGCAGGCCGAGCAGGCCGATGACGCCCGCGCCGGTGCGGGCCTCGGCGATCCGGTCCACCGGCAGCCCTTCGGCAAGTCCGGGCAGCGCCTCGCGCAGCGCCTGGTCGAGGTAGTCGCGGGCGTCGGGCTCGACGGCGGCCGCATAGCCCACTGCGGCGAAGGCGAGCGCCAGCAGCGGGAAGAACGAAAGGAAGGCGTAGAAGGTGACCGATGCCGCCAGCCGGTTGCCCTCGCTCCCCGAGTAGCGGTCGTAGGCGCGCACGGCGTGGTCCACGGAGGGGTGGCGCCGGCGCACCGACCAGTAGGCCTCCATGGCGCGGTTGCGGTAGCGCCGCACCCGGTCCTTCAGCGCCGCCGTCGCGGCCATCGGCACCGCCCCCTCTCCTGCGCTGCCGCTTCGGCCCTACCCGGGCCCGGCCGGGCCCGCCGGATCGGGCGCCGCATCGGCCCGCGCCACGCCGACCGTAGCCAACCTCCTGCCCGGCGGCGAAGGCGGCACACCCGGGGGCCCGGGGGCCCGGGCGCCCCTCGCCGCCGACGGGACGACGGAGGGTGACCGCATCCACGGCACTCCGAAACCAAACCGATCAAAACAAGTCATTACCGGTCCACCGACGTCGACCTGCGCATCATCTAGACTGATCTTGTGCGAACTCGACAGGTTTTTCGATCGACTGGCCGCCTCGCGGACGGGCGCGAGATCATCTACTACGACGAGTCCCCCGACACCGGGCGGGCCGCCGTCGCCGACCGCAGGCCGCTACCGCCGTTCTCGACCGGCTCCCAGCTGCGCTACGACCCGCTGCTCGACGAGTGGGTGGCCCTGGCGGCGCACCGGCAGAACCGCACGTTCCTGCCGCCGCCCGACGAGTGCCCCCTCGACCCCACGCAGGGCGAGCGGCTCAGCGAGATCCCGGCGGACGATTACGACGTCGTCGTCTTCGAGAACCGCTTCCCCTCCCTGGCGCCGGCGCCCGACGTACCGGCAGCCGCAGCCGGCGACCCGGCGCTTTCGGTCCGCCCCGGAGCCGGCCGCTGCGAGGTCGTGTGCTTCACCTCCGATCACTCGGCGTCCTTCGGCGACCTCTCACCCGAGCGCGCGCGCACCGTCATCGAGGCCTGGGCCGACCGGACCGAGGCGCTCGGCGCCCGCCCCGACGTCGCCCACGTCTACCCGTTCGAGAACCGCGGGATCGAGATCGGGGTGACCCTTCAGCACCCCCACGGCCAGATCTACGGCTACCCGTTCGTGCCCCCGCGCATCCGGGCGATGGGCGAGGCCGCCCGCAAGCACCGCGAGTCCACCGGCGCCAACCTTTTCGACACCGTGGTGGCCGGCGAGCGCAGCGCGGGCACCCGCGTCGTCGCCGGCGGCGAGCACTGGACCGCGTTCGTGCCCGCAGCGGCCCGCTGGCCCTACGAGGTCCGGGTGTTCCCCCTGCGGCGCGTCCCCACTCTCGCCCAGCTGGACGAGGACCAGCGCGAGGAGCTCGCCCACCTCTACCTCCACCTGTTGCGCGCCTTCGACGGCCTGTTCCCCCCGCCCGACGAGGGCACCGACCCGCCCACGCCCTACATCTCGGCCTGGCACCAGGCGCCTGTCGGCGCCGATGGCACCCCCGACGCCGAGTTCGCGCTGCATCTGCAGTTGTTCACGCTGCGCCGTGCCCCTGGGAAACTGAAGTACCTCGCGGGGTCCGAGTCGGGCATGGCGGCGTGGATCAACGACGTCGCCCCCGAGGACGCCGCCGAGCGCATCCGCGCAGCGCTGCCCGCGACGGCGGCGGCGCGTCCCACCGAGAGCTAAGGAGCAGCCTTGAGAGTCCTGGTCACCGGAGGCGCCGGCTACATCGGCAGCGTCGTCGCCGCGCAGCTGATCGAGGCCGGACACGAGGTGTCGGTCCTCGACGACCTCTCCACCGGCCACCGCGAATCCGTGCCCGAGGGCTGCCGCTTCGTCGAGGGAGGCATCCGCGAACGCGCCGCCGAGGTCCTGGCCGACGACGACATCGAGGCCGTCCTGCACTTCGCCGCGCGCTCGGTGGTGCCCGAGTCGGTGTCCCACCCCGAGCGCTACTGGGACGGCAACGTCGGCTGCACGCTGGCCCTGCTGGACGCCATGCGCGTCCACGGCACCGGACGGATCGTCTTCTCCTCCACCGCCGCCGTCTACGGCGAGCCCGAGTCCTCGCCGATCCCCGAGGACGCCGCGGTGCGCCCCGGCAACCCCTACGGCGCCACCAAGGCCGCCATCGACACCGCCCTGACCGAGTTCGCGCGCCTGCACGGAATCGGCGCGGTGAGCCTGCGCTACTTCAACGTGGCCGGCGCCTACGCGGGCTTGGGCGAGCGGCACACCCCAGAGACCCACCTGATCCCGATCGTGCTGCAGGTGGCGCTGGGCCTGCGCGAGTCCGTCTCCGTCTACGGCGAGGACTATCCCACCGACGACGGCACCTGCGTGCGGGACTACATCCACGTCGCCGACCTCGCCGAGGCCCACCTGCTCGCGCTCGGCTCCTGCCGGCCGGGCGAGCACCGCGTCTTCAACCTGGGCAACGGCACCGGCTTCACCGTGCGCCAGGTCATCGACGTCTGCCGCGAGGTCACCGGGCACCCGATCCCGGCTGTCGCCGCCGATCGCCGCCCCGGCGACCCGGCCGTCCTGGTCGCGTCCAGCCGGAGCGCGCAGCGCGACCTGGGCTGGACCCCGCAGCGGCCCGAGCTGCGCCGCATCGTCGCCGACGCCTGGGACTTCCACACCAGCACCCGGGCCGCCGAGACCGCGGCCGGCTGAGCCGGCACGGCGGCGCCCCGGCGGCGCCGAGCCGTCAGATCAACGCAGCGGACGCGGCCGGGCGCGGCGCCCGCGCAGCCAGCGAGGAGAAGCAAGCGTGTTGGACCGCCTTCTCGCGCCGTTCCGGCGCGCAGACACCCCCCGGCCGGACGCGGCCGAGACCCCGGCCCCGCCCGCGGCGGCCTCCCCACAGCCCCGGTCGCAGGCATCCGGCGGCGGGCCGGCCCAGGCGGCGACTACTCGCGGGGACGTCGAGCGCCTCGTCGACACCGGCGAGGTCGCCGCAGCGTTCACCGAGGCCTACGGCCGCGAGCCCGTCGGCGTCTGGCGCGCGCCCGGCCGCGTCAACCTGATGGGCGAGCACACCGACTACAACGACGGCCTGGTGCTGCCGATCGCGCTGCCCTGGGGGGTCACCCTGGCGCTGGCGCCCACTGGCGACGGCACAGCCGAGGTGCGCAGCGCCCAGCGGCCCGACGAGGACGTCCGCTTCGCCACCGCCGATCTCGACCCCGAGGCCCCCCTCGGCGGATGGGGCTCCTACGTCGCCGGCGTGTTCTGGGCCGCCCGCGAGGCCGGCCATCTGCCCGCCGATGCCGGTGCGCGCATCCTGGTCGACTCCGACCTTCCGGTCGGCGCATCGCTGTCCTCCTCCGCCGCGCTGGAGTGCGCGGTGCTGCTCGCACTCGCCGACGCGCACGGGCTCGCAGATCTGGCCGGGGACCGGCCGGCGATGGCCGTCATCGCCCGCCGCGCCGAGAACGGCTACGTCGGCGCGCCCACCGGCATCCTGGACCAGAGCGCTTCGCTGCGCTGCACCGAGGGCTACGCCCTCAACCTGGACTGCCGCACCGGCGCGGCCGGGGCGGTCCCCTTCGACCTGGAGAAGGCCGGGCTGCGGCTGCTGATCGTCGACACCCGGGTCGAGCACAAGCTCAGCGACACCACCGGCGGCTACGCGGCCCGCTACGAGCAGTGCACGCGCGCGGCACGGGAGCTGGGCGTCGACGCGCTGCGCGACGTCGAGGACGTGGATTCGGCTCTGGCGCGGCTCGACGATCCCGTCCTGAAGGACAGGGTGCGCCACGTCGTCACCGAGATCCACCGGGTCAACGCGGCGGTAGGCCTGATGCGCGCAGGCGCCCTGGGCGACCTGGGCGCGGTCTTCAACGCCTCGCACATCTCCATGCGCGACCAGTTCGCGATCTCCACCCCCGAACTGGACCTCGCGGTGGAGACCGCCGTCGCGGCCGGCGCCCGCGGCGCCCGGATGACCGGCGGCGGCTTCGGCGGCAGCGCCATCGCCCTGGTGCCCGAGGACCGCCTGGACCGGGTCGGCAAGGCCGTCGCCGACGCCTTCGCCGAGAACGGCTTCCGGGCTCCGGCCCTGCGCGCGGCCCTCCCGTCGCCGGGAGCCCGCCGTCTCCGCTGAGCGGCCCCGAGGGTCCGCGGGGCGGAAGGCGGCACCCGGCCTCCGCCCCGCCGCGCGAGCCCGCCGGCGCTCCGGCCGCCTCCGGCGGCCCAGCCGCGTGAGCACCTTGACCTCCTCCTTAACCCGCTGGGCGGATCGTTGGGAGGGCTACGCCGCGGGGCCGCCGCTTCAGGCCCGCTCTTCTGCCGCGGGCGGACCCGCAGGCGCACCGGCAGGGCGCGGAGGCGGGGGGCGGCGCACCGGCGCACACGCCGCGGCGGAAGGAACGAGGACGGTCACGGACCGAACCTGGCTAGGCTGTGGCGAGTCCCAAGTCATCAAGGGGACAGACCAACCTCGAACGGTGCACTCACAGATGGGCGACCAGAGTCATGGTTGACGGGCGACACGGGCGAGGGCGGGGCGACGCCGACCGAACGGGCGTGTTCCGCCGCAGTCCCGACGGCGGTGCCGACGAGATCGAGAAGCTCTATCGCCCGCGCGGTTCCGAGCAGCACTCGGCCGGACGCAGCGGACCGACGCGGCGGATGCCGCCGATCGGCGACGAGCCGCCGCGCCGCCCCCCGGGCGGCTCCGGCCGCGGACGCGGCTACGACGGCTCGGGCGGCGCCCGGCGCAGGCGCGAGCAGCGCCGCAGGCGCCGCCGCACGATCCTGGTGATGCTGCTGGTGGTCCTGCTCGTGCTGCCGACGGTGTTCTACTTCTGGGCCGACTCCCGGCTGCAGCGCGTGGAGGCGCTCGGCTTCGAGGGCCAACTGGAGGACCAGCCGGGTGAGACCTACATGATCGTGGGCTCCGACAGCCGCGACGGCCTCACCGACGAGCAGCGGCAGCAGTTCGGCACCGGCGACGCGGCCGGCAAGCGCACCGACACGATCATGGTCCTCTACGTGCCCGAGACCGGTAAGCCGAGCATCGTCAGCGTGCCGCGCGACTCCTACGTGAACATCCCCGGTGTCGGCGAGAACAAGATCAACGCCGCCTTCGCCGAGGCGCTCGGCGGCGGGCCGACCCGGCTCGTGCAGACCTTCGAGCAGGCCAGCGGCGTCCGCATCGACCACTACGTCGAGATCGGGTTCTCCGGGTTCGTGGGGATCGTCGACGCCGTGGGCGGGGTCGAGATGTGCCCCGAAGAGGCCATGCAGGACCCCAAGGCCGACCTCGACATCGAGGCCGGCTGCCAGACGATGGACGGCAAGACCGCTCTGGGCTACGTGCGCACGCGCGCGACCCCGCGCGCCGACCTGGACCGCATCCAGCGCCAGCGGGAGTTCTTCAGCGCCCTGGTCTCCCAGGCGACCTCGCCCGGCACCCTGCTCAACCCGTTCCGGTCGGTGCCGCTGGTGACCGAGGGCACCGACACCTTCCTCGTCGACGAGGACGACCACCTGATCGACCTGGCGAGCATGGCGCTGGCCATGCGCGAGAAGCCCGCGACCACGGCGGTGCCGGTCGGCTCGACGCCCACGATCGCGGGGGCCGGGTCAGTCGTGCTGTGGGACGAGGCGCGCTCGGCGGAGATGTTCGAGGCTATGCAGGCCGGCGAGCCCATTCCGGAGAGCGCCATGCAGGAATAGTCTGCGGGCCCCGCGCGACCGGCGGGGCCCGGGTTCCGCCCCGCGCTGCCGAAACCCCGCAGGAGGCGCCTCGGAGCCGCGGGAAGGCAGAGAAAAGGGCCCGTCGCCTGGCGACGGGCCCTTTCCCTGACGTTCCGCACCGCGCGCGCCTACCCCCCAGCGGGCGCACGGCCGGCACGTCGGCCTCGAATGGTTTCGGGGGCTGCCCGCGGATTCATCCCGTGAGCAGACAACTCTAAGATAGGGCAATATTCGCGAAACATGCGAATCGCGGCGGAGTGGCATATACCGCATTACCGGTATCGATGACCGAAGGTGTCCGAACGCTAGCCCTGAGCCACTGCCGCCGTTCGCCAACCCGCATCGCGGGCCCGCGCCGACCGGTCCGCCCGGCCCTTCCCGCATCACGCCGCCGCGCGCCGCCGGGCGGGGGCGCGCGCACGAAGGCCGTCCCGCCCGCCGCCCGGCGGGCGGGACGGCCTCGCGGCCGGTCCCGAGCGGGACTCAGGCCAGGCGCTTCTGCAGGTTCTCGTCGAGCACGGCGAGGAACTCCTCTGTGGTGAGGAAGCCCTGGTCGCCGCCGATCAGCAGCGCGAGGTCCTTAGTCATCTGCCCGCTCTCGACCGTGGAGACAACGACCTGCTCCAGGGTGTTGGCGAACTCCACGACCGCGGGGGTGTTGTCGAGCTTGCCGCGGTGCTCCAGGCCACGGGTCCAGGCGAAGATGGAGGCGATGGGGTTGGTGGAGGTGGGCTTGCCCTCCTGGTGCTGGCGGAAGTGCCGGGTCACCGTGCCGTGGGCGGCCTCGGCCTCCACGGTGCGGCCGTCGGCGGTGCGCAGCACCGAGGTCATCAGGCCCAGCGAACCGAATCCCTGCGCGACCGTGTCGGACTGCACGTCGCCGTCGTAGTTCTTGCAGGCCCAGACGTAGCCGCCCTCCCACTTCAGCGCGGCGGCGACCATATCGTCGATCAGCCGGTGCTCGTAGGTCAGGCCGGCGGCCTCGAAGCGGTCCTTGAACTCGTTCTCGAAGATCTCGGCGAACACGTCCTTGAACATGCCGTCGTAGGACTTGAGGATCGTGTTCTTGGTGGACATGTAGACCGGGTAGCCGCGGTCCAGCCCGTAGTTGAAGCTGGCGCGCGCGAAGTCCTCGATGGACTTGCGGTAGTTGTACATGCCCATCGCCACGCCGCCGCCCTCGGGGAACTTCGCGACCTCGAGCTCGATGGGCTCGCCGCCGTCCTCGGGGGTGTAGCTGATGGTGACCGTGCCAGGGCCGGGCACCTTGAAGTCGCTGGCCTTGTACTGGTCGCCGTGGGCGTGGCGGCCGATGATGATCGGCTTGGTCCAGCTGGGCACCAGCCGCGGCACGTTCTCGCAGACGATGGGCTCGCGGAAGACGACGCCGCCGAGGATGTTGCGGATCGTGCCGTTGGGCGAGCGCCACATCCTCTTGAGGCCGAACTCCTCGACGCGGTCCTCATCGGGGGTGATCGTGGCGCACTTGACGCCGACACCGTGCTCCTTGATGGCGTTGGCGGCGTCGACGGTGACCTGGTCGTCGGTGCGGTCGCGCTCCTCGATGCCCAGGTCGTAGTACTTCAGGTCGATGTCCAGGTACGGCAGGATGAGCCGGTCCTTGATGAAGGACCAGATGATGCGGGTCATCTCGTCGCCGTCGAGCTCCACTACCGGGTTGGCGACCTTGATCTTGGCCATGGGGTGGCTGTCCCTTCGTTTCGGCTAGCCGTCATGTGGCTGGAGGCCGCGCCGGGCACACCGGTCGCGCCGCGGCGGGGGCGGCGCCAGGCCGCGCTCGCCCGCGGGGAGGACCGGTGTGTCCGCGACACGCCTCATGAGCTCGCCGCAAGGCCGCCGGCCGCCCCGTGGCCGGTATCCGGGCGGGAGACGACCCCACCGGGTGGTCAGCGGGCGGCGGCCAAGGCGATCGAACGTATGCGGTATCTCGATATCAAGCTTAATAGACGCCTACTGGGACAGCTGAGGGGCTACCCAGGCGAGCACGATCAACAGCACCGCCAGCCCGGTCAGGGTGATGATGTCGACCCACCGGCTGCGGACTGCGAGCATCCCGAGCTTCTCCGGAGGAAGCAGGGTGCGGAACACCGCGGCCATCATCAGGGCGCCGGCGATCAGCGCGGGGCCCCTCTTGAAGTGGGCGGCGGCGACGATCACGATCCCTGCGGACATGGTGGACAGCACCAGGAAATACGGCACCTGCGACAACCAGCCGGGTGCTTCGTCGCCGACTCCGGACTCCCGGCCCTCGGGAGCGGGATCGGGCTCCTCGTCGGGCTGGTGCGATTTGGCAGCTACCGCTTCCTCCACCGTGTTCTGGCTCACTGTCAACCCCACGCTAGCGCACGCTTCTCACCGGACCGCCCGGCGCCGGGAGGCGCCCCGGCACGATCCGGCCGTGGGCGCCGGAGGCCGCGGGCTCGCACGGATCCGGCTCATCTATAGCCCGATCGCCCGCGCGCCCGGCCGCACCGCCGGCCGAGGACGCCCACAGTTTAGTGACGTCCGCCGCCGCCCCGTGCATGGCGCAACGGAATCGGCCTCTCTTCTTTCGAGTTTTTCCCGGCCCGATATCCGGACAACGCCGTAAACCTACCGCGATAGCTGTCTAACTCCCGAGTAAGAGCGTAGAACCAACAGCGCCCGGGTAACCCGTGAAGAGATGAGTGCCACGGCGAGCGAGGACCACCCCCTATGAACCCCACTCAGCCAGCTACGACCAGCCGACACAGCCAAGCAGCAAGGCACCCGTCCGCGCCCCGCCGTGCACTCCCTCATCGGCCGCGCCCCACACTGGGAGGAACAACCGTGGACGGGCCCTATATGCGGGTCGAGGAGAACGGGGACGTACAGCCGTTGAAATCCGAGGTCACCACGGTCGGACGCGGAGAGGGGGCCGACATCCGCCTCAGCGATCCCAGCGTGTCGCAACTGCACGCCGAGCTGGTGCGCCGCGGCCCCTACGTCTACGTGGTCGACCTCGGCCTTTCCCGCAACGGCACCCGGGTCAACGGCCGTCCAATAGCGCGCAGGGTCCTCGAAGAGGGCGATGTCCTGAGCTTCGGAAGCGCGCGCTGCAAGATCGGCGGCCTGCCCAGGGAGGAACTCAACCCCGATGTCGAGGTGCGTAGGGGAACCGCACCCGAACTCACCCGGAGGGAGCTCGACGTCCTCACGTCGCTCTGCCGCCCCGCTCTCTCCGACGAAGCCTTCGTCTCCCCCGCGACCGCCCGCGAGATCGCCGAGGACCTGGTCGTGACAGAAGCTGCCGTCAAGCAGCATCTCCTCCGCCTGTACCAGAAGTTCCGGGTCCCCGAGGGGGCCAACCGCCGCACCCGTCTGGCCAATGAGGTCGTCGCACTGGGCCTGGTACGCCCGATGCCCGTCCTCGACCGCGAACGCAAGGCCAGCTGATCCCGAGGGGCCCGCCGAACGGGCCGCCGCTGCGGCCCGCCGTCGCCGGGCCCCTCGAACGGGCCCCTCGAACGGGCCGCCGGAGCCACCGGCCCCGGCGGCGCGGCATGCCCATGGACAGCCTGCGACCGGCTAACCCGCCAGGCGCTCGGCGGCCTCCACCACGTTCACCAGCAGCATCGCGCGGGTCATCGGCCCCACGCCGCCCGGGTTGGGCGAGACGCAGCCCGCCACCTCCCGCACGTCCTGGGCCACGTCGCCGCGCAGCCCCTCCTCCGTGCGGGTGACCCCCACGTCCAGCACCGCCGCACCGGGCTTGACCATGTCGCCGGTGATGATCCCGGGAACGCCCGCACCGGCGACGACGATGTCGGCGCGGCGCGTGTGCTCGGCCAGGTCGCGGGTTCCGGTGTGGCACAGCGTCACCGTCGCGTTCTCGCTGCGGCGCGTCAGCAGCAGCCCCAGCGGCCTGCCCACGGTCACACCGCGGCCCACCACGACGACCTCGGCGCCCTTGAGCGGCACGCCGTAGCGCTTCAGCAGCTCCACGATGCCGCGCGGGGTGCACGGCAGCGGAGCCCCCTCCATCAGCACGAGCTTGCCCAGGTTGACCGGCTGGAGGCCGTCGGCGTCCTTGCCCGGGTCGATCTGGCCCAGCACGCGGTTCTCGTCCAGCCCGCGCGGCAGCGGCAGCTGCACGATGTAGCCGGTGCAGGCGGGGTCGGCGTTGAGGTCGGCGACCACGCCTTCGACCTGCTGCTGGGTGGCCTCGGCGGGCAGATCGCGGCGGATGCTCTCGATTCCGACCTCGGCGCAGTCGCGGTGCTTGCCGGCGACATACGAGTGGCTGCCGGGGTCGTCGCCGACCAGGACCGTGCCCAGGCCGGGCACGGCCCCCTTGGCGCGCAGAGCGGCCACCCGGTCCACCAGCTCCGCCCGGATGGCCGCAGCGGTGGCCTTGCCGTCGAGAATCTGTGCGCTCATCTGCCTCTCGTCCCTTCCTGGGTACGTCCCCGGGCTCGTCGGCTCGCGCCGCCCCGCCCGATGATCAGTGGTAGAAGTGCCGGGTCCCGGTCGCATACATCGTGATGCCGGCCGCCTCGGCCGCGGCCACCACTGCCTCGTCGCGCACGGAGCCGCCCGGCTGGGCGACCGCCCGCACGCCCGCTCCCGTCAGCACCTCCAGGCCGTCGGGGAAGGGGAAGAACGCGTCGCTGGCCGCCACCGAGCCGCTCACCCGGTCGCCGGCCCGCTCGACCGCCAGGCGCGCGGCGTCGACGCGGTTGACCTGGCCCATGCCCACGCCCACGGTCGCACGGTCGGCCGCCAACAGGATCGCGTTGGACTTCACGGCGCGCGCCGCGCGCCAGGCGAACGCCAGGTCGGCCAGCACCGCCGCGTCGGCCGCCGGTCCCGCCATCAGCTGCCAGGAGGCGGGGTCGTCGCCGGGCGCGTCGACCAGGTCGGCCAACTGCCGCAGACTGCCGCCGCTGATCGGGTGCTCCTCGGAACGGGCGGCCCGGTCCGGCGGCGTGACGACCAGCAGCCGGATGTTCTTCTTGCGGGTGAGGATCTCCACCGCGCCGGGCTCGTACTCCGGAGCCACCAGCACCTCGGTGAAGATCTCGGCCACCTGCTCGGCCAGCGCCACGCTCACCGGCCGGTTGGTCGCGATGACCCCGCCGAACGCCGAGGTCGGGTCGCAGGCGTGCGCCTTGCGGTGGGCCTCGGCGATGTCGGCGCCCACCGCGATACCGCAGGGGTTGGCGTGCTTGATGACCGCCGCGCACGGGTCGGCGAAGTCGTAGGCGGCGCGCAGCGCGGCGTCGGCGTCGACGTAGTTGTTGTAGGACATCTCCTTGCCGTGCAGCTGCTCTGCGCCCGCCAACCCCGGTCCGCCGGCGCCCTCGCCCCGATACAGCGCCGCCCGCTGGTGCGGGTTCTCGCCGTAGCGCAGGGTGGTGCTGCGGTAGCCCACAAAGGCGTAGAAGTCGGGCCAGCCGGTCTCGGCCGCGACCTCGTCGGGCGCGTAGGCCGTGGCGAACCAACTGGAGACCGCGGCGTCGTAGGCGGCCGTGTGCGCGAACGCCTGCGCGGCCAGCCGCTTGCGCTGCTCCAGGTCGAATCCGCCGGCCTGCACGGCCTCGATGACCTCGTCGTAGCGGGACGGGTCGACGACCACCGCAACGGAGCTGTGGTTCTTGCCGGCGGCGCGGATCATCGCCGGGCCGCCGATGTCGATCTTCTCGATGCACTCGCCGAGGGAGGCGCCCGCCGACACCGTCTCCTGGAACGGGTAGAGGTTGGAGACCAGCAGGTCGAAGGTGCCGATGCCCAGCTCCTCCAGCGTCGCGCGGTGCGCGGCGTTGGCGCGGTCGGCCAGCAGCCCGGCGTGCACGCGCGGGTGCAGCGTCTTGACCCTGCCGTCCAGCACCTCGGGGAACCCGGTGACGTCCTCGACCGCTGTCACGGGCACGTCGACCTCGGCCAGCCGCGCCGCCGTGGAGCCGGTGGACACGATCTCCACCCCGGCCTCGGCGAGCCCGTAGGCCAGCTCTTCCAGTCCGGTCTTGTCGTAGACGCTGATCAAAGCGCGCCGAATGGCCTGCTGGCTCACCGGTTCTCCTCTGCGACGTAGTCGGTTGACGGTGACTGCTGCGCGACGGTGCCGCCCAGGCGCACGTGCCGGCCCGAAACGGTCCAGCCTTCGCGCGCCAGGCGGCCGACGACGTCGACGAGCATGTGCCGCTCGACCGCCTTGATGCGCTCGTGCAGCGACGCGGCGTCGTCCCCGGGTTCGACCCGCACGGCGACCTGCTCGATCACCGGACCGGTGTCGACTCCGGAGTCGACGACGTGCACAGTGGCGCCGGTGACCCTGACGCCGTAGGCGAGGGCGTCGCGGACGGCGTGGGCGCCGGGGAACGCAGGCAGCAGCGCGGGGTGGACGTTGACGACCGTGTGCCGCTCCAGCACCTCGGCGCCGAGTATGCGCATGAAGCCCGCCGAGACCACCAGGTCTGGCCGGCAGGCGTCCAGCCGCTCGCTGAGCGCCGCGTTCCACTCGCCGCGGTCGCCGTAGTCGGCGAAGGGCACGGTGAAGGTGTCGACGCCCGCTTCGCGCGCCCGGCCGAGGCCCTCGGCCCCGCGGCGATCCGCACCCACCGCCACGATCGCGGCGCCGTACGAGGGAGCGGCCGCGGCCTCCAGCAATGCGGCCATGTTGCTTCCCGCGCCTGAGATGAGAACGACAACTCGCGCCGACAGAGTGCTTCCTCCTCATGGGGATACGGTGCGGGAGTGCGCCTGCCCGAGCCGCCGCACGGCGGCGGGCCGCCCGGCCTGCGGGTGTGCGGGCGTCAGCGAGCGGGCGCAGCGCTCCGCAGACGGCAGCCGACGTATGCGCGGCTCCCCCGCCCGCGGTGTCAGCCTATCTCGCCAGGTAGCGTCTACTCCACGGGACCCCGTCGGGGTGCGCGCCCGCCACCCCACCGGCGCCGCCCGACGCCGGCCCGTCTGAGACCGACCGCCGCCAGGCACAGTCCGCGAGGAGCCTTTGTGACCGATGACCAGCCCGAGCCGCGCAGCGACGGGCAGCAACCCACCGTCGAACGAGGCGGGCTGTGGGGACTCTTCCTCTCCGCAGCCGGGCTGGTCCTGCCGCCTTACGGCATCGTGCTGTCCGCGCTGGGCATCTTCCAGGGCCGGCGGGCGCGCCGCGCGGCCCGCGCGAGGAACGCTGCGGCGCCCGGCGCGCTGCTCAGCATGGTCCTGGGCTGGGTCGGCGTGACGCTCTCAGGGCTGATGATCATCGGATACGCGCTGGTCTGGGACCAGTACCAGGCCTACTCGGCCTGCTCCGCGCGGGCGCTGACCCACAGCTCCCAGGAGCAGTGCGACCAGGACTTCCGCAGGGCGGTCTCGGAGAAGACGGGCGTCCCGATGGAGCAACTGCCCTCGGTCGGGGGCTGATCGCCCGGCGGGGACCTGAACTCTCAGGCCCCGAACCCCGCCGATCTTGTAGCTGTCGTGAAGGAGATCGATTTCCGTTTGCGATAGCTACAAGATCGACGACGATGTGCCGCCGGGGTCCCCGCCGCCGGCCTCGTAGGTGATCCCGTAGAAGTCCTCGCCGTCGTCCTCCTCCGCGGCGCGGCGGCGGGGCAGGCGCGGGCGGGGCAGCGCGGACAGGGCCCTACGCACGCCGCGGCGCAGCGGCGCCGCCGTTTGGTCCTGTTCCCGCTCCTGGCGGGGCGCAGCGGTGCGGGCCGCGCCGAACCGGCTCTTGCGGCGCGAGTCCTCCCCGTCGGGTTCGGCCGCGGATGCGGCGGCGGGCTCGGTCCCGTCGGAAGGCGCTGCCTCGGGGGCGTGGCGCCGGTAGTAGCGCCAGTTGGCCACCCAGGCGGTGATGGCCGCCGCAAGCCCGACCTCCAGCGCCGTAATCAGCCCGACCTGCCACGCGGAGGGCCCGACGTCCGCCAGCCGCTCGGCGCCCAGAGGCCCGCCCGCCGCCGCCGACAGGGCGGCGCACGCCAGCCCCGTGGTCACGCCGCAGACGAACCCCCACAGCGGCGCCGACTCGCTGACCACGGCGGGGGCGCTGCGTTGAGTCAGCACGCCGCCCAGCCCGCCGGCCGCGAACGGCACGGCCAACGCGGCCAGTGACAGCACCGGCGCGGGCCCGTCGTCGGGCAGCGCCGCGAGCATGGGGAACACCGGCAGCGCACCCACGGAGACACCGGTGGGCGCGACGATCGTGCCGGCGCCCACAGCGAACCCGGGACCGACCGCGTAGGCCAGCCCGAACACGACGGCGTTGGGCACATACAGCAACTGGATGAGCAGCAGCAGCGCGCCGCCGACCACGCCGGGCGCCAGATCGCCGGTGGTGGAGACCGCATCGCCGAAGCCCGCGGCGAGCCCGACGACGAACAGCAGCGCACCGGTGGCGAGCAGGGCGCCGGTGGCGCTGACCGTGCCCACCAGCAGCGACCGCGGGCGGTCGGGCATCAGCTCCAGCAGGCGGCGCTTGGCGATGCCCTTGTCGCGCAGCAGTTGGAACAGCACGCCCGCGCCGCCTGCGACGAAGGCGAGCATGAACCCGGCGATGAGCGCCTGCACCATGCTGGGGCGGACCGCCTCGGTCTGGCCGATCAGCGCGAGCGTGCCCGCGATCGCCGCATACGGCCCAGCGATGGCCAGGGCCGCCCGGAACAGGTGGCGCAGCCGCGGCAGCTCGCAGGCGCGCGCCAGCCGGCGGCCCGCGCGGTACAGCAGCAGGCCCGGCAGCACGACCAGGCCCAGCGGGAGCATCGCCACGTCGCCGCCGGGGACGGCGAAGCCCACGTGGTGACCGACCAGCCATGCCTGCACCGCAGTGACCAGCACATCGCCGATGTCCTCGCCGAACGTGCCATGCGGCGCGGCGACCCATCCGGCGATGGTGAGCGTCATCAGCACGGCGAGCCCGATGGCGGCGGACGAGGCCGCCGCCAGCCCGCCGGCGATATAGAGGGGGCGGATCTGCTCGACCGCGAAGAGGCCTCCGCCCGCGCCGCCGGAGCCGCCGCCCGTGCCGGAGGACCCGCGGCGGGGGCGGTCGCCGCCGCGGTTCGGGGAAGGACGTGCGGGCGCGCTCACCCGACCCATGCTGCCAGCCCCGCCCCGATCCGCGCCCCTCTGCGCCGGGCGTGTCGCACCCCCGCCCGCAGGGCGCGTGTGCTAGAGCGCGGTGGCCGCGAACCCGGGGACGGAGAACGGGTCGGCCCCGCCACCGCGACAGGTGGCGGGGCCGACCCGACTGCGGCGCGGGGGGCGCGCCGCTCGCGTCGGTCTACCCGGCTGCGGCGGGCGAGCCGGTCAGAACAGCTCGCGGGCCAGGCGCGCGGTTTCGCTGGGGGTTTTGCCGACCCGGACGCCGGCCGCCTCCAACGCCTCCTTCTTCGCCTGCGCCGTGCCCGCCGAACCCGACACGATCGCCCCCGCATGACCCATCGTCTTGCCCTCCGGCG
>NZ_JAVREK010000027.1:0-94933 GCF_031845375.1 Streptomonospora wellingtoniae
CAGGGGTGGGCAGCAGCAGTTCGCCGAAGGGCGTGGTCTCGGGCGCGTCGCCGAAGGCCACCACCTGGCGCCCACGACACCCGCCGCACGGGAGTGCCGGGCTCGCCACGTGGAGGGGGCGTGACGAGCCCGGCACGCGATCGCGGCTAGATGGGGGACCGATGAGGGCCGACGGATCCGACGACGACCGACCGCCCTTCCTCGGCGGCGCCGCCCCGGTGGGGTCGCTGACCGGCGGGCTGCTCGCGCGACTGCGCTGCACCGAGGCCCGGCCGCTGGTGTCCGACTCCGGCGGGACCGCGGTCCGGGGCGCGGACTTCGCCGCCACCGTCGAACAGGCCGCCGCCGGGCTGGGCAGGCGGGGGATGTGCCCCGACGACATCGTCGGCGTGCTGGCGCCGGTGTGCCCGGAGCGGCTCACCGCCGTCTACACCGTCATGGCGATGGGCGGGCTGGCCCTGCCGCTGGACCTCGACTCCGACCTGGAGACGATCACGGAGATCCTCACCGCCGTGGACGCCCGGATGATCCTGGTGACGGCGCCGCTGGCGGGGATCGCCCGCGAGCTGGCCGACCACTCCCGTGTGCGCCAGGTGGTGGCCTTCGGCGACGCGCCCGAGACCACGCCCTTCGGCGAACTGCTGCTGCCCAGCCCGGACGGCAGCGGTTACGACCCCGCGCGCGGGCTCTTCGACAACGGGATCCTGGACTGCTCCGAGGGGGAGTCCGGAATCGAGAGCACCTTGCACGGCCACCGCGAGCTGCTGGGGCGCTTCCACGAGGTCAGCGCCGAACTCGCGCTCACCTGCACTGACACTGTCGTGCTGGACGCCGCCTGCGACGAGTCCGAGCGCGCCGTGCTGGGCGCTGCCGCGCTCTGGGCCGGCGCCTCCGTGGTCGTCGCGCCCGTACGCGACCAGCGCGAGGCCGCCGCCGTCGCCGAGGCGCACGGCGCCACGGTGCGCTGCTCTCCCTCGCCGCAGCGGATCGCCGCCACGCACCCCGCCGGCTGAACCCCCGCCGCGCGTCCGCACGGCCCGGCGCCCGCGGGGGCCGACCCGCCCCGCGGCACCCCGCTAAGAACCGGGACCGTACAGGGCGGCGCGAAGCGCGTCGAAGGCGGGCTGCGCGGCGGCGCGGGCCGCGGGCACCGCGTGCATGAAGCGCAGAAAGCTGTGCACGAGCCCCGGGCTGTCCTGCCACCGGGCGTCCACGCCGGCCTCGCGGAGCAGCTCCGCGTAGGCGGCGCCGTCCTCGCGCAGCGGATCGAGTTCGGCGGTGAGCACGAACGTCGGGGGCTGGGTCGCCGGGTGGGGCGCCTTGGCCGGGGGGAAGTAGGCGGGCAGCCGCTCGGCCGGGTAACCGCCGAGGAAGCTGCTCATGTACCAGTCCATGTTCTCGGGCCGCAGGCCCGCCGAGCCCGGCTCCGCATCGCGGCCGGTACCGCCGCTGCCGGCACCGGTGGCGGGGTAGATCAGCAGCTGGAAGGCGGGCGGGGGATCGCCGCGCTCGGCGGACATGAAGGCGACCTGGGTGGCGAGGAAGCCGCCGGCGCTGTCGCCGGCGACGGCCACGCGGCCAGGGTCGGCGCCCAGCGCCGCCGCCTCGGCCAGGACCCAGCGGTAGACCGCGTAGGCGTCGTCGACGGCCGCCGGATAGGTGTGCTCGGGGGCGAGGCGGTAGTCGGCGGCGACCACGACGGTGCGGGCCTGCTCGGCCAATAGCCGGACGGCGTTGTCGTGGGTCTCCAGCCCGCCGACGACGAAACCGCCGCCGTGCAGGTAGAGCGTCAGAGGCAGGTCCCGCTCGCCGGTGGGCCGGTAGAGGCGGGCGCCGATACCGGGCGCGCCTTCGGGGCCGGGGACCACCAGGTCACGGATCTCGGCGGGCTCGGCGAGCCGGGGGGCGGCCAGGCTCTCGGCCCGTTCGCGGGCGCGTTCCGCGGCGAGGTCGAGGGATTCGTCCCAGACCACGCGGGGCTGTGCTGCCAGGTAGTCCGCCAGTGCGGGATCGAGCCGGGTGGTCACGGCGGCGAGCGCTCCTCTCGTCGGTTTCGTTCGGGCACCGAGCCGGGGGGGACCCGGCGGCCGGAACCGCCTGCCGACTCGCCCGCCTGCGCGGACCGCTCAGCGCTCGGCGCGGGGCTCGATGTCGATCTCGAACCACGCCACGTGGGTGGTGTCGGTCCAGTACTCCCCGCTGCGGGTTGTGCAGCTCTCGATGATGAGCTTGCCGCGCCCGTAGTCGTCGTTGTCGGTGCGGGACGAGTCGGCGGAGTCGGCGGGCTGGGCCTTCTCTCCCTGATCGGCGACCGCGACGCGCACGCGGTCGCGCTCTGAGCGGATGAACAGGGTCATGACGCCGCCGGTCTGGCCGGAGCGGGAATGCAGCAGTGCGTTGGTGGCGAGCTCGCTGGAAGCCAGCTCGGCGTCGTCGAGTACGGACTCCGGCGGCTTGGCCCTCTGCAGGAACTCGCGCACGCGGGCGCGGATCGAGCGCACGGCGGTGAGGTTGCCGACGCAGCTCCAGACGGTGTGGTCGGTCGCAGTTCGGGAGTGCTCGCCGGACTCCAGCGCCTCGGCCTCGATCGCAGCGGAGGAGTCCGCGCCGCGCTCCCGGCGGGTGCCGGAGCAGGCGTCGGAGGCGGCTGCGTCGGCAGCGGCGTGTTCCCGGAGTCGCTGCGAATCGCTCATTCCCGTCTCACTCCCCATCACCACCGGGCGACAGCCGACGGCCTCACCTTAGACAACGCCACACCTCCACCAGGACAGCACATCCGGCCGCGATCACTCCCGCATACCCCGCAGAACACGGTTCCGTGTCGGTGGCGATTCACTCCGGGGCACGGCCGACGGAACCAGAGAAAACCCTTTGACCTGCGCATTCATGATACGTGCCGCAGCGGGCCGCCAGGACACGATCGGGTGAATTACCTGACAGGCGGCAGTTCAGCAACGATAATCGTTTCCATTACCGTGGACTCCGCCAAGAGCGGAGCCCTGCTCGAAAGCGTCCGCAATACCGGACACGACCAGGAGGAGGCCACCTGTGAAAATCGCGTTCGCCGGCAAGGGCGGCAGCGGAAAGACGACGCTGTCGGCCCTGTTCACCCGCTACCTGGCCGCAGCCGGCGCGGCGGTCGTCGCGGTCGACGCCGACATCAACCAGAACCTGGGCGCCGCACTGGGGGCGCCGGCCGACGACCTGGCGCGGATCCCGCCGCTCGGGTCGCACCTGGACGAGATCAAAGTGCTCCTGCGCGGCGACAACCCTCGGATCGCGTCGGCCGAGGCCATGGTCAAGACCACGCCTCCCGGGCGCGGCTCGCGGCTGCTGGACATGTCGTCGCGGAATCCGCTGCACAGCCGCTTCGGCCTGCCCGCATCCGGCGCGACGCTGATGGTGACCGGGCCGTTCAGCGAGGACGACCTGGGGGTGGCCTGCTACCACTCCAAGGTCGGCGCCGCCGAGATGTACCTCAACCACCTGGTCGACGGCCCCGGCGAGTACGCCGTCGTGGACATGACCGCCGGCGCCGACTCCTTCGCCTCGGGATTGTTCACCCGCTTCGACGTCACCTTCCTGGTGGCCGAGCCGACGCTGCGCGGTGTGGGGGTCTACCGCCAGTACGCCGAGTACGCCCGCGACCACGGCGTCGAGATCCGTGTGATCGGCAACAAGGTCCAGGACGACTCCGACGTGGAGTTCCTGCGCGAGCACGTGGGGACAGCGCTGGCGGCGACCTTCGGCCACTCGCCGTTCGTGCGCGCCATGGAGAAGGGCCGCCAGCCCGACCTGTCGGAACTGGAAGAGGAGAACGTCAAGACGCTGGGGTGGATGCGCGACAGCGTCGACGCGGCGGAGAAGGACTGGGCGCGCTTCACCCGGCAGAGCGCCGAGTTCCACGTACGCAACGCGCGCAGGTGGGCCGACGCCGCGACCGGCGCGGACCTGGAGTCCCAGATCGACCCGGACTTCGTGATGGGCCCCGAGGCGCTGGAGGCGCAGCGGGCCTGAGCGGCCCCGATACCCGGCGGTCGGCTCCGGCCGCCGGCCGGAGCCGCGGGGGCGCCCTTCGCACCGGGGCGAAGGGCGCCCCCGCCGCCGGGGACCCGCGCCGCTGCGGTCCTGAGGCGACTGGCCGGGCGACCGAACGTCCGCACTGCTCCAATCAATCCGACAAATCACGCATTTCGGTCATCAAACAACAAGACTTGACTTCCCGTGTGTATCGATTGCATCACGAAACCGAGCACGGAACTGACATTTTCCACCCCGCGAACGACGCTCGACCCGCCTGCGGTTCGGTACGCGCGGTGGGTGTTGCGATTATCGCAAATTCGCAGGTGGGAAGCGAAATTGTGACGTTGGGTGATCAAACTGCAATAGCGGTGGCAGGGACTCTCGAATCACGGTAAGTGACCGATTGAACACGGGTTGACGTGCGTGTTTCCGGTGACAACCATCGAACGGTCGGCGTGCTCCCCCCTTCTGCGCCGGCCGGCGCGACCGCTGCAACCGACTCTCTCCCCGCGGGGGGCCTGGTCGGCGGACCGGCGCCGTGTCCGATCCCCAACCGAATCGAGGTCCCGTGCCGCCCTCTGTCGACAGCGATCATCCGGGAACCGAGGCTCCTCCCACCCGCCGAAACGTTCTGAAGGCCGGCGCCGCCGGTGCCGTCGTCGTCCCCGCCCTCGCGGCGTGCGGCGGTGGCGGTTCCAGCGAGGCCGGCAGCAAGCGGCTGCGCGTGGGCGTGGCCGGCGGATCGGCACAGGACACCCTGGACGCGCACACGCCGACCGACAACACCGACATCGCCCGCTGCCACAACCTCTACGCCAGCCTGTGCTACTTCGAGACCGACTACTCGATCCAGATGGCGCTTGCGGAGTCGGTCGAGCCCAACGACGACGCCACCGTCTGGACGGTGACCCTGAAGAAGGGCCTCACCTTCCACGACGGCTCGCCGATCAACGCCGACTCGGTGATCTTCACGATGCGGAGGCTCACCGACCCCGATGCGCTGGCCGTCAACAGCGAGCAGCTGTCGACCCTGAAGCGCGACGACCTCAAGCGGGTCGACGAACACACCGTGGAGCTCCCGTTCAGCGAGCCCTACGTCATGCTGCTGGACCTGCTGGCCGAGTACTCCATGGGGCTCGTGCCCGAGGGGTACGACCCCGAGAAGCCCGTCGGCGCGGGGCCGTTCAAGTTCGCCGAGTTCACGCCCGGCCAGCGCAGCCTCTTCACCAAGTTCGACGGCTTCTGGAAGGGCGCACCCCAGCTGGAGGAACTGGAGATCGTCAACTTCCCCGACGAGACCGCGCGCGTCAACGCGCTCCTCGGCGGCCAGGTCGACGCGATCAGCCAGCTTCCGCCCAGCCAGATCGAAGTCGTGCGGGCCAACCCCAACATCCGGACCCTGGAGTCCGAGACCGGCATGTGGGTTCCGTTCACCATGCGCGTGGACAAGGCCCCCTTCGACGACGTCCGCGTGCGCCAGGCCTTCCGGCTGATCGTCGACCGCCAGCAGATGGTCGACCAGGCCCTGGCCGGGTACGGCAGCGTCGCCAACGACCTCTACGGGCGCTTCGACCCCGCCTACGACGAGGAGAAGCTGCCCGACCAGCGCGAGCAGGACATCGCCGAGGCCAAGCGGCTGCTGGAGGAGGCCGGCCACGGCGACGGCCTGGAAGTGACGCTGGTCACCGGCCCCATCAGCACCGGAGCCGAGGCCGCCGCGCAGGTGTTCAAGGAGCAGGCGAGCAAGGCGGGCGTGACCGTCCAGCTCAACCAGACCAACTCCACGGAGTACTACGGCGACAACTACCTCAAGTGGACCTTCGCCCAGGACTTCTGGAGCACCCGGAACTACCTCTCCCAGGCGGCGCAGGGGTCGATGCCCAATGCGGCGTTCAACGAGACCCACTGGGACGACGAGGAGTGGCTGGGGGTGGTCCGCGAGGCCCGCGCCACCGTCGACGACGACGAGCGCAACAGGCTGATCCGCAAGGCGATGGAGATCGAGCACGAGCGCGGCGGCTACATCATCTGGGGCTTCGTCAACATCCTCGACGGCTTCCACCGCAAAGTGAAGGGCCTGGAGCCCTCGGCCACCGGCCACCCGCTCACTTCCTACGGCTTCTACCGCGTCCGTATCGAGGAGTGACGGCGCCCGCGCCGCTCCCCGCGGCGCGGCGCCCGTGCCGTGCCGCCTCCGATCCCCGCTGACCGATGTCTCGCAAAGGTCGTCACACATGTCACGTCTGATCCTGTACCGCCTGGGCTACGGGCTGCTGACACTCTTCGTGGTGTCGCTGGTCGTCTTCTTGGCGACCCAGGCCCTGCCCGGCGACGCCGCCCGCGCCATCCTGGGCCGCGACGCCACCGCCGAGCGCGTCGCCGTCCTGCGCGACCAGCTCAACCTCAACGACCCGCTCGCCCTGCAGTACGGCAAGTGGGTCGCCGGGGTGTTCACTCTCGACCTCGGCGACTCCTTCGCCAACGCCCGCCCGGTCGCCGAGTACCTGGGGCCGCGGGTGGCCGGCAGCCTGACGCTGCTGGGGCTGTCCGCCCTGCTCGCCACACCGATCGCGCTGCTGCTCGGCGCGCTCAGCGCCATCCGCCGCGACCGCGCCGCCGACCACGCGACCTCGATGGTCTCACTGGTGCTGGCCTCGCTTCCGGAGTTCGCGGTCGGCATTCTGCTGATCCTGGCGTTGTCGACCGGTTGGCTGCACCTGCTCCCACCCGTGTTCGCGGGCACCGCGAGCGCGGTCCTCGCCGATCCGGTGCAGCTCATCCTGCCCGTACTGACCCTGGCGATCGCGGTGAGCCCTCCCATCGTCCGGATGATGCGGGCCTCGATGATCGAGGTCTTGGAGAGCGAGTACGTCCAGCAGGCCCGGCTGAAGGGCCTCTCCGAGCGGGTGGTCATCTGGCGCCACGCCGCTCCCAACGCCATCGGCCCCGTCGCCCAGGTGATCGCCGTCCAGCTCGGCTGGCTCGCCGGCGGTGTGGTGGCGGTGGAGTTCCTGTTCGCGTTCCCCGGCATCGGCCTGGCGCTCATGGACGCCATCTCCACCCGCGACATCCCGGTCATCCAGGCGATCACGCTGCTGATCGCCGCGGTATACATCGTGGTCAACCTGCTGGCCGACGTCGTGGGTCTGGCAGCCAACCCGAAGGTGAGGGTGTCCGCCCGATGAGTACAGCAACCGCTCCCGCACCCGAGGCCGCGGCGGCCGCACCCGGCTCCCCGCAGCGACGTGAAGGGCTGTTCCGCGCTGCGTGGCGGCACGGGCGCACCAAGGTCGGAGTGACCCTTGTCGGCGTGATCGTGCTGATAGCCGTCATCGGGCCGTTCGTCAGCCCGTACTCCCCCACCGAGCTCGTGGGCATCCCCAACCGGGCCTCCGTGGACGGCACCGTCTTCGGCACCGACGGCATCGGCCGCGACGTGCTCAGCCGGTTCCTGCACGGCGGGTACACGCTGATCTCCATCGCGGTCTCCGCCGCACTGGGCGGCGTCCTGCTGGGCACCGTGCTCGGCGTCATCGCCGGCTACCAGCGCGGATGGCTGGACGAGGCCATCATGCGCGTCAACGACATGGCGCTGGCGTTCCCGCAGCTGGTCCTCGCCCTGCTCGTCATGTCGATCATCGGCCCGCAGGTGTGGCTGATCGTCGCCCTGATCGGCGTCTCCCACGCCTGCCGGGTGGCGCGCGTGGCCCGTGAAGCGACGCTGAAGGTGGTCGAGCAGGACTTCGTCAAGTCCGCCGAGGCAATCGGCCTGCCCCGCTGGCGCATCATGACCGCCGAGATCCTGCCCAACATCACCAGCCCGCTGCTGGTCGAGCTGGGTCTGCGGATCACCTACTCGGTCGGCCTGATCGCCACGCTGAGCTTCCTCGGCATGGGCCTCCAGCCGCCCACGGCCGACTGGGGACTGATGATCAACGAGAACCGGATCGCGGTCACCGTGCAGCCCTGGTCCGTGGTCCTGCCCGTCGCAGCGGTGGCGCTGCTGACCATCGGGGCCAACCTCATAACCGACGGACTCTCGCGAGCGTCGATCGGTATCGATCGCGGGGTGGAGAAGCAATGACGATCCAGGACACCGCCCAGCACAACGCCGAAGAGGAGGAGCGCACGGCGCTCCGGGTCGACGGGCTGACGGTCATCGGCCGGCCCTCCGACGTCGAGATCATCTCCGACATCTCCCTGCAGGTGCGCCGCGGCGACATCCTGGGCCTGGTCGGCGAGTCCGGGTCGGGCAAGACGACCCTGGGCCTGGCACTGCTCGCTCATTGCAAGCGCGCCACCGAGGTCACCTCGGGCGGGATCACGCTCTCCGGCGAGCCGCTGCTGGGCCGCAGCGACGCGGACGTCCGTGCGATGCGCGGGCGCGCGGTCGCCTACATCCCGCAGTCCCCCGCCTCGGCGCTCAACCCCGCGCTGCGGCTGGGAACCCAGCTGCGCGAGGCACTGCACGACGCGACCGGCGGTGCGGAGCCCGAGGGCGCCACGGCGGTCTCGGACACCGATGCCCGCGTCCGCGAGGTGCTGCGCGAGGTCGCCCTTCCCGAGGACGACAAGTTCCTGCGCCGCTACCCGCACCAGCTCTCCGGCGGGCAGCAGCAGCGCGTGGCCATCGCCATGGCGTTCATCGCCTTCCCCGACCTGATCGTGATGGACGAGCCCACCACCGGACTCGACGTCACGACCCAGGCGCACGTGCTGCAGACCATCCGACGGATGACGCGCGAGTACGGCACCGCCGGTGTCTACATCAGCCACGACATGGCGGTGGTGGCCGACCTCGCCGACGACCTCGCGGTGATGTACAAGGGCGACGTCGTCGAGCACGGTCCTGCCGCCCGGGTGCTGGCCGACCCGCAGCACCCGTACACGATGCAGCTGCTGCGCGCGGTGCCGCTGCTCAAGACCGAGGGGCACGCCGACCCGGCCGAAGCCGCCGAGGACGCTCCGGCGCCGCTTCTGCGGGTGCGGGGCCTGCGGGCGGGCTACGGTTCGACGACGGTGCTCAGCGGCATCGACATCGACGTCGACCGCGGCGAGTGCGTCGCGCTGCTCGGCGAGTCGGGGTCGGGCAAGACCACGCTGTCGCGGTCGCTGGTGGGCCTGCACCACCAGTTCAGCGGTGAGGCGGTCTTCGACGGCGAGCAGCTGACCACCAGCAGCTACCGGCGCACCGCCGAGCAGCGCCGCCGGGTGCAGTACGTCTTCCAGAACCCCTACGAGGCGCTGAACCCGCGCAAGCGCGTGCGCGACCTGATCCTGGCGCCCTATACCCACCTGGTGGGCAAGCCGGCCGCCCCTGACGGGATCGTGGACAACGCCCTGGAGCGCGCCGCGCTGCCGGCGTCCTACGGCAACCGCTACCCGGACCAGCTCAGCGGCGGCGAGCGCCAGCGGGTCTCCATCGCCCGTGCGATCGCCACGACACCCGACCTGCTGATCTGCGACGAGATCACGTCGGCGCTGGACGTGTCGGTGCAGGCCGAGATCGTAGAGCTGCTGCGCAACCTGCAGCGCGACGGGATGGCACTGCTGTTCGTCACGCACAACATCGCACTGGTCTCCAACATCGCCCAGCGGGTGGCGGTGTTGAACAAGGGCGAGATCGTCGAGTACGGCGACGTGGGCACGGTGATGTCCAGCCCGACGCACTCCTACACCCAGGCGCTGATCGCCGACACGCCCGACTTCGAGCTGTCCGTCGGCGAGGTGCAGCAGCCGGAGTCCCCCTCCGCCGGCACCTCCGCCGCGGGCCGCGACTGAGCAGGCCGGGACCCGGCGCAGTGGGCACGGGGACCGCGGCGCCTCGGCCGCCGCGGTCCCCGACCTGTTCCGCCCCCTGCGGGTGGCGGCCCGGGCTCCGCGGGCGCCGCGGCACCGCCCGCCGCTAGAACAGCACCGAGCGCACCGCCCCTACCTCGCGGAACCCCACCGCGCGGTAGGCGGCGCGGGCGGGGCTGTTGAAGTCGTTGACGTAGAGGGTCACCCGCGGCGCGATCTCGGCGAGGGCGTAGCGCACCACGGCGGCCATGCCGGGGACGGAGTGGCCGCGCCCGCGCAGCGCCGGGTGCACCCACACGCCCTGCACCTGGCAGGCGTACGGAGTCACCGCGCCGATCTCGGCCTTGAACACCACCCGGCCGTCCTCGATGCGGGCGAAGGCGCGGCCGGTGCGCACCAGCTCCTCGATCCGGGCCCGGTAGAGCGAGCCGCCGTCGCCGGAGTCGGGCGGGACGCCGACCTCCTCGGTGAACATCGCCACGCAGGCCGGCAGCAGGATACCGATCTCGCCGGGGGTGACGCGGCGCACCAGCGGGTCCGGCTCGCGCCGGGACGGCTGGGAGATCTCCATGACCGGCTGCCGTTCGCGGATGGTCCTGGCCGGACCCCAGGCGGGGCTGAGGCGGGCCCACAGGTCGGCCACGGGGTCCACCGGGCCGACGATGGAGGAGCAGCGCCGCCCCTGCCAGCGGGCGTGCTCGGCGAACTGGCGCACGGCGTCGGGTCCGGCGTCGACCGGGACCAGGTTGGCGCCGGCGTAGCACAGCGCCGTGATGCGGCCGCGTTCGATATATCCCCACAGCTCGGCGCCAAGCCGACCGGAGTCGATGCCGCCGCTGCGCAAGCGCGAGCTGACGAAGACGTTTCCCACGGGGTCGGCGTCGAGCAGGGCCTGGACACTGTCGCGGTCGCGCTCGTCGAGCACACGCACCGATGAGGTCCGCAGCACCCGCATCACCCCGTCCGGTAGCGGGCGGCCCCGCCGTGCGCGCTCGGCCGCCGGTCAGCGGCCTGGTGGGTCGGGCCCGCGCCGTGAACAGTCATGTTCCTCGCTTCCCAGACTAATCGACCGCGGACAGCGCACCGCTCCCGGTGCGAGCGCGGCTCGTCCGCACGCGGACCGGCCGGGTGCCGGGTCGGGCGGTCACGGGCGCAGTAGGGCCGGCGCGGCCTGCGGTTCGCGGGAACCGGGGGTGTCGCCGGGCGCGGCTGCGGGTTCGGGTTCGGGGGAAGCGGGGCAGACGAGGTCGGCCGCATCCGGTCCGCCGGCCGGGGGCAGTGTGCCGTCGCGCAGGTAGTCGGCGACGGCGCCGTCGACGCAGGGGTTGCCGCCCAGCGCTACGCCGTGGGAGACGCCCGCGCGCTCCAGCACGAGCCGGGCCCCGGGGAAGCGGTCGCGCATCGCGAAGGCGCCCCCGACCGGCGTGGGGCCGTCGTCCTCGGCCTGCACCAGCAGGGCGCCGCTGATGCCGCCGCCGTCCACGGTCGGCCAGGTGCCGTCGGGGGCGGACCAGAACGCGCACGGCATATTGTACCAAATATTGTTCCATCCCTGGAACGGCGCGTCGGCGTGGGCCTCCTCGCCGTCCTCCAGCCAGGTACGCGTGTCGCGCGGCCACCGGGAGTCGGTGCACTGGGTGGCGAGATAGGCGCCGTAGGAGGCGTCGCTCTCGGCGCTCTCGCCGTACGTGCGGTGGACCTCGGCGAGTCCGGCGGCGTCGCCGCGGGCGTGGTCGGACAGGGCGCGCGCCAGCTCGGGCCAGGTCGCCGAGGAGTAGGCGGCGGTGAGGTAGGTGTTCTCCAGCTCGGTCGGTCCGACGGTGCCCTGGGCGGGGGCCTCGGCCAGGTCCGAGCGGGTGCCGTAGTAGGCCTCGGCGGTCTCGCCGGCGGTGTCGCCCAGGCCGTAGGCGTCGTCATGGCGCGCCGTCCAGGCGAAGAAGTTCTGCGCGGCCTCGTCCAGCGACCGGCTCTGCCGCAGATTGGCCTGGTACCAGGGGCGGCCCGGGGCGACGACGCTGTCCAGGACCAGGCGGCGCACCCGGTCGGGATGGCGGGTGGCGAAGACCGCGCCCAGCAGGGTGCCGTAGGAGTAGCCGAGGTAGTCCACGCGCTCGACGCCCAAGGCGGCGCGAATGGCGTCGATGTCGTCGGCGGAGTCGACGGTACTCATGTGCTCCAGCAGGTCGCCGCCGGTAGAGCGGGCGCAGTCCGCTGCATAGTCGGCGGCCCGGTCGACCAGAGCGGCGGAGTCGGTTGCCGTCTTCGGAACGGTGTCGGGGCGGGGCGCCTGGAAGTAGCCGGTGTCGCAGGAGACCGCGGGCGTGGCGGCTCCGGTGCCGCGGGGGTCGAAGCCCACGACGTCGTAGTGGTCGCGCAGGTCGCCCGGCAGGGACGCCGCGGTGCGGGCGGCCCAGGTCCGGCCCGGACTGCCCGGCCCGCCCGGATTGACCACCAGGGTCCCGGTGCGCTGCTCGCGCGCGGGCACGCGGGAGAGCGCCAGTTCGGCGGTGCCGCGCTGCCCGGCAGGCGCGCCGCGGTCGAGGGGGACGGTCAGCCTGGCGCAGCTCATCGGGACGCCTTCGGGCGCCTCCAGCCCGGAGCAGTCGCCCCAGTCCAGCCGCTGCTGCGGCGCGTTCGCGGCCGCGGCCGTTCCCGGCACCAGGGCCAGCGCCACCGTCGCCAGCGCCGCCGTGTGCGCCGCCGCCGCGGCGGCCCATCGGGAAGAAGCCACGCCCCACCTCCTCGACTTCGTGTCACCGGACGAATTCTCTCCGTAGCCGACCGGGATATGCGGAAGCGACACGGCGGGCCTGACCGGGGCGATCCGATGCCGGCGGCCCGCTGCGTCGAACACCCCGGAGGGCGCGGTGCCCGCCGGGGTGCTGCGAACGGCGCGACCGGTGCTGCGCCGGCCGCGCGGGCTCAGCCCGCGACCGAGACCGAGGGCTCGCCGGGCTCGGCGCCGTCGGACTGCATGCCCTCGGCGATGCGCATCGCCTCGTCGATCAGCGTCTCGACGATCTGGGACTCGGGCACGGTCTTGATGACCTCGCCCTTGACGAAGATCTGGCCCTTGCCGTTGCCGGAGGCCACACCGAGGTCGGCGTCGCGGGCCTCGCCCGGGCCGTTGACCACGCAGCCCATGACGGCAACCCGCAGCGGGACCTCCATGCCTTCGAGGCCGGCGGTGACCTCGTCGGCGAGCTTGTAGACGTCGACCTGGGCGCGCCCGCAACTGGGGCAGGAGACGATCTCCAAGCCCCGCTCGCGCAGGCCCAGCGACTCCAGGATCTGGTTGCCGACCTTGACCTCCTCGGCCGGCGGGGCCGACAGCGACACCCGGATGGTGTCGCCGATGCCCTCGGCCAGCAGCGCACCGAAGGCCACCGAGGACTTGACGGTGCCCTGGAAGGCGGGCCCGGCCTCGGTGACGCCCAGGTGCAGCGGGTAGTCGCACTTCTCGGCCAGCAGGCGGTAGGCGTTGATCATCACGACCGGGTCGTTGTGCTTGACCGAGATCTTGATGTCGCGGAAGCCGTGCTCCTCGAACAGCGAGCACTCCCACAGCGCGGACTCCACCAGCGCCTCGGGGGTGGCCTTGCCGTGCTTCTCCAGCAGCCGCTTGTCCAGCGACCCCGCGTTGACGCCGATGCGGATGGGCACGCCGGCGTCGCTCGCGGCCCGGGCGATCTCGCCGACGCGGTCGTCGAACTTGCGGATGTTGCCGGGGTTGACCCGCACCGCGGCGCAGCCGGCCTCGATCGCGGCGAAGACGTACTTGGGCTGGAAGTGGATGTCGGCGATGACCGGGATCTGGGACTTCCTGGCGATGATGGGCAGCGCCTCGGCGTCGTCGGCGCTGGGCACCGCGACGCGCACGATCTGGCAACCCGACGCCGTCAGTTCGGCGATCTGCTGCAGGGTCGAGTTGATGTCGGACGTGACGGTGGTCGTCATCGACTGCACGGAAACCGGGGCGTCCCCACCGACCGGTACGTTGCCGACCATGATCTGCCGCGACTTCCGCCGCTGAGCGAGCGGACGGGGCGGGGCGGCGGGGATTCCAAGATCGACGGTCACGCGTTTTCACCTCACGGCTGCCGGGGGCTCGGCCGGCAGCGTCGTTAGAAGTCGGTTTGAAATCTGGGCAGCGGACAGCGAGGAGCCGCCGCCGGGGGCGCCGGGACCAGAGTCCGGGCGCTCCGACACGCTGCCAAGGCTACCCGTATCGAGCAGGACGTTACGCCGTGACCAAGAGAACAGAGGGTGACCGTTCGCAGCGTGATTGCGGTGATTCGCCCCGCATCGCATTCCGGAGATCACCGGCGAAGCGGGGCGAAGGGAGCACGCGGGTTCGGCAGTGGACGTTCACTCGGTTCCCGCAGGCCCCATGCGTCACAGGCGGCACGATAGCGCGCGATCACGGGCATGGTCGACGTCCACCGCATTTCGGGACCTCCGCGCCGACGGCCGCGGCTGCCTGCGGCAGCCGGGGCCGTCGGCGCCGGGTCACTGCGTGAGACGCACCGGATTGACCACGTCGGCGACGAGCAGCATCACACTGAAGACCACGAAGCAGGCCACGACTATGTAGGCGACCGGCATCAGCTGCGCCACGTCGAAGGGCCCGGGGTCGGGGCGGCGGAACAGGCGCGCGAAGCCGCGCCGCACCCACTCCCACAGCGCACCGAAGATGTGCCCGCCGTCCAGCGGCAGGATCGGCACCATGTTGAACGCGAACAGGAACAGGTTGACCCCGGCGAGCATGTTGACCAGGAACACCACGCGGTCGGTCATCGGAATGGGCTGCGCCAGCACCTCGCCGCCGATGCGCGAGGCGCCCACGATCCCCACGGGGGAGTCGACGGTCCGCTCCTCGCCGAGGAAGGCGGCGCGGAACACGTCGTCGACCTTCGCGGGCAGTCCGATCAGGGCGTCGGCCACCCCCACGACCGACGCCCACATGCGCTCGGCCGACTCGCCCACGGTCAGCGGGCTGCGCTCCTGCGCGAAGGTGATGCCCAGGAACCCGGCGGTCTCGGTGGCGGGCACCCGGAAGCCGCGGTCGTCGGTGACCGGCTCGCCGTCGGGCCCGGTCTTGTACACGATCTCGCCTTCGGCGTCGCGCGCGACGACCTGGTTCTCGATGAGGTCGACGGTGAGCGTCCGCCGCTCGCCGCCGCGCTCGACGGTGAACTGTGTGGGCCCGGTGTGCTCGCGGATGGCCGAGTTCGCGGCCTGCCAGCCGGGCGTGGGCTCCCCGGCGACGGCCACGATCTCGTCGCCCGGCCGCATGCCGGCCTCCATGGCCGGGCTGGGCTCGGCGCCGGGCGGGCAGTCGGTGGTGGCCGCGTCGGCCGGCAGCACGCACGTTGAGACCGTGTTCACGGTGGTCGTCTGCTGGGGGACGCCGATGCCCATCATGATGGCGGCGAACAGCATCACGGCCAGGATCAGGTTCATCGCCGGCCCGCCGGCCATGACGATGATCCGCTTCCAGGGGGCGCGCTGGTAGAACTGCCGGTTCTCGTCGCCGGGTTCGAGCTCGACGCTGTTGGCCTCGCGGGCGTCCTCGATCATCGCCCGCCACCGCGACATCGGCTTGCCGGAGCTGTCGCGGGGCTTGGCCGCGGGCGGGATCATGCCGACGAGCCGCACGTAGCCCCCCAGGGGCACGAGTTTCACGCCGTACTCGGTGTCGCCCCACTTGCGCGACCACAGGGTCTTGCCGAAGCCGACCATGTACTGGGTGCAGCGGATGCCGAACATCTTCGCGGTCGCCAGGTGGCCCAGCTCGTGCCAGGCGATCGACAGGAGCAACCCGAGGAAGAACAGGACGATCCCGAGCGCGGTCAGAAACGTGACCATGGAACTCTCCCCGTACCTCTCGTCATGCCGCCCGCGCGATCAGCTCGCGGGCGCGGCGGCGCGCCCAGTCATCGGCCGCGTAGAGCTCGGCCGGCGACAGGTCGGAGGCCGCTGCGCCCGCCCGATGTTCTGAGACTACCTGTGCCACCGTGTCCACGATGGCGGGGAATGCCAGGCTCTCGTCGAGGAACGCGGCCACGGCGACCTCGTTGGCCGCGTTGTAGACGGCGGGCGCGGTCCCCCCGGCCGCACCGACCTCGCAGGCCAGCGATACGGCGGGAAACGCCTCGTGGTCGAGCGGGGCGAAGGTCCAGGTATGGGCGGAGGCCCAGTCGATCGGCGGCGCCGCCGCGCCCACGCGCTCGGGCCAGCCGATGCCGTAGGCGATGGGGATGCGCATGCTCGGGGGGCTGGCCTGGGCCAGCGTGGAGCCGTCGACGTACTCGACCATGGAGTGGATGACCGACTGGGGGTGCACCACCACTTCGATGCGGTCGAAGGGTATGTCGAAGAGCAGGTGCGCCTCGATGACCTCCAGCCCCTTGTTGACCAGCGTGGCGGAGTTGACGGTGATCACCGGCCCCATGTCCCAGGTGGGGTGATTCATGGCCTCGGCGGGCGTGACACCGGCCAGCCCGTCGCGGCTGCGCCCGCGGAACGGGCCGCCGCTGGCGGTGATGACCAGCCGGCGCACCTCGTCCAGCGGGGCGGCGACCTGCCCTTGGGCGAGGCTGGCCAGCTCGCCGGGCGCGGCGCGCGGAAAGCACTGGGCAAGGGCGAAGTGCTCGGAGTCGACCGGCACGATCTGGCCGGGTTGGGCCGCCTGGCGCACCAGCGGCCCGCCGATGATCAGCGACTCCTTGTTGGCCAGCGCCAGCAGACGCCCGGCACGCAGCGCCGCGAGCGTGGACTCCAAGCCCAGCGCGCCGGTGATGCCGTTCAGGACGACGTCGCACTCCCAGGCCGCGAGCTCGGCCACGCCCTCGGCGCCGGCCAGGACCTTGGCCGCCGATCCACGCTCCCGCAGGCGCGCGGACAGCCCTTCGGCCGCCCGGGGGTCGGCCACGGCCACGGCCTCGACGCCCAGCGCCGCTGCCTGGTCGGCCAGCAGGTCGGCCCTGCCGCCACCGGCCGCCAGGCCGACCACGCGGAAGCGGTCGGGATCGGCGGTGACGACCTCGACAGCCTGGGTCCCGATCGAGCCGGTGGAGCCGAGGACCACCACCTCGCGCCGGCGCTGGGCAGGGACGTCCGCAAGCAGCTTCTCCGCGATTCGCACACTGCCATTGTCGCCCATGTCCGCGGGCCGCTCGGCGCCGTCCTCACAGGGGCCGTGGGCGCAGCCGAAACAGGAGCCCACCGACCCGCCGCACATGCCCGTGGTAGTCATCCGAACACAGAAAGTGTGTCATGCTCCGGGGCCATGCACTCACTCGTCTCCCATAAGCTCGTCGGCATCCTGCTCAGCGCTGTCACGGCGCTAGCCGGCGTTCTTGGAGTCGAACCCGCCGGTGGCGCCGTCGGCGAGCCCCAGGCCGGCGCCGCCGCGGAGGCCGCGGCCCCTCCGCAGGACGCGCTCTACCGGGCAGCGCCCGCCGACCGCAGGCAGGACGGCGTCGTACGGCAGGCCGCCGCCGGTACCGACGAGCACCCCGAGGTGCTGGCCTACTGGACCCGGCAGCGCATGGCCGAGGCGACGCCGTTGGCCCCATATCCCAACGACCTCGCCGACGGCCCGCTGCCGAGCACCGGTGATGCCCAACACCAGGCGGCCGGCGGCTCAAGCACGGGCAAGCCCTGGCGGGGCGGCGGTCGCGTGGCCCGCACCACAGGCAAGGTCTTCCTCACCTTCGACGGGCGCGACTCCACCTGCACGGCCTCGGTCGTGTCGGCCGACAACCGCGACACCGTCATCACAGCCGGGCACTGCCTCAAGGACGGCACCGGCCCGTGGGCGGCCAACTGGGCCTTCGTCCCCGGCTACGACGACGGCGACAGCCCGCACGGCCGCTACACCGCCCGGCAGATGTTCGTGGCACCGCAGTGGGCCGACGGGGCCGACGACAGCTACGACTTCGGCATGGCGGTGCTCAACCGCTCCGACGGCGCCCATGTCCAGGACCAGGTCGGCGCCCAGCCCATCGCCTTCGGCGTCGAGCCGACCGACCCCACGTTCTCGTTCGGCTACCCGGCCACCGGCAGGTACCAGGGCCGACGGCTGCACTACTGCTCGGGCTCCACCGTCGACGACGAAGGCGGCACCACCGCCAAGGGCATGGCTTGCAGGATGACCCAGGGCTCGAGCGGGGGCCCGTGGTTCGACCGCTTCGACGAGGAATCGGGCAAGGGGACACTGGTCTCGGTGACCAGCTTCAAGTACGCCGACGACAGCCGCACCCACTACGGTCCCCACCTCGGCGGCGCAGCCCGCGAGGTGTACAAGCGCGCCCGGTCCTACTAGTCCCGAGACGGGCGGCGCGGTTCCGCGTCCGGCGCGCACCGAGACATCCCTCACGCCCGGCAGGGGTCCGCGGCGGCCTGTGAAGGCCCTCGCCGGACCGGACTCGCGCGAAGGCGGTGCGGTCAGCGGCGGCCTGTGCGGCCTGCTTTCCCGAGGCACGCGACTGCTGTAGGTTACGTCACCATGGCGAAACGTAACCGCCCTGCGTCTGTCCCGCTCAGCGCGCCGCGCCCGCGCCGCACCGCCGTCCGCGCCGGTTCGGCCGCCGTCGCGGCCGCGGCGAGCGCCGCCCTGCTGGCCGCCGGAGCCGCGCCGGCCGCGGCCGAAGCCGCCGCCGGCGTCGCCGACCTCCGCTCCGACATCGACTCCCTGCTCGCCGACTCGCGCCTGGAGGGTGCGACGTCGGGTGTCCTGGTGCGCAGCCTCACCCGCGGCGATGTGCTCTACCGCGACAGCGCCCGAACCGAGCTGATCCCCGCATCCAACGCCAAGCTGCTCACCTCCGCCGCCGCGATGGAGGTCCTGGGCGCCGACTACCGCTTCACCACCACCGTCTCCGCAGGCGAGGACCCCGGCGACGGCGTCGTCGACGGCGACCTGCACCTGGTCGGCACCGGCGACCCAACGCTCACCGCCGGCGCCGTCGACGACCTCGCCGCAGAGGTGGCCGACTCCGGTGTCACCGAGGTGACCGGCGACTTGGTCGCCGACGACACGTGGTTCGACGCCGAGCGCCTCTCCCCCGCGTGGGACCCCGCCGACCGGCCCTACTACTACTCGGCGCAGATCTCGGCGCTCACGCTGGCCGCCAACAGCGACTACGACACCGGCGTGGTCGACGTCGACGCCACCCCCGGCGCAGCTCCGGGAGACGCCGTCGACGCCGCGCTGTCGCCGATGACCGACAACCTCAGCCTCGCCAACGAGGCGGCGACCGGCGCCGCCGGCGCCTCCTCCACCTTCGGCGTGTCCCGCAAGCCCGACACCAACGACTTCACCGCCGAGGGCACGCTGCCGGTCGGGCGGACCTACTCCACGCTGCGGACCGTGGACGAGCCCACCGACCACGCCGCACACCTCTTCGCCGCGTCCCTGGAGGAGCACGGCGTCAAGGTGGCCGGCGGCGTGGGGCGCGGAACCGCTCCGCAGCGGTCGGCGCCCGTCGCCGAGCGCTCCTCCATTGAGCTGGGCGAGCTGCTGACACCGTTCCTGAAGCTGTCGAACAACGGCCACGCCGAGATCCTGACGAAGGCCATGGGCCGCGAGGCCGCCGGCGAGGGAAGCTGGGAGGCGGGCATCGCTGTGGCGACCCGGGCACTGCACCGCCTCGGCGTGAGCACACACGCCGTCGAGCTGGACGACGGCTCCGGCCTGGCACGAACGGACCGGCTGACCGCCGCCACGACCGTGCGGCTGCTGGAGCGGGTGCGCCACCAGCCGTGGTTCGGGACCTGGCGGGACGCGCTGCCGCTGGCGGGCGCCCCCGAGCACATGGTCGGCGGCACCCTGTCCGGCCGCATGGGCGACACTGCGGCCGCCGGCAACGTGCGGGCCAAGACCGGCACGCTCAGCGGTGTCAGCGCGCTGTCGGGGTATGTGACCACCGCCGGCGGGGAGCGCCTGGTCTTCTCGATCATCAACAACGGCTACGACGGCGCCGCGCCGCGGGACATCCAGGACGCGATCGCCGTGCGCCTGGCCGAGTTCACCCGCGGCGGCACGGTCGAGGCCGCCCGCCCTCTGGCAGCGCAGCGCACGGCGCCCGACTCCCCCGCCGCCGACCTGGAGTGCACCTGGGCCGGCACCTGCTGACACTGAGGCGCGTCCGCGCCGCCGCGCCTGGGCTCCCCCGCCGCATCCGTCCCGCGCCACCTGCGCGGACGGTGCGGTTGGGGCGCCGACCTATGCTGAAGGCGATGGACACCGGCACCGCGGCCGAGGCGGCCCCGCTCTCCGGCGGGCTCGACGTGCTCGCCGCCGACACGTGGCGCGAGCGCGAACAGAGCCACAACGCGCGCGTCGACGCTCTGCTTGCCGCACACCTCGACCGGCGCCGCCGGGGCGTCGCCCACCCGGTGGAGGACTTCCTCTTCACCTACTACAGCCATCGTCCCGCGCAATTGCGCCGCTGGCACCCCGGCCCCGGTGTGCTGCTGGCCGGCGACGGCCATCGGCCCGCCGACGGAGACTGGTACCGCGAGACCGCCGGCACCGACGCCGAGGGGCGCCGGGTGCACGGCCGCACGCTGGACCTGCGGTCGTTCGCCGCCAGGCGCGGCGCGACCGCGGAGTTCGTCCGCTCCCTGCTGGGCGCCGTGCAGGAGCGGCCGGCCCACCTGGGCTGCTTCGGGCTGCACGAGTGGGCGATGGTCTACCGGCTGCCGCCCGAGGGGGTCCGCCACGCCCAGGTGCCGCTGCGTCTGGGCTCCGAGGGCACCGACCGCGTCGTGGAGTCGCACCGCGTCCGCTGCTCGCACTTCGACGCCTTCCGGTTCTTCACCGACGACGCGCGCCCGCTGAACCGGCTGCGGCCCACCCGGGAGTCCCAGGTCGAGCTGGACCAGCCGGGCTGCCTGCACGCCAACATGGACCTGTACAAGTGGGCCTACAAGCTCTCCCCCGGGGTGCCCGGCGAGCTGGTGGTCGACTGCTTCGAGCTGGCGCGCGACATTCGCGAGCTGGATATGCGCGCCTCGCCCTACGACCTGCGCGACCACGGCTACGAACCGGTCGCGATCGAGACGCCGGAGGGCAAGGCCGCCTACGTCGAGGCCCAGCGCGCGTTCGCCGAGCGGGCCAACGCGCTGCGCACCCGGCTGCTGGAGGTCTGCGACCGCCTCGCAGCGAAAGCACCGTCGATCTTGTAGCTATCGTCACTGGAAATCGTTTTCCTTCACGATAGCTACAAGCTGTGTGGGGCCTCCCTCTGGTCGGCCGTACCGGAGGAACAAAACGAGGGTGAACCGGCCCGCTCCAGACCCACTCCAGAGAATGTCACGGAACGATAACGGGATTTCGTGGGCGTCTCGCGATGGAGTGCGTTTGCCCAGGTCAGAGGTGCTAGCTCCGCTGTTTTGGGAATAGATCAACGGGGTGGGGCCCGGGGACCGGTGATCATGCGGTTGCCCAAAGGCCACTCAGGCGCCGGCGTAGGCCGCGAGGTGCTCGCCGGTGAGGGTCGAGCGGGCGGCGGCGAGATCGGCGGGCGTGCCCTCGAAGACGACGCGCCCGCCGTCGTGGCCTGCTCCGGGGCCGAGGTCGACGATCCAGTCGGCGTGCGCCATCACCGCCTGGTGGTGCTCGATGACGATGACCGACTTGCCGGAGTCGACGAGCCGGTCGAGCAGCCCGAGCAGCTGCTCGACGTCGGCCAGGTGCAGGCCGGTGGTCGGCTCGTCGAGGACGTAGACGCCGCCCTTCTCGGACATGTGCGTGGCCAGCTTGAGCCGCTGCCGCTCGCCGCCGGAGAGCGTGGTCAGCGGCTGGCCGAGACTGAGGTAGCCCAGCCCCACCTGCTCCAGGCGCTCCAGGATCCGGTGCGCGGCCGGTGTCCGCGCCTCACCGGCGCCGAAGAACTCCGCCGCCTCCGTCACTGGCATCGCGAGCACCTCGCTGATGTCGCGGCCGCCGAGGCGGTACTCCAGCACCGAGGCGTCGAAGCGCTTGCCGTCGCACTCCTCGCAGGTCGTCGAGACGCCGGCCATCATCGCCAGGTCGGTGTAGACGACGCCGGCGCCGTTGCAGTTGGGGCAGGCGCCCTCGGAGTTGGCGCTGAACAGGCCGGGCTTGACACCGCTGGCCTTCGCGAACGCCTTGCGGACCGGCTCCAGCAGTCCCGTGTAGGTCGCCGGGTTGCTCCGCCGCGAACCGCGGATCGCCGCCTGGTCGATCGACACCACCCCGGCGCCCGCAGGCACCGACGAGTGCACGAGCGAACTCTTGCCGGAGCCGGCCACGCCGGTGATGACCGTGAGAACACCGAGCGGGATGTCCACGTCGACGTCGCGCAGGTTGTGCGCGTTCGCCCCGCGGATCTCCAACGCGCCTTTGGGCGTGCGCACCGCCTCCTTGAGGCGCGCGCGGTCGTCGAGGTGGCGGCCGGTGAGCGTGTCGGCGGAGCGCAGGCCCTCGACAGCGCCCTCGAACACGATCCTGCCGCCGTGCCGGCCCGCGCCGGGCCCGATGTCGACCACGTGGTCGGCGATCTCGATCGTCTCGGGCTCGTGCTCTACGACGAGTACGGTGTTGCCCTTGTCCCGCAGCCGCAGCAGCAGGTCGTTCATCCGCTGGATGTCGTGCGGGTGCAGGCCGGTGGTGGGCTCGTCGAAGACGTAGGTGACGTCGGTGAGCGAGGAGCCCAGGTGGCGGACCATCTTGGTGCGCTGCGCCTCGCCGCCCGACAGCGTGCCCGACGGCCGGTCGAGGGAGAGGTAGCCCAGGCCGATCTCCACGAAGGAGTCGAGGGTGTGGCGCAGCTTGGCGAGCAGCGGCGCCACCGACGGCTCGCCGAGGCCGCCGACCCATTCGGCCAGGTCGCTGATCTGCATGGCGCAGGCGTCGGCGATGTTGACCCCGTCGATGCGCGACGACCGGGCGGCCTCGCTGAGCCGGGTGCCGCCGCAGTCGGGACAGGGGGTGAACACAACGGCCCGGTCGACGAACTCCCGGATGTGGGGCTGCATCCCCTCGCGGTCCTTGGAGAGCATCGACTTGCGGATCTTGGGGATCAGCCCTTCGTAGGTGAGGTTGACGCCGTCGACCTTCACCTTCATCGGTTCGCGGTACAGGAAGTCCCGCATCTCGGTCTCGGTGTAGTCGCGGATCGGCTTGTCCGGATCGAGCAGGCCCGACTCGGCGTAGACGCGGACGGTCCAGAAGTTGTCCGACTTGTAGCCGGGGACGGTGATCGCGCCCTCGGTGAGCGACTTCGAGTCGTCGAACAGCTGGGTCAGGTCGAAGTCGGAGACCGTGCCCCGGCCCTCGCAGGCCGGACACATGCCTCCGGCGCGGGTGAACGTCTGCTTCTCGGTCTTCTTGTTTCCGCGCTCGACCGTGATCGCGCCGCTCGCCCGGACCGAGGGGGTGTTGAAGGAGAACGCGTTGGGCGAGCCGATGTGCGGCTGCCCGAGGCGGCTGAAGAGGATGCGCAGCATCGCGTTGGCGTCGGTGGCGGTGCCGACCGTCGACCGGACGTCGGCGCCCATCCGCTCCTGGTCCACGATGATCGCGGTCGTCAGGCCGTCGAGCACGTCCACGTCGGGCCGCGCCAGGGTCGGCATGAAGCCCTGCACGAAGGCGCTGTAGGTCTCGTTGATCATCCGCTGGGACTCCGCGGCGATCGTGCTGAACACCAGCGAGCTCTTACCCGACCCGGAGACCCCGGTGAACACCGTCAGGCGGCGCTTGGGGATCGCGACGCTGACGTCGTCGAGGTTGTTCACACGCGCTCCGTGCACGCGGATCAGGTCGTGGCTGTCTGCGGTGTGCAGCGCGGGCGGCTGCGTTTCCGTCCCCGTGGCCGTGCTCATCCTGCCTCCATCTGCTTCACGGGCCGCATTCGCGGCCTCCGTCGGCGTCGCCCGGCTCGGCTGCGGGCCGTGCCCAGTGCGGTTCGTTCGTCGGCGCGGCCGCGTCTGCGGTCCGCCGCCTGACTGGTCGGCGCGGGCGGCGCGGGCGGCGCGGCCGTCCCCGCCGCTCCGGCCGACCCTGCCGCGCAGGCCCGCGCTCCCGGCCCGAAGTGCGGCGCCCGCCGCGCGGGCTCGCGCCGCGGTGCCGGGGGTGCGGGTCGCGGTCGCGGCCCTGCGGCCGGTCAGGCGAGCTGGTTGATGCGGAGCATGTTGCCCGCGGGATCGCGGAAGGCGCAGTCGCGGACGCCGTAGGGCTGGTCGGTCGGCTCCTGGACGACCTCGGCACCGCCGGCCTGCAGCCGCGCGAACGTCCCGTCGAGGTCGGTGCTGGCCAGCGCGAGCATGGCGTAGGTGCCCTTGGCCATCATCTCCGCGATGGTGCGCCGCTCGTCGTCGGTGATGCCCGGGTCGGCCGCCGGCGGGTACAGGACGACGGCCGTACCGGACTTGTCGGCGGGGCCGAGTGTGAGCCAGCGCATCCCGCCGTATCCGACGTCGTTGCGGACCTCGAAGCCGAGGATGTCGCGGTAGAACGCCAGGGACGCCTCCGGGTCCTCGTGCGGCAGGAAAGCGTAGTGAATGCTGATGTCCATGGCAGTCACGCTAGGCCCGACCGGGCGGCGGGCGCTTCTCGATTCCTGACCGGTCTGGTCACCTGCTTCGCCACGCAGGCCGGCATGCCCGCCGTGGCGCGCTCCGACTCGCGGCGGTACACGCTGGGCGGAACGCCGACCAGCTCGGTGAAGCGGGTGCTGAAGGTCCCCAGCGACGAGCAGCCGACGGCGAAGCAGACCTCGGTGACGCTGAGGCCACCTCCGCGCAGCAGCGCCATCGCGCGCTCGATGCGCCGGGTCATCAGGTACGAGTACGGTGACTCGCCGTAGGCGAGCCGGAACCGGCGGCTGAGGTGGCCGGCCGACATGTTCACACCCTGCGCGAGTGCCTCGACGTCCAACGGTTGCGCGTACTCCCGGTCGATCCGGTCGCGGACTCGGCGCAGCCGCGAGAGCTCGCGTAGATGCTGCTCGGCGGGCGATCTGTTCGTCACCTGAACAATCGTGCCACGTCGCAGGGGAGTTTCCCAGCGCTGCGCACCGGCGCACCGGCCTCCTGCCCGCCGCGGCGCCGCGGCGGGCAGGAGGCGCAGGATCAGCCGTAGGCGGCCAGCAGCGCGTCGGCAGCGGCGAGCACCACTGCGGCGGATACCAGTACCGAGAGGCAGAAGAAGGCCGTGTGCAGCCACCGCCACCGGCCACCCTCCGTGGCCAGCCTCGGCCAGTGCCACACTCCGACCGCGCCCGCCGCGACCACCGCACCCGCCGATGCGGCCCACATCGCGGGCGGCGTGCTGACCCAGTCGCCGAGCACCAGCGCCGCCAGGAGGGAGGCGGAGGCCCCGGCCGTCATGGACACCACGCGCAACCGGTCCAGCGGTCGCTGCCCCACGAGAGTGCGGCGGCGCAGCATCAGGGCGACCGGCAGCAGAGCGGGCAGGAGCACCAGCGGCAGGGTGGCCGCCAAGCCCAGGGCCGTCGACCCCACTCGCGGCGACTCGGACAGGGGAGCCACGTCGGGGGTGTCCAGCACGCGGGGACCGATGACCGCGGCGTCGGCGGTGAAGCTGTCGGACAGTACGACCGCTCCGCGGTCTCCCCGGAAGCCGATGAACGCCGTGGAGCCGTAGGTCGCCCCGCTGTGCTGAACCAGGTCGACGCCGTCGCCGACGTCCGTGGTGAGCCAGGCCAGTCCGATCCGGGTCTCGTCCGAGGGCCCGTCATGGGTCGGCTCCGTTGCGGCCGCCCCCGGTGCCGTCCCGTCCATGACCGCGCGCAGCAGCTTCTCCATGTCCGCGGCGGTGGTCCAGGTGCCGATGCCGACGGGCAGGTAGTCGGGCGCCTTCCACGGTTCGGCGCGCTTGCCCGGCATCGCGTGCGGCAAGGCGGCGTCCTCGGGAAGGCCTTCCAGGTCGGCGCCGCGCATCACCGTGTCGTCCATGCCCAGCGGGTCCAGCACGCGCTCCCGCACCAGGCGCGGGTACGGGGTGCCGGCCTCCTCGGCGAGTGCGGCGCCCAGGACGGCATAGCCGAAGTTGGAGTAGCTCCACTCGGGTCCGCCCTGCACGGGCGCCGCCGCGGCGAGCGACTCCAGCACCGGCGGCATGCTCCGGTAGGGGTCGGTGAGGGTGAAGGGGGTCGCCGCACCCGCCACCATGGTCTCTGCGGGGATGCGGGGCAGCCCGGAGCGGTGGGTCGCCAGCTCCTCCAGGGTGATGTCCGCGGTGGCGTCGGAGGTGAAACCGAGGTCGGGGAAGACGTCGCCGAGCGTTCGGTCGAGGGAGGTCTCACCATCGGCCGCGAGGTCGGCCAGCGTCATGGCGGTGGCGACCTTGTATACCGAACCCGTCTCGAACGGGGTCTGTGCGGTGACGGACTCGCCGGAGGCGGTCGTGCCCCCCATCAGCGTGCGGGTGCGGCCGCCGTCGACCTCCAGCACGACCAGCGACTGCACCCGGTCCTCTCGTCCCTCGATCGTCGCGGCCACCGAGTCCGCGAGTGCCGGGTCCCCCTTCAGCTCCGGGCCGCCGGACGCGGGCGGCTTGCCCGGCATCACCAGGTAAGCGGCTACCGCGGCGACGGCGCCCAGCACGCAGGCGACCGCCCACACACGGCCCGGCGCGCGGGGGGCCGGAGGACGGCGCGGGCGCGCGCGGGGCGGCTCGGGCGGTGGCGGAGCGGAGGGGTGCGCGTAGGGCTGTTCGGGGTCCATCGCCCCAGCGTCGCCGCCGTAGGGCCGAGTGCTGTAGTCGGCGATGTCAGCGAAGTGCCATGACACCTGTCATGGCCCGTGGAGGGACCGCCTCGCGAGATGCGCCGGGGATACTGGGGCACGCTTCCTGTGCCCAGCCGCGTTGATCTTGTAGCTATCGCAAATGGAAATCGTTTTCCTTCACGATGGCTACAAGATCAACAGGGCTGGGCCGGTTGCCGGCCCCGCGCGGCGGCGCTGCCTTCGCCGTGCGCGGGGCCGGTAGTCGTCTCGCGGCGCGGTGCGCCGCGGGCCGGTCAGACGCGCTTGGCGGCGTGCTCGCGGATCAGGTCGCGGTACCAGTGGTAGCTGTCCTTGGGCGTGCGCTCCAGGGTCTCGTAGTCGACGCGCACGATTCCGAAGCGGCGGTCGTAGCCGAACGCCCACTCGAAGTTGTCCATCAGCGACCACACGAAGTAGCCCTGGACGTCCACACCGGCCTTGACCGCATCGGCCACGGCGCCGAGGTGGCCGCGGAGGTAGTCGATGCGCTCGCTGTCGTGGACGCGGTCGCCGGTGCGGTCCTGGTCGGCCTCGGCCGACCCGTTCTCGGTGATGTAGACGGGCGGCAGGTCCGGGTAGCGGCGCTGCACGTCGACCAGCAGGTCGGTGAAGCTCTCGGGCACCACCGGCCAGTCCATCCGGGTGTGGCGCACCCCGTCGAAGGGCACGTCGGCTACCCGGATGTCGGTGGCGGTCCGGCGGTCGGGGTCGGCCTCGTCGTAGGGGGCGTCCTTGAGCTTGGTCGGGCGGTAGTAGTTGATGCCCATGAAGTCCAGGGGCCGGCCGATGATCTCCAGGTCGCCGTCGCGTCGGTAGGACCCGTCGGCGAGCTCGCCCCAGGTCTCGGCCTCGTTCTCCGGGTAGGTGCCGCCCAGCAGCGGGTCCAGCCAGACGCGGTTGTGCAGCGTCTCGGCGCGGTCGACGGCGGCCCGGTCCTCGGCGGAGTCGGTGGCCGGGATCAGCCGGTCGAGGTTGAGCGTGATGCCCACCTCGGCGCGGCGGCCGTGCTCGGCGGCGGAGGCACGCAGCTGCTCGGTGGCCAGGCCGTGTGCGAGCAGCAGGTGGTGGGAGGTCGCGATGGCGGGGGTCCCCTCGCGGGTGCCGGGGGCGTGGCGCCCGATGGCGTGGCCGATGAACGCGGCGCAGAACGGCTCGTTCAGCGTGATCCACCGTGCCACCCGGTCCCCCAGGCGGTCGGCGACAATGCGCGCGTACTCGCCGAAGCGCTCGGCGGTGGTGCGGACGCGCCAGCCGCCCTCGTCCTCAAGCGCCTGCGGCAGATCCCAGTGATACAGGGTCGCGACAGGCTCGATCCCCGCATTCAGCAGCTCGTCGACCAGGCGATCGTAGAAGGCCAGCCCTTCGGGGTTCGCCGGGCCGCTGCCCGTGGGCTGGATGCGCGGCCAGGCGATGGAGAACCGGTAGGCGTCCACACCCAGCTCCTTGAGCAGGGCGACGTCCTCCCGGTAGCGGTGGTAGTGGTCGCAGGCGACGTCGCCCGTCTCGCCGCGGTCCACGGCGCCGGGGGTGTGGCTATAGGTGTCCCAGATCGACGGGCCGCGCCCACCCTCGTGGACGGCGCCCTCGATCTGGTAGGAGGCGGTGGCCGCGCCGAACAGGAAGTCGGCGGGCAGCTCGGGGAGTCCGTTGGAAGTCATGGTCATCCGTCCTCGGTCGTCGTCGGTCCGCCGCACGGTCGGCGCAGCGGACACGGGCAAGGGGCGTCGTGAGCGCCACCGCGCGGCGCGGGGACCGGCCTCGGCACGGTCCCGGGCCGCTGGGAGCGCTCCCAACCGGCGAAGGGGGCCGGGGTGCCGGCCGTGGACTCCCGTTCCCGGCGTGCGGGCCCCGGCGGGTCGCGGGCTTTCGCGCGACAGGGACCAGCGCGGGCCAGGAGCGAGCAGGGACCGCCGCCCTCGGCGCGACGTGTCGGGTGCCCGAGGCCAGCGCGCTGCGTCTGCTCGCACTACGGCCACGCTCACCCTTCCCGCAATCCCGCTCGGATCGAATCGGTTCGCCGGCCGCGCCACGCACGGGGCGGCCCTCACGGCCACTGAACCGATTCACCTTCACTACGGATGTTAGGAACGCGTCCACAAAGGGTCAATGCCTGATCATGGGATGTGCTGCGAAAATCCGCTGGCAGCGGGGTGCGGACGGTCGGCGGAGACGGGCTGGGCGGGGTCGGAGGGCGGCCATGCGGTGCCGAGAGGCGGGGAGGAGCGACCGGGGCAGGGGGCGCATCGGCGAGCCGGGAAGGGCGCGGGCGAGCGCGGAACCGGGCGTAGGCGCAGAGCGGTCCGGCACAACCCACCGCGCACAGCCGCGGAACCGCCGGCGCACCCGCTCTCCCCCGCTTTGCCAAGACCACGGGCGGGGGTTATCGTTCCGATCCGGCGGTATTCCGCACTTCCGGCGGCCGGCCGGAGGACAGCCACGGAACGGGAACGGGCGGCGCCCCATGGACTCGGATGCTACGCAGATTCTGAACAGGACCGCGGAATTCCCGGAGTTCGGCGATTCGACTCCAGAATGGGAGGCCGACGCCCGCATCCGCATCTCCGAGGCCGTCGAGCGATTCACCCAGCCGCTGGCCGACCTGCTGGAACGCGGAGCGAACGAGGGCGACACCCGGCTACTCGTCACCGATTTCCTTAGCGAAGCCCTCAGTTACAACAAATACGGTGAACTGACGACCGAATACCGCACCAAAGGCGAATCCGTCGACTACGGAATCACCCTCGACGGTGAACTCTTCGCCTTCATCGAGGTGAAGCCGTGCGGCACCGACCTCGACGCGCGCAACCTCCGCCAGGCGAAACTGCACGCCGGCGCCGAGGGCGTCTCCTGGGTGGTCCTGACCGACGGCCGTGTGTGGCAGGTGCACCATGTCGGCGACGGGGAGGACGGCACGGGCATCGTCCTCAACGTCGACCTGCTTGCCGAAACCCCGCTGACCGCGCGGGTGGACGCCCTGTTCCCGCTGTCGCGCGAGGCCGTCTCCCACGGGCGGCTGGAGAACCTGCGCGCCTGGCGCGCGGCCCTGGAGCCGGAGCCGCTGGCCGAAGTGCTGCGCAGCGACCCGGTCGCCTCGGCCATCCGCGCCGAGCTGCGCCGCCGCACCGACCACCTCGGCCACCTGGGGGACCTGGACGAGGTCGTCGACTCCCTGACCACGGGCGTCATCGGCCGACGCCTTCAGCAGGAGGGGTAGCCGACGGCGGTGCCGCGGACGACGGCGGCGCGGCGAACGGTCCGACTCGCCGAACCGGTCACCGCGGCCCGCCACCCTCACGAGCGGGTTCTCTTCCGCCTAAACCTCCGCCGCGCCGCCGCGAACCGCGTTCCACGCACGCACCCGCCGCGACCTGCGGTGAAACTTCGAGCAATTCAGGAAATCTCCCCCCAGTGATACGGCACTGAAGCGCGACGTATCCACGCAGTTACACAATCATCACTTCCCATTTCCCGCGCGCCTCTTTCGCGGAGCGAACACGGTCGTTTATCAAGCTGTAGTCACCCCGTCAGCGACCCGAACATCCACGGCTCCCCGAAAGGGAATCCCCCCATGCGTCATCCCGCTCGACGTGTCGGACAGTCCGTCATCGCCGCTTCCGCCGCCGGCCTCCTGGCCCTCACCGGTTCAGGGATCGCCAACGCCGCCGCGCTCCCTCCCGGCGAACTGAGGCAGGTCACTGACAGCTATCTGTTCGGCATCTCGCTGAACAGCTTCATCGACGTCCGAAACCAGGCGCCCTACAGCGACCAACTCGACTGGGGCAGCGACTCCTGCAGTTGGTCCCCCGACGAGCCGGTCGGCTACGACTTCGACCCCGGCTGCAAGCGCCACGACTTCGGCTACCGCAACTACAAGCTGCAGAACCGGTTCACCGAGGCCAACCGCCTGGCGATCGACAACAACTTCCGCGACGACCTCTACGGGATCTGCGGCGGCGACTGGCTGTGCGAGGGAGTGGCGGACGTCTACTACTCGGCCGTCCGCGAGTTCGGCGCCACCAGCGCCGACACCGCCGCCGCTCTGCGCACCGCCGACGTGGAGCAGCAGACGCGTGAGCTCGTCGCGGTCCACGAGGATCTGGAAGAGGCCGACACCGAAGCCGAGGCGGAGCGCCTCATCGCCGACTTCGAGCGCGACAACGACGTCCAAATCGCCAGGGAGTACCCGGTCGGAAGCTGACCCCCGCGGCCCTGGGGCACGTCTGGGTGTGCCCGGCGACACGCGCGCCGCCGGGCACACCGCCTTCACACCCGCAGTCTGCGCCCGGTGGAGGCCGGCTTCGGCGCACGTTGCCCCCGCAGGACCGGCGCGTCCGCGTACCGCCCGCCCGCACGGCCGAGCCGTCAGCGCCCCGGCCCGACGGGTTCATCCCGCCGCGGCCGCAGTCCCGGCTCCTATTTCGCCCGCGACCGCCTCGGGTTCGTGCAGGCAGCGCCACTCCGGAACCTGCAGGACCGGTTCTCCCGACAGCTGCGCCAGCACGTCGGCACGAGCCGAGAGCCGCCGCAGCTCGGCTCCCGTGCGAGCGGCGTCGACCAGGACCAGCTGCGGGCCCCGTGGCGTCTCGATCCGCAGGTCGGCCCGATGTCCGTGCAGGAAGGGCCCCGGCTGGACCCGGGCGCCGGTCTCGCGCAGCACCCGGGACAGCCTCCGGAACCCCGCGGTACCGGCCGCCGGCTCGCCGCCCGCCTCCAAGCTCCGGGCCAGCTCGGCCAGCGGGCCGCGCTCGCGCCGCCAGAACGCGCGGTCGCCTACGACGACCAGCTGCTCTGCCGTCCTCCCCAGCGCCGCCGACCACGTCTCGGCGCTACGCATCCGCTCCAGCAGGCTTTCGGGCAGACGCGCGCCCGAGCAGACCGCCGAGACCACGAGCACGTCCACCGCGTCGTCCTCGTCGTCGACGAGGTCCGCGGGCCCGTAGACGGCGACATCGCGCCCCAGGCAGCGCCGGTCCAGAATCCGCCGCAGCAGGGCGCGCTGCGGCTGGACCGGTGAGAACGCGGCCAGGCGCGTTGACCGCGGCAGCCGCGCGTCGGCCTCCTGTACGGTGCGCACCACCCGGTGCGCCTCGGCGCGGTTCAGGCACACGCCGCCCGGCACCGGCTCGCACTCGCCGAATCCGTTGCGCCACTCGACAGCGGCGCCCCTCTCGGCTGCGCCGTTCCCCGCAGCATGCTCGGCCACCGCGCCGCCTTCCGCAGCGCCGTCCTCAGCGGCCCGGTCCCAAGACCGGTCGGCATCCGACCGGGCGGCGCCGTCCCACTCCCCCCGGCTCCGGCCCGCGGTGCCGCCGAGACCGGGAACCGGTCGACGGACCGCGCCACCGCCCCGAGCGCGCTCGACGCCCGACACCGAGAACCCGCCCCCGTAGCAGTGCCGTGCCGCGACCCCGGCGACCTCCGGTCGGCCGCCGCGGTTCTCCTCCAGCCACAGCGGGGGGCGCCCGGCGGCGGAGACGGCGGATGCACACGCCGCGTAGGCGGAGTCGCTCGCGTAGACCAGTGCGTGCCTGCCGAGCAGCACGGGAGAGAGCCCTGCCTCCCGCTGAAGGCGCTCGTCCTCCCCCGGTTGCAGCGCGCTCCACCGCGCCGGGCGCGCCGGGTCGCCGATGACCAGAGCCCGCTTCGCCCGGTACAGCAGCGGGACCAGGTCAGCCACGGTCAGCTGGTCGGCGTCGACGACCACCGCGAGGTCGAACAGGCCCGCCTCCTCGGGAAGGGACCCGGTCGCGCGGGTGTTGACCGCCCACGCCGGCAGGGCACCGAGCAGTGGTGCGAACCCGGGGCAGGCGGCGGGGAGGGCCTCCGCGGCGTCGCCCGCACCTGTTCCGCCACCCGGCGCCGCGGCTGCGGAGCCCGCCTCGGCCGGCGCCGCCCCGCGCTTCCGGTACCAGTTCAGGCTCTCCAGCCGGCTCCGGACGGCGGATCTGCTGCGTGCGGCCCGCTGGGCGGCCACCCCCTCGGCCAGCGCGCCGGCCGATGCCCGATGGCGCTCCAAGGCTTCGGCGAGTGCGGCGGCGAACTCCTCCGGAGGAGGGGCGCCGCGGCGGCGCTCCAAGGCGGCACGCCAGTCGCGCTCGATCCTCGCCACCCGGCACAGCCGCCGCAGGTTCTCCGGAAAGGGTTCGACACCCAGTTCGCGGCGGATCGCCGCGCGGTGCTTCGCCCCGGCGAAGCCGCCGCCCGAAGCGCGCTCCGCCCGGCCGAGCCAGTACGCGGGGCCACCGCGACCTGGGCCGAAGTGCCTGTCGGGCAACCAGCCGAAGTCGGTCATCGAGCGGCGTTCCTCGGCCAGCCGCGCCAGAGTCCGGCCCTCGGCGGCGGTGGCGTCGAGGCACCGGCGCAGCCTCTCGACACGCATCCAGTCCCCGGCCGCCTGCGCCTGCAAAGCGCTGATGTCGGCGTCCTCGCCGGTACCGGGTACGGAGCGGTCGCGCAGCCGCTCCAGCACGCGCATCTCGGCGGCCCGCTGTTCGTGGCCGCCGGCGCGCGCGACCGTGTGGCCGGGCGGCTGTCCGGCGCGGTCGGCGATGCGGTCCAGCACGCGGTCCTCCCGGCCGCCGAGCACCGCCGTCAGCCCGGCCGCGGCGGCCGTCCGCAGCACCGCGTCGGCCAAGCCGGCGCCGTCGGTGCCGGGCGGTGCGGCGGCGACGGTGAGCGGGGCGCGGAGAGCGGCAAGGACGACCCGGTGCCCGGCTTCGTCCAGCTGCCCGGAGGAGACCGGGGGGACGCCGGGTTCGGCGCCGGGCCGACCGGGTCCCCCGAGCAGCGCCCCAAGCGCGGTCTGCGCGGCACCGTCCGGGAGCGCGTCGCCTCCGGCCGGACGGCCGAGCTCGGAGACCAGGCAGGCGAGGGATGTCGCGTCGTCCGCATCCGGCCCCGGCCCCCGGGCGGGAACCGGCGCGCCGGTTCCTCCCGCGGTGTAGACCACGGCGACGTTGCGCGCCCCCGGAGAGGCGTCGGGACCGGGAAGGGCGTCGCGCAGCCGGGACGGCAGGATGGGATCTGCGCGCTCGATCCCGAACCCCACCAGCAGGGCGCGCACCGTCTGCTCCAGGTCGCGCGGCAGGCGGGCGCGGCCTGCGCTCGCGCCCCCGCCTCCCCTCACACCTCGGCGCCCGCTTCCGCCGGGCACCGGACCGGCACCGGTCGCGCCGCGGCGCAGCCAGGCGCGCAGCTCCGCGGTCTCGGCGGCGGAGTGGATACCCAACGCGCGCAGCAGGACGGGGTTGACCTCGGCGCCGGAGACCGCCCGCGCGCGCAACCCGCCGCCGTCGTCGACGGCCTCGATGTCGGCCACCAGCAGCGGAGCGGCCCGAAGGCCCACCTTGGCCTCGCCGCGCCCCGGATGCAGCAGCACCAGCGGGTAACCGTAGCGCAGCGTGCGCCCGCCCGCGGCGGCCGACCGCACCAGCGCGCCGACCGAGGGGGGTAGGTGCGGCGCCTCCTCGCCGCCGCTGAACAGCGGCTCCGGACCGGCGGGCAGGCACACGACCGCGGACTCGGAACCGCCGTCCGGGGCATCCGCCCCCAGTGGGCACTCGGATCCCAGCACGGCCTCGCGCCGCAGGCAGCGCTGGTAGTAGGCGAGCAGTGCCGGCAGGCGTTCCAGAAGTGGCGGCTCGGCTTCGCCGGCGGCACCTCCCGCCGGCGCACGGCTCGCACTCGGGACGGCGGCCGCTCCCGCGTCTGCGCCCGGCGGGACCGGCGCGCCCGCGGCCGCCCGTGCGCCGCCCGCGGATTCCGCGGTTGCCGGAGCGGACGGGGACACGCGCATCGCATACCTCACAGCGGGCTCGACCGACGGTTGCGCCGCATCGTGTCCCGTCGGCCACGTACGGCAATGGCCATTGTGCGTCACGCTCGGGTTCTTCGCAGGAGAATCCGACGAAGGGCCCCGCGGGGCGTGCCGGCGCCGCGCCCGGCCGCCCTCCCGCGCACGCTCTGCCTCCGCACGCCCGCTCCCCCGGCACGCCCCGCGGCCAACCCGGCTCCCCATGTGCGTCGGCCCCGCGCCCTCGGGGACAATCGGCAGGACAGGCGCGGCCGTTTCGCACCGGGCGTGACGGCGGCGCGCCCGCGCCGCGGGCGCCCGCGGCGCCGGAGGCGGTCGATCCGCGGTGGAGGGAGCCCCATGGTCCACGTCGCAGTCGCTCAGTTCGCCCCGGGCGAGGACAAGACGCAGAACCTGGCGGCCGCGGGGCGGCTGGTCGCCGAGGCCGCCGAGCGCGGCGCCGGTGTCGTCCTGCTCCCGGAGTACGCGATGTTCACCGCACCGCGCACCGACCGGCGGTTCGTCAAGGCCGCCGAGCCCTTGGACGGCGCCTTCGTCAGCGGGCTTGCGCGCCTGGCCGCCGAATCGGGTGCGGTTGTCGTGGCCGGCATCAACGAGGCGGTACCCGGCGGCGAGCGATTTCGCAACACCCTCGTGGCGCTGGAACCCGGCGGCTCCGTCGCGGCGCTCTATCGGAAACTGCACCTCTACGACGCCTTCGGGGCGACCGAGTCCGACGTCGTCGAGCCCGGGGCGATCGACGCGCCGCAGACGTTTTCGCGGGACGGCGTGGTCTTCGGCCTGCAGACGTGCTACGACCTGCGCTTTCCCGAAGTGACCCGGCGCATCGCCGACGCCGGCGCGCAGGTGCTGCTGCTCGCGGCCGAGTGGGTGCCGGGCCCGCAGAAGGAGGACCACTGGGACACCCTGGTTCGGGCCAGAGCGATCGAGAACACGCTCTATGTCGCCGCGGCGGGACAGAACGCCCCGACCGGCGCGGGCAACAGCATGGTCGTCGACCCCATGGGCGTTCGCGTCGTGGCGCTCGGTGAGCAGACCGGGGTTGCGGTCGCACCTATTTCGACGGACCGCCTGACACAAGTGCGGACGAAGAACCCGGCCCTGCGGCTGCGCCGGTTCACGGTGACGCCCGCGTAGTACCGGAGAAGCGTCCGATTCCTCCCTCCCCAACCCCGGTCATCCCACCACACACTCCGCACTAGTCACAGATGGTTACCGAACTTCGTCGCTCTGTAACAAAAATCGGCCTGGGCTATTCCGGTTGCAGACCGCTTCTGATTCAATAAGACCCGATCACGGCAAGCCCGCCAGACTGTCCTAAACCACGGGGGGAGCAGGGACGTTGAGCGGTCTGAGCATTATGTGCGATTCAGACATCGAAAATACGGACACAACCGACATTCACCTCTTTGACGCAGGAGCACTCACGGTCTCGCAGCTTATGGGCGAGGCCTGCGCTGTCTGCCACGCCCGTTGGCCGCGACCCCGGCACCGGATCGGAGCCTCATCCGACGGCGGTGCCGTGTTCGGGTGCCACGAATGCGTCGGCTTCGCGGCCGCGTACGACGCCGGCGCCCTGGAGCACGCGCTGGTCGCGCACTGACCGCTTCCGCAGCGCCGCAGCGGCCGGATCAGGGTCGGCCGGCCCGTGCGCAGCGGGTTCGCGTGCGACGCGGCGGTGCGGAGACCGGCGGGAACGAAGGGTCGCCCGCCACAGGAGACGAGTGGGGCGCTCCGGGAGACGGGGGAACCGCGCCCGGAGCGCCGCCACCCACGCGCTCGCTTCCAGGGGGAGGAGGGGAAGAGCGCGTCTCGGGGAATGCTCCGCGTCGCCGACCGTGGCACCGGGGGTGTGGCACCGCGGCGGACCACCCGCCACAATACCGACTGTCGCGGACGAGGAACCCCGTGTAGGCGAATTCCGTTCCGTCGCATCGGCTTGATCCGGCGGACTCATCCGCTGGTGGGGAACCCGAGGTCGACTCCGCCGTTCTCGGCCGGGGACGCGGCCGCCGAACCGGTCGCCGCCGCGGAGGGGGACGCGCCTCCGCCCACCGCACCGCCGCCCGCAGGCGCCGCCGACCGCCAGCGCGCCGTCACGGCCTTCGTGCGGGTGTAGAAGTGCACCCCTTCGGTGCCGTGCATATGCGAGTCGCCGAACAGCGAGTCCTTCCAACCGCCGAAGGAGTAGTAGGCCATCGGGACCGGGATCGGCACGTTGATCCCCACCATCCCCACCTCGACCTCGTTCTGGAAGCGGCGCGCGGCCGCGCCGTCGCCCGTGAACACCGCCGTGCCGTTGCCGTAGGGGTTGGCGTTGATCAGCTCCAGGCCGGCGTCCAGGTCTGGCACACGCAGCATGCTCAGCACCGGACCGAAGATCTCGTCGGTGTAGCAGGCCATCCGCGGGCTCACGTGGTCCAGCAGCGAGGGCCCCAGCCAGAAACCGCCGCCGCCCCCGCCCAGCACCGGGTGGGTGCGGCCGTCGATCGCCAGGGTCGCGCCCTCGCGTACGCCCGACTCCAGGTAGCCGGCGACCCGGTCGCGGTGTTCGCGGGTGACCAGCGGTCCCATCTCGCTGCGCTCGTCGTCGCCCGGTCCCACCCGCAGCCGCTCGACCCGCCGGCGGATACGCTCCAGCAGGTCGTCGGCGACGGACTCGGCGGCGACCACCGCCGAGATCGCCATGCACCGCTCCCCGGCCGAGCCGAAGCCCGCCGAGACGGCCGCGTCGGCCGCCGCCTCCAGGTCGGCGTCGGGCAGCACCAGCATGTGGTTCTTGGCGCCGCCGAGCGCCTGCACGCGCTTCCCGTTGGCCGCGGCCGTGGCGTAGATGTAGCGGGCGATCGGGGTGGAGCCCACGAAGCTGACCGCCTTGACGTCGCGGTGCTCCAGCAGGGCGTCCACGGCGGAGCGGTCGCCGTGGACGACGTTGAACACGCCGTCGGGCAGACCGGCCTCGGCCCACAGCTCGGCCAGGCGCACCGCCGCCGAAGGGTCCTTCTCGCTGGGCTTGAGTACCACCGTGTTGCCGCAGGCGATGGCGACGGGGAACATCCACATCGGCACCATCGCCGGGAAGTTGAACGGGGTGACCGCAGCGACGACGCCGAGCGGCTGGGGGATGGAGTAGGCGTCCACCCGCGCGGAGACGTTCTCCGAGAACCCGCCCTTGAGCAGGTGCGGGATGCCGCAGGCGAACTCGGCGACCTCCAGGCCGCGCGCCACTTCGCCCGCGGCGTCGGAGACCACCTTGCCGTGCTCGGCGCTGATGATGCGGGCCAGCTCGTCGGAGTGGCGGTCGACCAGCTCCCGGAAGCGGAAGAGCACCGACGCGCGCGCGGACAGGGAGGCGTCGCGCCAGGCGGGGAACGCCTCGCGGGCGGCCTCCACGGCGGCGCCCACCTCGGCGGGGCCCGCCAGGTCGACGGTTCCGGCCACGATGCCGGTAGCGGGGTCGGCGATGTCGGCGCGGCGCTGTTCGGCGCTCGATCCGGCGAAGGGCTTGCCGCCGATCCAATGGGTGACGTGCTTGCTCATGGGAAGACCTCCGGAGGTACGCGCGAACAGGGGCGTGGCATGCGGGAGCCGGCGAGCGTGGGGCGTGCGGGACGGGCGGGCGCAGCGTCGGACGCCGCGGGGCGCCGACGCTGCCGGCGGCGCCCCGCGCGGTCGTCCGGCCCGTCGGGCCGGGGCCGCGGCCCGGGATGAGCGGCGCGGTCAGCCCGCCTGGGCGTCGACCTCGGTGACGGCGTCGACGAGGATGTCGCGGGCCTCGCGGACGTCGGCCTCCTCGACGGTCAGCGGCGGCGCCGCGCGCAGCACGTTCCCGCGCAGCCCTCCCTTGCCGATCAGCAGCCCGCGGCGCCGAGTGGCTTCGAGCACCGCCGAGGCCAGCTGAGGCGAGGGGGCCCCGGTACCGGGGTCGACCATGTCCACCGCGAACATCAGGCCCTTGCCCCGTACCGCGCCCACCGCGGCCAGGCCGGCCAGCGGCCGCAGGCCGTCGAGCACGATCGGGCCCAGGCGGGCGGCGTTGGCCTGGAGGTCGTGGTCGAGGACGTAGTCGAGCGCGGCGTTGGCGGCGGCCATGGCCACCGGGTTGCCCCCGAAGGTGGAGACCCCGTTGGCGGTCAGGCCGTCCATCAGGTCGCCGCGCGCCACGACGCCCCCGACCGCGAAGCCGTTGCCCAGGCCCTTGGCGAAGGTGATTGCGTCGGGGGCGACCCCGTGCTCGCTGATGCCCCAGAACCCGGTGCCGGTGCGTCCCCAGCCGGTCTGCACCTCGTCGGAGACGAACAGCACGCCCTCCTCGTCCAGGACCTCCTTGTAGGCGGCGAACAGGCCTGGCGGCGGCATGGTGAACCCGCCGACGCCCTGGACCGGCTCGGCGATCAGGCAGGCGACGTCGCGGGCCGTGGCCGTGGCGAGCACGTCGCGCAGGTCCGCCACACAGGCGTCGATGTAGCGGTCGTCGGACATGCCGCGGAACGCGGCGGCTTCACGGTCGGTGCCGTGCAGGTAGTGGACGTTGAGCGGGGACAGTGCGGAGTTCTTCCACCCGCGGTTGCCGGTGACCGCGACGGTGCCGTACGAGCGGCCGTGGTAGCTGTTGCGCATGGCCAGCACCTGGTCGCTGCCGCGTGCGCAGGTGGCCAGCAGCAGGGCCGTCTCGTTGGCCTCGGTGCCGGAATTGGTGAAGAAGACCTTGGCGTCGGGGATGCCGGACAGGCGTGCGATCTTCTCGGCGAGCTCGACCTGCCCGCGCAGCAGGTACAGCGTGGACGTGTGCACGACGCCGGTGGCGATCTGGCGTTCCACCGCCTCGCGCACCTCGGCCACGTCGTAGCCGAGCATGTTGGTCAGGATGCCGGCGAAGAAGTCGAGGTAGGTGTTGCCGTCGGCGCCGGTGAGGCGGACGCCCTTGCCTCCGGTGATCTCGACCGGTTCGTCGTAGTAGAGGGCGAGCCACGATGGCATGACGGCACGGTGACGAGCGAGAAGTTCCGACATGACCTCAGTCTCACTCCCATCGCGGCCGGCCGCCAGCGGCAGGGTGTCGGTTTCGGCCCCGCCTGGTTGACAACGTGTCATGAACAACGCCGGGCGGGCGGGTCGGCCCTGCTCTTTCGCCCCGGGCCGCGGGCGGGCGCGGGCCTAGACTGGGTGCGTGCTGCCCACCCTCGCCGACGTGCTCGAACTCCCGGCCGTGCGTCGCGCGCGCCCGCGGGTCGTGGTGGGTGCCGACCGCCTGGACGCGGCCGTGCGCTGGGTGCACGTCGCCGAGGTCACCGATCTGGCGCATCTGCTGCGCGGCGGCGAGCTGGTGCTGACCACCGGGATCGCGATGCCCGACGACCCCGAGTCGCTGCAGGCCTACATCGACGGCCTCGCCTCCGCCGGGGTAGCGGGAATCGCCGTGGAGCTGGGCCGCAAGTACGACGCGGAGCTGCCGGAGGAGCTGCTGCAGCCGGCCCGCAAGGCGGGCATCCCGGTGGTCGCGCTGGAGCGCGAGGCGCGCTTCGTGGAGATCACCGAGGCCGTGCACATCCGGGTGGTCAACCGGCAGTTGGAGGAGCTCCGCGAATCCGAGCGGCTGCACGAGGTCTTCACCGAACTGTCCGTCGAGGGCGCCCACCCCTCGCGCGTGCTCCGGGAGATCGCCGAGCTCTCCGGCTGCCCGGTGGTCTTGGAGAACCTCGCCCACCAGGTGCTGGTATGCGACCTCAACGGCGAGGACCCCGGGCGTCTACTGGCGTCGTGGGAGACCCGTTCGCGCGGAGTGCGGGTCAGCGGGCGCACCTCGCACGACGCCCCGACCGGGTGGCTGGTGACCATGGTGGGCGCCCGCGGCCAGGACTGGGGGCGGCTGATCCTGATCACCGGCGCGGCTCCCGCACCCCGGCAGACCATGCTGATCGAGCGGGCGGCGACCACACTCGCCCTCGGCCGCCTGCTGGAGCGCCATCAGGAGAGCCTGGAGCGGCAGACCCACCGAACGATCATCGCCGGGATCATCGACCGCGCCTATTCCGACCCCGAGGAGGCACTGGTGCGCGCCCGTGCCGTGGGCGTGCCCCTGTCAGGGCGCAGGCTCGTAGGGCTGGTGCTGCGGCTGCGCGAGGCGGGCACCGGGCTGGCCGCCCAGGCGCGGCTGTCCGACACCGCCGAGGGGGTGGCGCGCGCCTGCCGGGCGCTGCGGCTGACGGCACTCGTGGGCTCGATCGACGACCTGCGGGTGGGGGTGCTGCTCGCGGTGCCGGACTCCGGGAAGCTGGAGCCGCACCTGCACCGGTTGTCCGAGGCCATCCGCGAGCGGGTCGGGGCGAGCGCCGTGCTCGCGGTGGGCTCCACCGCTCAGGGCGTGCGCGACGTGCGCCGCTCGTTCCTCGAGGCGCGCCAGGTCGGCGACGTCGCGCTGCACCAGCAGGACGGCGACGGCGACGACCGCCCCTTCTACCGCCTACCCGACCTGCATCTGCGCGGCCTGCTGCACCTCTTCCGCGACGACGAGCGGCTGCAGACCTACGTCGAGCGCGAACTCGGCCCGCTGCTGGACTACGATGCCCGCCACGGCAGCGATCTCACCGAGATGCTGCGCCAGTACCTGGCTTCGGGACGCAACAAGGCGCTGGCCGCCGCCAACGCCCATCTGTCGCGCCCGGCCTTCTACGAACGGCTGCGGCGCATCTCCCACGTGCTGGAGGCCGATCTCGACTCCGTCGAGACCTGCCTCTCCCTCCATGTAGCGCTACTGTCGTTGGATTCGGTACGGGGCAGGCTCTCGTCCTAGAGGCGCTCACCGGCATCCCCCTGGAGTATTCTGATTCAGTTGCACTGATCCCCGAATACCACCGATTCACGAGCCTAGTGGCGCGAGAACTATCATTTACGCCAATCGGAGGACCCTGTGACCGACAACGGTGATACTGCGCCGGCCGCCGCTCGGAAGCACCCCCATCTCGATGCGACGGCCAAGCGCATCATCGAGCAGCTGCAGCAGGACGGACGGCGGTCCTACGCCGCAATCGGCAAGGCCGTGGGCCTGTCGGAGGCGGCCGTGCGCCAGCGCGTCCAGCGGCTGCTGGAGGCCGGGGTCGTCCAGGTGGTGGGCGTGACCGATCCGATGATGCTGGGCTTCAGCCGCCAGGCCATGATCGCGGTGCGCTCGAACGGGGACCTCACCGCGGTGGCCGACCAGATCTCCGAACTGGAGGGCGTCGACTACGTCGTCGTCACCGCCGGGTCTTTCGACATCCTGGTCGAGGTGGTTGCGGCCGACGACGAGCAGCTGCTGGAGCTGCTCAGCGCCATCCGGTCGGTGCCCACCGTCACCGGCACGGAGACGTTCCTGTACCTGCGGCTGCACAAGCAGACCTACGCGTGGGGCACCCGCTGAGCGAGGCGCGGCGGCGCGGCGCCGAGCCGTCCGGGCCGCCGCTCCGGCCCCGGCCTGCCGCTAGAGCGCCCACATCGCCAGGCCGGGCGCGTAGACCAGGAGCGCGAACCGCGCGGTGCGGGTTGCGAAGGTCACCAGGACGAAACTCGCCAGCGGCATGCGCAGGGTGCCCGCCAGTACCGCGACGACCATGAACGGCGGGATGCTGGCGAAGGAGCTGACGGCCACCAGGCCGACCGTCCACCAGGGGCGCCCCTCGGCCTTGGCGCGCCAGCGCTCCACGCGTGCCGTCCACCGCTGCGGAGTCCGTGCCCGCCGCTTGAGCCACGGCACGTTCAGCGCGCCGCGACCGATGTAGTAGTAGGCGATCTTGCCGACGGTCTGGCCGATTCCGGCCGCCACCGCCACGAACGCCAGAACACCGCCGCCCAGGGCGCCCATGCCCACGAGGTAGAGCTCGACGTTGATCACCGGGAACAGCGCGGACGCCGCCCCGACCAGGAAGGCCAGCGCGATCTGGGCGGCGGACTCGGTCACGTCCTCAACTTCCGGTCGTCGGCGGGGGCGGCAGCGCCGACGGCTAGTCCTCCGCGGCGGCGAGCTGGCCGCAGGCGCCGTCGATCTCCTGGCCGCGGGTGTCGCGGATGGTGACCGGGACCCCGTGCGCCTCCAGGCGGCGCACGAACTCGCGCTCGTCCTCGGGCCGCGAGGCCGTCCACTTCGAGCCCGGAGTCGGGTTCAGCGGGATCAGATTGACGTGCGCCAGATGACCCTTGAGCAGCCGGCCCAGCAGGTCGGCGCGCCAGGCCTGGTCGTTGATGTCGCGGATGAGCGCGTACTCGACGGAGACCCGCCGGCCCGTGGTGCCCGAGTACCGCCAGGCGGCGTCGAGAACCTCGGCCACCTTCCAGCGGTTGTTCACCGGCACCAGCTCGTCGCGCAGCTCGTCGTCGGGGGCGTGCAGCGAGATGGCCAGCCGTACCTGCATCCGCTCGGCGATCAGCTTGTCGATCGCCGGAACCAGGCCCACCGTCGAGACGGTCACGCCGCGCTGGGACATGCCCAGCCCGCCGGGCACCGGATCGGTCATCCGGCGCACGGACTCCAGCACCCGCCGGTAGTTGGCCAGCGGCTCGCCCATGCCCATGAACACGACGTTGCTGATGCGGCCCGGTCCGCCGGCGACCTCGCCGCGCGCGAGGTCGCGCGCGACCGAGACCACCTGGTCGGTTATCTCCCCGGTGGAGAGGTTGCGGGTGAGCCCGTTCTGCCCGGTGGCGCAGAAGGGGCAGTTCATGCCGCAGCCCGCCTGGGAGGAGACGCACAGCGTGATGCGGTCGGCGTAGCGCATCAGCACCGACTCGAACAGCACGCCGTCGAAGGCGCGCCACAGCGTCTTGCGGGTCATGCCGTCGTCGCAGGTGACATGGCGCACCGGCGTGAGCAGCGGCGGCAGCAGGGCGTCGCCGAGGGTCTCGCGCACCTCCGCCGGGAGGTCGGTCATCGCGGAGGTGTCGGACTCCAGCCGACCGAAGTAGTGCTGCGCGAGCTGCTTGGCGCGGAAGGGCTTCTCGCCGAGTTCGGTCACGGCGTCCCGGCGCTCCTGCGGGCTGAGGTCGGCGAGGTGGCGGGGCGGCGCGGCCCGTCGGGGCGCGGCGAAGGTGAGCTCGGCAGGCATCGGTATCCAAGGCGGATCGGAGTCGGACGGCAACCGCAGACGGGACCGGCGATGCGCGGTACTTTAGGGGCCTGTACGGCCTTCGGCGACGGAAGCCGTGGTACCGCCGGCGCGGCCCGGTCGGGGACTACGGTTCATGATATGCGGCGCTCACGCCGGCGCCGTCCGGCACCGGCCGGTCCGCTCCCCCGCGGGCCCCTCGGCCGTGCGACCAGCCGAAGCAGACGAGAGCCGACAAGGAGGGCAGGTGGCCGGAGCGCGCGTCCTCCTCGACCAGTCCAGCCCCTACCGCAGCCGCCGCGTCATCGTCGAGCACGACTCCCGCACCACCTCCGCCTACCTCCTGGACGCCCGGGGCTCCATCCGCGTGCCGGTGTGGCTGGCCAACCACGAGATGGCTCCTGAGACCAGCGACCCCGCGGGCCTCTACCGCGGGCAGGCGCCGCTGATGCCCGCCGCGCAGACCAAGCACCCGCAGGGCCGCGCCCCCTTCGACGAGTCCGCGCTGCGCGCCGTCTGGTTCGAGGAGGGCGACGGTGTGGCCCTGCTCGACGACGACGGCCTGCTGGCGATCGTGCCGGGCTGGGCGGAGGCCGACAGCGGCCTGCCCGGCTACGCTCGCGAGGCCATCGGCCGCAGCCCCTATGCCTGGGCGCTGGACCCGGTCGCCGAGCAGCTGTGGCCGAGGGTGGTGCATGCCGAGGCCTACTGGGACTGGCGGGCCGCGCCCAACGCCTGGCGCAGCGTCCAGCGCACCGTCTTCAACCACCTCACCCGCACCGTCGGATCCGCCGGGCACTACTGGGACGTCTCCGACGGCCACGCCCCGCTGATCCGCGTCTCCGAGCGCCCGCCGACCGAGGACCGGCCCTATACGGTGCTGAGCACCGTGGGCATGTGCGGGCAGCGCATGCCCACGCTGGACCGCTACATGGCCGACACCTCCGCCTACGCCCGCATCGAACTGGCGCTGGCCACCACCACGCAGGCGCACGTGGCCGCCCGGATCTTCCGCTGGATCGGGGCCTTCCCCTGGCGGGCGGTGACCTGGTTCGGCACCGGGCACAGCGTGAAGTGGCTGGACAACCCGGAGGACACCGCCATGCGCGGCAGCAGCGCGGCCGTGCTGCTCGTGGACGACCCGGCACCGCTGAGCGGGCCCTCCGGCCAACTGCCCCCCGACACCTCCGGCCTCACGTTCCACGGCGACCCGGTCACCTGGCTGTGGATCGTCCCCATCACCCGGCCCGAGCACCTCTTCGCCAAGGAGCACGACTCCGCCACCCTGCTCGACAAGCTCGCCGCCGAAGGGCGCAGCTGGATCCTGGGGTGACGTGCCGAAGGCGCGGCGGGCTCATCCGGTCCAGCGCTGCGCGACGACCTCGTCGATCAGGTCGGAGACCGCGTTGTAGGTGTGCGTCTGGTTGAACTCCGCGGCGCCGGCCCCGAGCGCGAAGGGAGCCACGTCGGCGTCGGTCAGGGCCACTTCGTAGCCGTGCGCGGTGGTGATGCGGTGGAGGCGGCCCTCGGGGGTGTCCTCGGTGCTGTGGTAGTCGATGATCTTCAGCCCGGCCAGATCCATCAGGATCCGGCCGAGCGTGTCCCGCGGCGGCCAGGATTCCATGGGCTCTCCTCGCGTCGTCCTCGCACCAGCGTGCCAGGGTCGGCGCCGCGGAGTCGGCCACTCCGCCCAATTCCCGAGGCTCATGCCGGGCCACGGCCCGCGTTCGCCCTCCACCCGACCAACTACCAAACAACTCTTTGACGGATGGGCTGAAGGCTCCTAGTGTGCCTGCCATGCTTGATCCCCCCGACCCTCCCGACTCCCCCGACTCCCCCGATCTCGCCGGCCTGCGGCTGCTGGCGCACCCGCTCCGGCTGCGGCTGCTGTCGCTGCTCACCGCGCAGGCGATGAGCGCGGCCGAGGCCGCTCGCGAGCTCGGCGAGACCCAGGCCAACGTCAGCTACCACCTGCGCCGGCTGCACGACGGCGGACTGCTGGAGCTCGCCGAGGAGGTGCGGGTCTCGGGCGGACGCGCGCGCCGATACCGGCACGACGCCGCGAGCGGTCCGTCCGCGCTGGCCGCGGGCCCGACCGCGACCGGCGTCGACCACCGGGCGGTCGCCGCCGCGCTCGCCGCCGAGCTCCAGCGCCGCGCCGCGCGGCGCCGCGCGGACGAGCGCGGCAACATCACCGACGCCGAGGTGTGGGTCGACCCCGACGAGTGGCACGCCATCGTCGAAACCGTCTCGGGCGCCACCGAGCGCCTGCACTCTGCGGCACGCCCTCCGCACACCCCCGGCACGATCCCCACCAGCACCACCCTGGCCATGTTCGCCCTCGACGACCGCCGATCCCCGGGCACCGGCGGCGGCCACGGTGGCCACGGCGGTGACGGCGCTGCGGCCGACGAGCGGCGGGGACGGTGAGCGCCGGCGACCCGCCGGCGCCGGGAACCGCGGATCCGCCCCGCTCCGAGCGGGGCGTCCGTGCGCCGCTGCGCTACCGGGACTTTCGCGGGCTGGCAGCCGGGCGCGGGTTGATGTACTTCGGCAACTCGCTGGCCACCGTCGCGCTGGCCTTCGCCGTGCTCGACCTGACGGGCTCGCCGGTGGACCTGGGGATCGTGCTGGGCGCCCGGTCGGTGGCGCTGATCGTCTTCGCGCTGCTCGGCGGCATCCTGGCCGACCGGCTGCCGCGCTCGGTCATCCTGCAGGGCGCCTGCGCACTGGCGGCGGCATCGCAGGCCGCGATCGCCGCCGCCGTCCTGACCGGCGCGGCGTCGGTCCCCCTGCTCGCGGCGCTCAGCCTGGTCAACGGCGGGGTCGCCGCCGTGGGCCTGCCCGCCGCCGTCTCGCTGACTCCGCAGACCGTGCCCGCGCATCTGCTGCGCCAGGCCAACGCGGTGGCCCGCATGGGCATCATGCTGGGCATGGCCGTGGGGATGTCGGCCGGCGGCGGCGCGGTGGGGCTCGTCGGGCCGGGCTGGACGCTGGCGGCCGACGCCGCGGTCTTCGCCGCGGCGGGGGCGGCCTTCGGGTTCGTGCGGGTCGCCCCGCCCGCCACCGGCGGGGGCGGCAACCCGCTGCGCGAGCTCGCCGAGGGGTGGACCGAGTTCGCCGCGCGGCCGTGGGTGTGGATCGTGGTACTGCAGTTCATGGTGGTCAACGCTGTCTGGTCGGGCGGGGTGAAGGTGCTCGGTCCCGCCGTTGCCGATGCCACGATCGGACGCGGGCTGTGGGGCGTCGTCCTCTCCGCCGAGACCTTCGGCGCCCTGGCCGGCGGGCTGCTGGCAGCGCCCGGGCAGCCGCGCCGGGCGCTGCTGTTCGGGGTGTCGCTGGTCGCCCTGGACGCGCTGCCGCTGCTGACGCTGGGCTACGCGCCCGCGGTGCCGTTCCTGCTGCCCGCGATGTTCCTCACCGGCGTCGCCCTTGAGCAGTTCGGTGTGGCCTGGGAGGTGTCGCTGCAGCAGAACATCCCGCCGGAGAAGCTGGCGCGGGTCTACTCCTACGACGCGCTGGGCTCCTTCGTCGCCCTGCCGCTCGGCGAGACCGCGGCGGGACCGATCGCGGCGCTGGTGGGGATCCGGCCGACGCTGACAGGCGGGGCGGCCCTGATCGTGCTCGCGTGCCTGACCGCGCTCAGCGTGCCCGGCGTACGTCGGCTCACGACACGGTGACCCGGCGGAGGGGACCCGGCCGCGCGGCGCGTGCGCCGGGCCTTTTCCGCTGGAACGGGTGCTAGGGCACCAGCAGGCTCAGCACGACCCAGGCGACCGGTCCGGCGATCAGAAGCGAGTCGACCCGGTCCAGCAGGCCGCCGTGGCCGGGCATGAACCGGCCCATGTCCTTGAGGCCGAGGTCCCGCTTGAGCAGCGACTCGATCAGATCGCCCACCGTCGCCGCCAGGACGACGGCCACGCCCAACACCGCGCCGGCCCACACGGGGCCGTCCAGCATAAGCGCGACGGTCAGCCCGCCTGCCAGCATGCAGGCAAGCACCGAGCCGCCGAAGCCCTCCCAGGTCTTGTTCGGGCTGATCACCGGCGCCATCTTGTGCCGGCCCATCAGGATTCCGGCGAAGTACCCGCCGATGTCGCTGCTGATGGTGACGAGGATGAACGCGATCAGCCGCTCCTGGCCGTCGCCCGGCGTGGCGATCAGCAGCTGCCAGGTGCCCAGCAGGAAGGGGACGTAGAGAAGGGTGAGCAGGTTCGCGCCGGCGTCGCGGACGTAGCCCTCGGCACCGTCGCGCAGCCGCCATGACAGCGCGGCGACGGCCGTCAGCGCCGTGGCGCCCACCAGCCACTCGGCGCCGCCGAAATAGGCGCACACCTGCATGGCCGCGCCGCCCAGCGCCAGCGGCCAGACCGCGAGCCGGCCGCCCTTGGCGGCCAGACCGCGGTTGAGCTCGCGCAGGCAGATGAGTGTGGCCGCGGCGGTGATGGCCACGAACCCGGCCGAGAAGGGGTAGATGGACAGCAGCACGAGCGCGCCCAGCGCCACACCGCTGGCGATGGCCAGCGGCAGGTTGCGGCCGGTGCGCACGGGTTCGCCGTCGGGCTTGTGCAGCACAAAGCGCTGCCGGGCGCTGTCGTCGCCTTCGCCTCCGGCGCCGGCGCCGCCGTCCGGTGCCGGCGCCCCGTGCGAGGCGCCCGCGCCGGGGTTCTCCGGCCCCTCGGAGCTCTGGCACCCGCTCTCGCCTTCCTCGGGCGCGCCGGGGCCGGTGGGCGGCGGTTCGTGCCGCGCGCGGTCGTCGTCCTGCTCGGAACCGGGCTCGATGAACGTCACGGACTCTAGACCTCGAGCAGCTCGGATTCCTTGTGCTTGAGCAGCTCGTCGATCTCCGCGACGTACTTGTGCGTGACCTCCTCCAGCTCCTCCTGCGCGCGGTGGCCCTCGTCCTCGCCGATGTCGCCGGCCTTCACGGCCTTGTCGAACGCGTCCTTGGCGTGGCGCCGGATGTTGCGGATGGACACGCGGGCGTCCTCGGCCTTGCTGCGCACCACCTTGATGTACTCCTTGCGGCGCTCCTCGGACAGGTCCGGGAACACGATGCGGATGACGTTGCCGTCGTTGGCGGGGTTCACCCCGAGATCGCTCTCGCGGATCGCCTTCTCGATCGCCCCCATCGACGTCTTGTCGAACGGGGACACGACCACCATGCGCGGTTCGGGAACCGAGAACGACGCGAGCTGGTTGATCGGGGTCTGGGCGCCGTAGTACTCGGCCGTGATCTTGTTGAAGGTCGCCGGGCCGGGGCGGCCCGTGCGGATCGCGGCGAAGTCCTCCTTGGCGACCACGACTGCCTTCTCCATCTTCTCCTCGGCCTCGAGGAGGGTCTCTTCGATCATTGGGGCTCCCGTGTGTCGCTTCAGTCCATCTGTCGGGCTGTCGGAGGTCGGCGCCGTGTCAGCTCTGGTCCGCCGGGCACACGATGGTGCCGATCTTCTCGCCCCGTACCGCACGGACGATGTTGCCCTCGGCCATCAGGTCGAATACGACGATCGGCAGGCCGTTGTCCATGCACAGGCTGACCGCGGTGGCGTCCATGACCTTCAGGCCGCGGGTCAGCACCTCGTTGTACTCCAACCGGTCGAACTTGAGCGCGTTGGGATTGCGCTGCGGGTCGGAGTCGTAGACTCCGTCGACCTGGGTTCCCTTGAGCACCGCCTGCGCACCGATCTCCAGGGCGCGCTGGGCGGCCGTGGTGTCGGTGGAGAAGAACGGCGCGCCGAGCCCGGCGCCGAAGATGACGACGCGGCCCTTCTCCAGGTGGCGGACCGCCCGGCGCGGAATGTAAGCCTCCGCGACCTGGCTCATGTGGATGGCGGTCTGCACGCGGGTCTCGACGCCCTGCCGCTCCAGGAAGTCCTGCAGCGCCAAACAGTTGATCACCGTGCCCAGCATCCCCATGTAGTCGGCGCGGCCGCGCTCCATTCCCCGTTGCGACATCGCGGCGCCGCGGAACATGTTGCCGCCGCCCACGACCACGGCGACCTCGATGCCCTCGGCCACGGCGGATGCGATCGCCTCGGCCAGGTACTCGACGACGACGGCTTCGATCCCGAGGTCCTCACCGCCGGCGAACGCCTCGCCGGACAGTTTCAGTACGACGCGCTTCCAGCCCGAGTCGTGCATCGCTGGGGCCTCCGCGGCGGCATGGCCTTCGGTCTCCGACACGGCGCTCGGCCTCCTTCTGGTTCCCCCGAGTGGTTATGCGAATGCGGGGCGGCCGCGCGTCCGCCGGGCCGACCCCCGCCTGATCCACCGAAGGTGCCGGGGCGCGGCACGCCCCGACACCTCCATCATGTCAAACGGACTAGGATTGGCCGACCTTGAAGCGCACGAAGCGGCGAACGGTGACGCCGGCGGCGTCGACGATCTGCTGGACCGTCTTCTTGCTGTCCTTGACGAACGGCTGCGCGAGCAGCGTGGCGTCCTTGAAGTAGCCGTTCACCCGGCCCTCGATGATCTTGGGCAGTGCCTGCTCGGGCTTGCCCTCCTCGCGGGCGGTGGCCTCGGCGATGCGGCGCTCGTTGGCGACGGTCTCCTCGGGGACGTCGTCCTTGCTGACGTAGGACGGCGCGAGCGCGGCGATCTGCTGGGCGACGTCCTTGCCCACCTCGGCGTCCGCCTTGTCCAGCTCGACCAGCACGCCCATGGTCGGCGGCAGGTCGGGATCGGACTTGTGCAGGTAGCTGGCGACGAAGGCGCCCTCGAACTTCGCGAAGCGGCGGAGCTCCAGCTTCTCGCCGATGACGGCGCTGCGCTCCTCGACGACGGTCTGCACGGTCTTGCCGTCGGAGAACTCGCTGTTGGCCAGCGCCGCGATGTCGTCGACGTCGTTGGCGGCGGCGAAGCCGGCGATGTCGGAAGCCAGCTGCTGGAACTGCTCGTTCTTGGCGACGAAGTCGGTCTCGCAGCCCAGCTCGACGAGCACGGCCGAGGCGTCGTCGTCCTGCTTGAGGGCGACCAGGCCGTTGTCGGCGGAGCGCTCGGCGCGCTTGCCGACGGCCTTGGCACCCTTGACGCGCAGGAACTCGACGGCCTTGTCGAAGTCGCCGTCGCTGTCCTCCAGCGCCTTCTTGCAGTCCATCATGCCCGCGCCGGTCTGGTCGCGGAGTTTCTTCACGTCGGCGGCGGTGTAGTTCGCCATGGCGTTTCTCTAATCCCTCGGTGTGGGTCGACGGGTCTCACGGGAGCCGGGCCGCGCGGCCCGGCGTGGCTCCCCGCGCCCGGTGGGGCGGCGGGGAGCCGCAATCGCCTGAAGGGCTCAGGCTTCCTTCGAGCCCTCGGCCTCGGCCTCGCCGACGGGCGCCGCGGCCGACTGCTCCTCAGCGGCCTCGGCGGCCGGCGCCTCAGCGGGCTGCTCCGAGGCGGCCTCGGCGGGCTGCTCCGGGGCGGCCTCAGCGGCCGGCGCCTCAGCAGCCGGGGCCTCAGCAGCCGGGGCCTCGGCGGTGGCCTCGCCCTTCTCCAGCAGCTCGCGCTCCCACTCGGCCAGCGGCTCCTCGCCGGACTTCTCGGCGCCGGCCGAGGCGGAAGCGCCCGACCGCACCAGCAGACCGTCGGCGACGGCATCGGCGACGACGCGGGTGAGCAGGCTGACGCTGCGGATGGCGTCGTCGTTGCCCGGGATCGGGTAGTCGACCTCGTCGGGGTCGCAGTTGGTGTCCAGGATCGCGACGACCGGGATGTTCAGCTTCCGGGCCTCGCTGATCGCGATGTGCTCCTTCTTGGTGTCCACGATCCAGACCGCGCTGGGCACGCGGGACATGTCGCGGATACCGCCGAGGGTGCGCTCCAGCTTCTCCTTCTCACGGCGCAGCCCGAGCAGTTCCTTCTTGGTGAGCCCGGAGGCGGCGACGTCGTCGAAGTCGATCTCCTCCAGCTCCTTCAGGCGCTGGAGCCGCTTGTGGACGGTGGAGAAGTTGGTGAGCATGCCGCCCAGCCAGCGCTGGTTGACGAAGGGCATCCCGACACGGCGGGCCTGCTCGTCGATGGCCTCCTGCGCCTGCTTCTTCGTGCCGACGAAGAGGATGGTGCCGCCGTGGGCGACCGTCTCCTTGACGAACTCGTAGGCGCGGTCGATGTAGGCCAGCGACTTCTGCAGGTCGATGATGTAGATGCCGTTGCGCTCGGTGAAGATGAAGCGCTTCATCTTCGGGTTCCAGCGCCGCGTCTGGTGCCCGAAGTGCACACCGCTTTCCAGCAGCTGACGGATGGTCACGACTGTGGCCATGACTCGGTCCTCCTAGTACGGCGGGTCTGTCCCGCCCCGGTTGTTCCTGACGCCCCGACCGCTCCGCCGCACCGCGCGGGTGCGGACCGTGAGAGCGGCCCCTTGCCGGGAAGGCACGGAGGCGTGCGTATTGGTCGGCTCGCATCGAGCCTCATGGAATTCTAGCGGCCCTCGAGGTGCGTCGGGGCCTATCGACGGCCCTCGCCGGTGTCAAGGACCGCCGAGCGTCCGGATTCCGCCGAATCCGCGCTTTCTCCACAGGCCCGGGAACGGCCTGGCGGTGCGGTGGCGGGCGCACCAGGCTGGGTAAATGCCGTCTCCGCGTCCTACCCCGGCCCGCCGTCCGATCCGCGCCTTGGCCGCCGGGCTGGCGGCGCTCGTCCTGGCGCCCGCGGGCCATGCGGCGCCCGCCCGGGCCCAGGACGACTCCTGGCAGCGGCCGCTTCCCGAACCGGTGCGCATACTGCGGCCCTTCGACCCTCCGGCCCAGCGCTGGCTGCCGGGCCACCGGGGCGTCGACCTCGCGGCCGGACCGGGCTCCGCCGTCCGCGCCGCCGGCGGGGGTCGCGTCGCGTTCGCCGGCAGCGTCGCGGGCACCGGAGTGGTCAGCGTCGACCACGGGGGACTGCGTACCACCTACCTGCCCGTGGTGCCGCGGGCCGAGGAGGGGATGCGAGTGGCGGCGGGGCAGGTGATCGCGTCCGTCGCCGAGGCCGGGCGGCACTGCGTCACCCGCCCCTGCCTGCACTGGGGGCTGCGCAGCGGCGACACCTACCTCGACCCGCTCGCGCTGCTGGGGGTCGGGCGGGTGCGGCTGCTGCCCGGTCCCGCTCCCCGGCGGCAGGGGAGGCCGGGAAGGAAGCGGTGCAGAGGCGGGACGGACCGGAGCGGACGCGCTGTGCGGCCCGGGCGCAACAGGCGGAAAGGCCGAACGGGCCCGAGTGAACGGAACGGACGCCCGCATCGCGCCTACGCCCTGGGGTGCGCCCGGTTGTAGGTGCTCATCAGGCGCTCGATCGAGACGTGCGTGTAGATCTGGGTGCTCGACAGCGATGCGTGGCCGAGGATCTCCTGCACGCTGCGGAGGTCGGCACCGCCGTTGAGCAGATGTGTAGCCGCGCTGTGCCGCAGCCCGTGGGGGGCGGCGTCGGTGCCGTGTGCCCGCAGATAGGCGTGCACGTCGCGCCGGGCCGACCTGGTGCCCAGCCGCCCGCCCCGCGCCCCGAGGAACAGGGCCGGCCCGCTCGCGGGCGAGGTCAGCCGCGGGCGGCCCTCCAGCAGCCAGACGCCCACCGCCTCCAGGGCCGGCGCCCCCACCGGCACCACCCGCTCCTTGCCTCCCTTGCCCAGGACCCGCAGAGTGCGGCGCTCCCGGTCGACGTCGTCGACGTCGAGGGCGCACAACTCGGCCACGCGGACGCCCGTGGCGTAGAGGACCTCGACCACCGTGCGGCGGCGCAGGGCGACGGGGTCGGAGTCCGGGGCGCGGCCGGAGTCGGAGGCCGGGCCGACGGGGTCGGAGGAGGGGCGGGATTCCGGGGCGCGGTGCGGGTCGGAGCCGGGGTCGGGGTCGTCGGCGAGAGCGGCGGCGGTCTCGCGCTCGCTGAGGACGTCGGGCAGCGACCGGTGCGGGCGCGGCGCGGCGAGCTGCGGGCCGGGGTCGTGGGCGATCCTGCCGCTGCGGTGCAGGAACGCGGTGAACACACGAGCGGCGGCGACCCGCCGCGCCATGGTCGCGCGCCCCGCGCCCCCGTCGCGCATCCGGGCCAGCCAGCCCCGCAGCGCGGCGAGGTCGAGGCCGTCGAGCCCCCGACCGGTCTCGTCGAGGTAGCCCAGCAGCGCCCGGGCGTCGCCGAGGTAGGCGCGCACGGTGTGCGGCGACCGGTCGACCGCGAGGTGGCCGCGCAGGTCCTCGATCAGCTCCCGCCGCTCGGCCGACTCGGCGGTCCCACCGGCCCCGCCCGCCCCGGCACTCACCGCGCCTCCGTCCCCCGCCCGCGCACGGCGACGGCGTCGACCTCGATCAGGCACCGGGAGTCCACCAGCCCGCTGACCTCGACGAGAGTGCTCGCCGGGCGGGGCTCGTGAACGAGGTACCCGTCGACCACGCGCCGCACGTCGTCGAGGTCGGCCATGTGGCGCAGGTAGTAGGTCAGCTTGACCAGGTGCCGCGCGTCCGCCCCGTTCTCGGCCAGTACGGAATCGACGTTGCGCAGCGCCCGCCGGGTCTGCGCGAGCGCGTCGCCGACGGCCACCGTCCCGTCCGCGTCGATCGGCATCTGCCCCGAGACGAAAACCAGCGGCCCGTCAGCCACGACCGCGTCGCTGTACCTTCGCGCCATCATGCTCCCCCTCTCCACCGCTGCGGAGGCTGTCAGCGCCAACCTGGAACACCGGGCCCCCTCACCGCAACCCTTTCACCCGAGTAAGGCCGATCTATCCGGGACGCCGCGGAGAACGACACCGCAGGGAGCGCCCGCCCCCGACACGCTCGCAGGGCTCGACTCCGCGCTGTGTTCGCTCGCCGCCGGTTGTCCACAGCCCGGAAATCGGCGTGGAACGGCGGCCGCCGACTGACCAGGCTAGGAGCATGAGCTCCTTCCGCCGCGCCCTGCGCCCCTGCCCTCGCCGCGACCGAGTCGACACTCCCACTGCCCCGTCCACGCCGGGTGGGCGCAGATCCACGCTCGGCACGCGGGGCGAAGACGTGGCCGCGGCCTACCTGGCACGCGGCGGGCTGCGCATTCTCGCGCGCAACTGGCGCTGCGCGGAGGGCGAGATCGACATCGTCGCGGGCCAGGGGGCCACCATCGTCGTCGCCGAGGTCAAGACCCGAACCGGTCTGCGATTCGGTTCGCCGCTGGAGGCGGTCACCGAGTCCAAGAGGCGGCGGCTGCGCAGACTGGCACGGCGGTGGGCCGCCACCCACGGGGCGGCCGGCAGGCCCATCCGGATCGACGCCGTGTGCGTGCTCGTCCTCACCGGTGACCGCGTCTGCGTCCGTCACCATGAGGGGGTGGCGTGATGGCGCTCGCCCGGACGCGCTCCATGGCCCTGATCGGCATCGACGGCCACATCGTCGAGATCGAGGCCCACCTCGGCGACGGTGCGGCCGGACTCACCCTCGTCGGCCTGCCCGACACCGCGCTGCGCGAGGCGCGCGACCGGATCCGGGCCGCCGTGGTCAACTCCGGGGAGCACTGGCCGGAAGGGCACATCACCGTCAGCCTGTCGCCGGCCAGCCTGCCCAAGCGCGGCAGCGGTTTCGACCTCGCGATCGCCGCCGCCGTCCTGGCGGCCGAGGGCGCCGTGCCGCCGGAGTCGCTGCGCACCGCCGTCGTGCTGGCGGAACTCGCCCTCGACGGCCGCACGCGTCCGGTCAGCGGCGTACTCCCCGCGGTCCTGGCCGGGGTCCGCAGCGGGCACACCACCTTCGTCGTGGCGCGCGGCAACGCCGCTGAAGCCGCGCTGGTGCCGGGGGTGTCGGTGATGGCGGTCGCCTCTCTGGGCGAGCTCCTCGCGCGGCTGCGCGGTGAATCGGTCGCCGAAGACCCTCCCGGCGACGACCCCGGCCCGAAGCCGCAGACCGACGACACCGATTCCTCCGAGGCCGCCCGCAAGCCCGACCTCTCCGACGTACTGGGGCAGCCGGTCGCCCGCCGCGCGCTGGAGATCGCCGCGGCCGGCGGCCACCACCTGATGATGGTCGGTCCACCCGGCACCGGGAAGAGCCTGCTCGCCGAACGCCTGCCCACCGTCCTGCCCCGGCTTGCCTCGGCGGAGTCCATCGAAGTCACGGCGGTCCACTCCGTGGCGGGAACCCTGCCCGACCGGTCGCCGCTGGTGGTCGATCCGCCGTTCTGCGCACCCCACCACACCGCCACCCGGGCCGCGATCGTCGGCGGAGGCAGCACGCGGTTGCGCCCCGGATGCGTTTCGCTGGCCCACCGCGGCGCACTGTTCCTCGACGAAGCACCCGAGTTCGCCCGCGGCGTCCTCGACTCGCTGCGCCAACCGCTGGAGACCGGCGAGGTCGTCGTCGCGCGCTCGGCCGCCACCGTGCGCTTCCCCGCCCGGTTCCTCCTCGTTCTCGCCGCCAATCCGTGCCCCTGCGGCAAGGCCGGAACCGCCTGCACCTGCACGTCCGTCCAGCGGCGCCGCTACCTGGCCCGGCTCTCCGGGCCGCTGCTGGACCGGGTCGACCTCAAGGTCGAGCTCCAGCCCGTCGCCCACGCCGAACTCCTCGCCGACCGCGCCTACGCCGAGTCCTCGGCCACCGTCGCGAAACGGGTCGCCCGAGCCCGCGAACGCTCCGCCGCCCGACTGGCGGGCACCCCGTGGAGCACCAACGCGGAGGTCCCGGGCGCCGAACTCCGACGGCACTTCCCCGTACCTCCCGACGCCCTGCGCATCCTCGCGGCCGCCCTTGAGCGCGGCGAGATCAGCGCCCGCGGGCTCGACCGCGCGCTCCGCGTCGCCTGGACCGTCGCCGATCTCGGCGACCGCGAACCCGCAGCGGAGGACACCGCCTACGCCTACGCGCTATGGACCGGCCGCGTCCAGTAGGCCGACCGGCACAGCCGGACTCCGCACCACCCTGCACCCATCCACCTCGAAGGGAGGAAGGCGGCGTCTTGCCGAGGGCAGCGCCGCCGCCGCGACCATGAGCTGTTCCGGTTCCCCGTCCGAGCCGCCGGAACCCGGGCAGCACGCCCCGCCGTCGGAGTCCGGTCCCCGCCCGGCCCCGGTCGGCGACGACGCCTCGGCGCGGGCGTGTCTGACCGCCGTGGCCGATCCCGGCGACGCCGCCATGGGTGCGCTGCTCGACGAGCACGGCGCCGCCGCGGTCTGGCGAGCTCTGCGTGACGGCGAGGCACCGCAGCCGCCGCCGGGCGCGCGCCCCGACACCGTCGCACGGCGGTCCGCGCGCTGGCGCGACCGCGCCGGCCGGATCGACCCCGATGCCCTGCTGGCCGCGACGGCCGACTTCGGCAGCCGACTGGTCGTTCCGGGTGATCCCGGCTGGCCTACCCAGCTCGACCAGCTCGGGCGGCGGCGCCCCTACGCACTGTGGGTCCGCGGCGCCCACGACCTGCGGCACGCGTGCCTGCGTTCGGTGGCGGTGGTGGGTGCGCGGGCCGCGACCGCCTACGGCATGCACGTGGCGGCCGACCTCGCATGGGGTTTGGGCCGACGCTCGTGGGCGGTCGTGTCCGGGGGCGCATACGGAATCGACTCCGCAGCCCACCGCGGCAGTCTCGCCGCCGCCGCCTCCGCGGTGGCCGTTCTCGCCTGCGGTCTCGACCTCGCCTATCCGCGCGGCAACGAGGGCCTTTTCGCCGACATCGCAGCGCGCGGCGCGCTCGTCAGTGAGCACCCGCCCGGAACCCCGCCCAGCAAGCACGGATTCCTCGTACGCAACAGGATCATCGCCGCGCTCACCCCCGGAACGGTAGTCGTCGAGGCCGGACTGCGCAGCGGCGCCCTCAACACCGCGCGCCACGGGCAGGAGCTGCATCGGACCGTCATGGCCGTACCGGGCCCGGTCACCTCGGCGCTGTCGGCGGGCTGCCACCGACTGCTCCGCGACGGCGCCGCCGTCTGCGTCACCGACACCGACGACGTGGTGGAGCAGGTGGGGCGGATCGGCGCCGACCTGCGCACCGACGAAGGCGGTACCGCGCTCGACCCCGGCTCCCTCGACGACACCTCCCGCAGAGTCCTGGCCGCGGTACCCCACCGCACCTGTGCAGGGACGGCATCCGTCGCCGAGACGGCGGGCCTGGGACTCGACTCCGCCCTGAGCAGTCTGGGCCTGCTCGCCGCCGCCGGATTCGTCGAACGCGGCCCGTCGGGCTGGCGGCGCACCGCGGGCGTCCGCGGTCGCGGGTAGGAGGGGATGCTCCGGACGCGGGGCCCGGGCTGCCCCGGGCATCGCACCTGGTGGGCATACGAATGCCGCCGGGGGCGCTCGTGGCGCCGCCCGGCGGCGATGACTGTGGTCCCGACCGGCTGGGGCGGCGGGACGGGGCCCGGTTACTGCGGCTTGCCCGTTGCTGGGACCTCTAGATCGGACTTGGTGATCTCCTCGACGTTGACGTCCTTGAACGTCACCACGCGCACGTTTCGGACGAACCTGGCCGGGCGGTACATGTCCCAGACCCAGGCGTCCTCCATTGTGACCTCGAAGTACATCTCGCCGTTCTCAGTGCTGCGCGGCTGCAGGTCCACGTGGTTGGTGAGGTAGAACCGGCGCTCGGTCTCGACCACGTAGCTGAAAAGGCCGACGACGTCGCGGTACTCGCGATAGAGCTGCAGCTCCATCTCGGCCTCGTACTTCTCCAGGTCCTCAGAACTCATTTCGCGCTCGCTTTCGTCGTGCAGTCCCGGTTGAGCGGCCCGGCCCCCTTCGCCTATGGGGTCTCGCGGGAACCCGTTCCCGCGTTGATCGATCGACTACAGAACCATGATGCGGCACGTGTCAACCGTTCGGAAGCGCACTGGGCGACCTCCGGCGGCCCCGGCAGCGCAGTGCCGCCCGCGCCCCGACCCGGTCCTGGCGGCCGCCCGCGGGGGCGCGAGCGCGGCCCGCGCGTGTCATCCCGCATCGGCCGCCGGGCCGGAGCCCTTGCCGGCCCCCTGGCCTGCTCCCTCGTCGGCGCCGGCGTTCTCGGCGAGGGCGTCGTCCAGCGCCTCGAAGGTGTCCGGCCGGGGCAGCGTGGACCAGCGGTCGACGGGCCAGACGATCACCGACGCGCGCCCCACCACGTGGTCCGTGGGTACGGCACCGCCACCGGGCTCGTTCTGGTGCTCGCGGGAGTCGCGCGAGACCCCCCGGTGGTCGCCCATCACCCACACGTGGTCCTCGGGCACCTCGACCGGACCGAACGCCCGGTGACTCGGGATGCTGTCGGGGAAGAGGTAGGGCTTCTCCTGCAGCGGTTCGCCGTTGACCAGGACGCGGTTCTGCTCGTCGCAGCACTCCACGGTGTCGCCGGGCACTCCGATGACACGCTTGATGTAGTCGCGGCCGTTGGGGGCGAGCCCGAACTGCTGGCCGACCCAGGTGAACGCGCGGGCCACGGGGTTGGCCGACTCCTCGGGCTGGACCATGGAGGGCCCTTCGTCCCAGGACCCCTCGCCGTTGAACACGACGACCTCGCCGCGCTTGATCTCGCGCACCTGGTACACCAGCTTGTTCACGATCACGCGGTCGCCGATGAGCAGCGTGTTCTCCATCGACCCTGAGGGGATGTAAAAGGGCTGGGCGATCCAGGTCCGGATGACGAAGGCCAAGACGAGCGCGATGGCGATCAGGATCGGGAGCTCCTTCCAGAAGGACCCCGACTTCTCTGCCTTCTCGTCCGTGCTCTCCCTCTTGGCGTTCATCGAACCCCCGCTCTCGGCCGCGTCGGCCTCACCACGTGCACCGGCCGCCTCGTGGACACCGGCCCGACACGACTCTGGCTCCCCCGCGCTGATGCGCGGGGGAGCCAGAGCGGTCGGACCGGGTCCCGCCGGTGGGACCGACAGCGTCGATCACCGCACCGGAGGCCGAATCTTCTTTGGTCATCGGAACCGAAGCCTATCCGAGCGCGGCGCTCCGTGTCGGTTAAGCCACAGCCGAGATGCGATACGCCGCGTAATCGATCCGCGACAGAACGGCCTAGCGGCGCTCGGGGATGCGGGCGGCCTTGCCGCGCAGGTTGCGCAGGTAGTACAGCTTGGCCCGGCGGACACGGCCGCGGGAGACGATCTCGATCTTCTCGATCACCGGACTGTGCACCGGGAAGGTGCGCTCCACGCCCACGCCGTAGCTGATCTTGCGGACGGTGAACGTCTCGCGGTTGGCGGCTCCCTGGCGCCGGATCACGACACCCTTGAAGACCTGGACACGCGAGCGGTTCCCCTCGGTGACGCGCACGTGCACGTTCAGCGTGTCGCCCGGGCGGAAATCGGGAATGTCCGAGCGCAGTTGGGCCTTCTCAATTTCCTGAATAGCGGTGTGCATCTCAGCGTTTCCTCATCGATTGCGCGCCGCGGCGACGGACAGTGCGGTTCGCGCGGGCGGATCTGCTGCTGGGGTCTTACGTGTGAGCCTCTGCCGGGTCTGCGCGGGCGCGAGCAATGAGACGGCGGCATGCGAACAACGCGCGACGACAGGGGCAACTCCCCCAGTCTGCCACACGTTGGGACCCGGTTTGTAACCGATCCCCGGGCCCGGTGCCCTGGGCATCCGCGGAGCGGGGCCTGCACCGGAGCTGCGCAGTGGTTCCGGCGCCCGGCGGACGCGGCAGCCGTGCTCTGCAGGCACGCCCGCCGAGGCACCCCGGGAGGCGGCCCCGGCCGTCGGCACACCGACGCACCGGACCGCGGGCCGGTCCCCCGCTACTGCGGAGGCAACTGCTCCAGCAGCTCCAGCAGCAGCTCGCGGTCGCTGCGCTCCAGCTCGCCCAGGCGCCGGGCGGCCAACTCCCGGAGCAGCTCGGGCCGGTTGCGCGCCGTCTTGCGCAGCGCCTCATGGCGCCGCCAGCGGTCCACCGCCCCGTGGTCTCCCGACAGCAGCACCGGCGGCACCTCCTGGTCGCGCCAGTGCGCCGGTTTGGTGTAGACGGGGCCCTCCAGCAGGTTCTCCATCGCTCCGGCGGCGAACGAGTCCTGCACCGCAGACTCCGCATTGCCCAGCACTCCGGGAAGCAGCCGCGACACGGTCTCGACGATGACCGTCGTGGCCGACTCGCCCCCGGCCAGCACGTAGTCGCCGATGCTCATCTCGTCCACGGGCATACGCCGCCCGGCGTCGGCCACCACCCGGGCGTCGATGCCCTCGTAGCGCCCGCAGGCGAAGACCAGCCACGGCTCCTCCGACAGCCGCTTGGCACGCTCCTGCGTAAAGGGGGTGCCGCTGGGGGTAGGCAGCACCAGCCGGGGCGGGGCATCGGCGCCGCCGGTCACCGTGTCCAGGGCCTCGCCCCAGGGCTCGGGCTTCATGACCATGCCCGGGCCGCCGCCGTAGGGGGTGTCGTCGACCGTATTGTGCCGGTCGCGGGTCCAGGACCGCAGGTCGTGCAGTCGGATGTCGAGAATGCCCGCCGCGCGCGCCTTGCCGATGAGCGACAGCTCCAGCGGCGCGAAGTAGTCGGGGAAGATCGTGATGATGTCGATGCGCATGGGTGTGCGAGGGCTCCCGGCAGCGGGTCCGGCGAGCGACCGCCGGCGGTGCGGTTGTGGTCCGGATACGGGCGGCTGGAGAGGGTGCGGGATGCGGGATATGCGGCGCGGGCCTGGCTCCGCCGCTGTGGAGCGCGGGGGTGCGCTCGTGCGGGCGGTCAGCCGCCCAGTTCCAGCAGGCCGGGCGGCGGGTCGATCACCAGGCGGCCGGAGCCGGTGTCCACCTCGGGCACGAGGTCGCGGACGAAGGGCACCAGCACCTCGGGCCCGTCCGCGCGCGTGATCACGAGGACGTCCTGGGCGTTGTGCAGCACGTCGGCGACGGTGCCCACCGCGGCGCCTTCAGCGGTCTCGGCGCGCAGGCCGATGAGCTCGTGGTCGCTGAACTCGTCGGGGTCCTCCACCGGCGGCAGGTCCTCGGACTCGACCAGCAGGGTGGTCCCGCGCAGCCCTTCGGCGGCGGTCCGGTCGCCGACCCCCGTGAACCGGACCAGCAGACGACCGGAGTGCCGGCGCGCCGACGCGACGGTGAGGGGACCGGTGCCCGCGGAGTCGGTCTGCAAGAGGGACCCGGGCGCGAAGCGCGACTCGGGGTCGTCGGTGCGCACGTCCACGGCCACATCGCCGCGGATCCCGTGGGCGCGGCCGATCCGGCCGACTACGAGACGCATCGTCCTCCTGCGTTCATGGGCGCGCGGCGAGAGGCCGCGCACACGACAGCGCCGCGCCGCTCCGGCGGAACGGCGCGGAGGCCCCGGCCGCGACCGGACCGCCCGTGCGGGCGTACGGTCGCGGCCGGGGCCGGCGCTCAGCGCACTTCGTTCAGGTCCAGCAGGTCGACGCGGACGTAGCGACCACCCGCGAGCGAGCCGACGACGGTGCGCAGCGCCTTGGCGGTGCGCCCGTTGCGGCCGATGACCTTCCCGAGGTCGTCGGGATGGACCCGGACTTCGAGCACCTTGCCCTTGCGGAGCCTGCGGGCTCTCACCTGGACATCGTCGGAGTTCACGACGATGCCCCGAACCAGGTGCTCAAGCGCCTCTTCCAGCACGTCAGGCCTCGCCCTCAGGCTCCGTGGTCGTGTTGTCGCCGGCGGCCTCGGTCTTCTCGGCCTTCTCGGACTTCTTCTCCGAGCCGGAGGACTTCTTGGACTTCCCGCCGCCCTTGGTGGACTCGTTGTCCGGAAGCACGAGCTCCTTGAGGACGGCCTGGAACGCGGCTTCCTCGGCTTCCTTGTCCTTGGGCTCGGCGACCTTGATCGGCGCCGGCTCAGGAAGCCCCTTGAACCGCTGCCAGTCACCGGTCAGCTTCAGGATGTTCATGACCGGACCGGTGGGCTGCGCCCCCACAGAAAGCCAGTGCTGCGCCCGCTCCGAGTTCACCTCGATGAAGCTCGGCTCCTCCTTCGGGTGGTACTTCCCGATCTCCTCGATGGCTCGGCCATCGCGCTTGGTACGGGCGTCGGCGACGACGATTCGGTACTGCGGCGCACGGATCTTCCCCATACGCTTGAGCTTGATCTTGACAGCCACGGGTGTGGTATCTCCCAGTTGCGATGCGAGTGCCCGTCATCGCGCCGCGTGGGGATGCGGCGGAGTGTTCAGGCGGGGACGTTAGGTGCCCGGGCTAGTTAGAGGGCCGGCCCGCAACACCGTTAGTCGTTAACCCATTGTGCCAGACCCCGGGGTGCGCGGTGCGCTTCACGGATGCGTTCGGCGGGTCCCGATCGCATGAGAGGCGTCTCATCCCCGGCGCGGTCGGCCACGCAGTCGACCGGGGCCGCCGAGAATACGCCCCGCGGCCGGCTCGGCGCCGGTCGCGGGGCGGTTCTGTGCTACCTCTCCGTCAGTGTGGCGCCTACTTCTTGGGCAGCTTGAAGTTCGAGAGGTCGGGCATGGACCCGCCGCCGAGCCCCGGGGGCAGCTGGCCGCCGCCGCCCAGGCCGGGCGGCAGCTGCGGCGGCGCCTGCTGGTCGCCCCCCTCTTCGCGGCGGCGCTCGCGCTCGGCCTGGCGCTCGGCCTCCTGCTCCTTGGCCTTGAGCGGGTTGCCGCTGCGCTGCTTGCCCTTCTTGGTCTTCTTCGCCTGGGCCTTGGCCTTCTTGCGGTTACCGCCTCCGCCGGGCATCCCGGGCATCCCGGGCATGCCCCCGCTGTTCTTCATCTGGCGCATCATCTTCTGCGCCTCGAAGAAGCGGGTGACCAGCCCGTTGACGTCACTGACCTGGGTACCCGAACCGTTGGCGATACGCAGGCGCCGCGAACCGTTGATCATCTTGGGGTTGCCGCGCTCGGCAGGGGTCATCGACCGGATGATCGCGGTGACGCGGTCGAGGTCCTTCTCGTCGACACCGCTGATCTGGTCGCGCATCTGCGCCATGCCCGGCATCATGCCGAGCAGGTTGCTGATGGGCCCCATCTTCCGCAGCATGCCCATCTGCTGCAGGAAGTCGTCGAGGGTGAAGTCGTCGTCGGAGGCCAGCGTGCTGGCCATCTGGGCGACCTCGTCCTCTTCGAACGTGCGCTGCGCCTGCTCGATCAGAGTGAGCATGTCGCCCATGTCGAGGATGCGCGAGGCCATCCGGTCGGGATGGAAGAGGTCGAAGTCCTCCAGCTTCTCGCCGGTGGAGGCGAACATGATCGGCCGACCGGTGACGTGCCGAATCGACAGCGCGGCGCCGCCGCGGGCGTCGCCGTCGAGCTTGGTCAGCGCCACCCCGTCATAGCCCACGCCGTCGAGGAACGCCTGCGCGGTGTTCACCGCGTCCTGGCCGATCATCGCGTCCACGACGAACAGGACCTCGTCGGGGCTGACCGCGTCGCGGATGTCGGCGGCCTGCTGCATCATCTCGCTGTCGATGCCCAGGCGGCCGGCGGTGTCGATGATGACGATGTTGTGGTTGTTGTGCTCGGCCTGCTCGATCGAGGCCCGAGCCACCTCGACGGGGTCGCCCACGCCGTTGCCGGGCTCGGGAGCGAACACGGGCACCCCGGCACGCTCGCCCACGACCTGCAGCTGGGTGACGGCGTTGGGGCGCTGGAGGTCGGCGGCCACCAGCAGCGGTGTGTTGCGTTCGCCCGCCAGCCAGCGCCCGAGCTTGCCCGCCAGCGTGGTCTTACCGGAACCCTGCAGACCGGCCAGCATGATGACGGTCGGGGGGGTCTTGGCGAAGCGGATCTCGCGGGTCTCGCCGCCGAGAATCTCGATGAGCTCGTCGTTGACGATCTTGATGACCTGCTGCGCCGGATTCAGCGCCTTGGAGACCTCGGCTCCCTGGGCGCGCTCCTTGATCCGCGCGATGAACGCACGGACCACGGGCAGCGCTACATCGGCCTCCAGCAGCGCGAGACGGATCTCCCGCGCGGTCGCGTTGATGTCCTCCTCGGACAACCGCCCCTTGCCGCGCAGCGAGGAGAAGACCGAGGTCAGCCGGTCGGAAAGCGTCTCGAACACGAGTGTGGCCAGTCCTTCGTCTTGGGAGTGGCTTCCTAGGTTACCTGCCGGGACGCGCCGCGCGCGCCCCGGCGGGAGCGCGTTCGCAGCGCCCGGTCGGCGATCAGTCGCCGGCGGACTCCTCGGCGGCTGGGGACTCCGAGGCGCCGGCCGACGGGGAGCCGTCGGCGGCGGCGTCGCGCTCCTCCTCGATGGCGGAGACCAGCCCGCTGCGCGCGTCGCCGCTGAGCGCGCTCGTGGACAGCTGGGCGTCGCCGCTCATCTCGTAACTCACCGGAGAGGAGCTGGGGGCGAGGCTGAAGTCGACGCCGCAGGAGAGGTCGACGGTGCCGCCCGACTTCAGCGTCCCGGAGTCGTCGCACTTCTTGGAGCCGAGCTCGTCGTTGGACACCTTGGCGTCCATGCGCACGGTGACGCTCAGGTCGTCGCCGTTGTCGGTGGAGGAAGAGTCGTCCTTGACCGTGCCGGAGACGGTGCAGGCGCCTCCGGTCTCGCAGTCCAGGCTCAGCTGCTCCTTCCAGTTGACGGGCATGCGCGCGTCGGGCGCGCCCTTCAGCTCGTCCTCAGCCACGGTGAGCGCGTCCTCGTAGAGCGTCTGGACGTCGCCGGTCTCGGGGGCGGTGAAGTCCAGCCGGGTGCGCGGCCCGGATTCGGCGCCCTCGGGCATGAGCTCCTCGACCTCGGCGCGCAGCAGCTCGCCGGACTCCTCGCCGATCCAGACCCTGCTGTTGCCGCTGCCCTGCAGGTCGACCCGGTAGGCGGTGGTGCCGTCGAGGTTCTCCAGCTTTGCCTTGCCGCCGCTGGGGGCCATGTCGCCGAGGATGTCGGCCAGCGCCTCCGGCGCGAGCGCGGCGGCCGGGTCGATGCCGAGCTGGCCGCCGCTGATGCGCACCCAACTGCCGTCGTACTCGTCGGAGTCGGGGTTGGCGATGCTCTTATCGAGCCAGAACTCGCTGGGCGCGCTGGCGAAGAGCTTGCCGTCGGCCTGCATGACCTCGGCTTCGTTCTCGTTGGTCTGCACCGTGCCGCTGGTGGTGCCTCCGCTGGTGGTGGTCAGCGACACGTCGCTGACCACGCTGTTCTCGGTCTCGGAGACCTGTCCTTGGACCGCCACGGCGGGCTGGTCGCGCAGGGTGTCCAGCGCCGACTCCAGCAGTGGGGCCGCGTCGACCGGGGTGGGCGAGGGCGAGGGCTCCTCGCCGCCGCCCGGGCGGAACTCGCTGAGGTCGATGGAGCAACCGGACGCGCCGATCACGACAGCGGCCGCCGCCGCGGCGGACGTCAGGAGTCCACGCGATCGACGTGTGGTGGGTTGAACCGGCGACATCTTGCCTCCTGCCCCCTGGGGTGGGGTGCACGTGTGTCTGCGGAACTGGCCTGAATGGATGGGACGCGCGGGCCGCCGATTCGGCTCCGGGCACGTACTCGCAGGAGGGCTCGGGACTGCGCGGGAGGCGGGCAGGGGCCGCGGCGCAGGATCCGGCGCCCTCCTGGTTGCGGCACAAGCGTACCCAACCCGCCGGGGCGGCGAAGCGGCGCCGACCTCTCGCCGATCATAGCGAAGTGGCCGGTCCCGGCCGCGGAGCCCGGCGTGCGCGGGGGGCGCGCGCCGCGCCCCCTTCATTTCCCACCCCGGCGCGGGTGAGCCGATCCACGCCGGGCGCACACGCCTGGGCCGACGGGGAAGGTTCCCCGCCGGCCCGGCTGTCGCCTCACCGCATATCGTCTGGCTCGGCCGCACCGCCTCGACGTTGAGCCGGAATCAGGACCGGGCCTGCTGTGAGGCCACCTCCTCGCCCGGAGGCGTCGGCGAGGAGGGCTCGGCGCCTTCGAACTCGTCGTCGAGTTCGTCGAAGGCGTAGGCGGTCTCGGCGTGCAGCTCGGCGTCGAGCCCGTTGGTCTCGACGTGCTCCGGGATGCGGAAGCCCATGGCCAGGTCGATGATCTTGGCGATGACGAAAGTGACGACGAACGAGTAGACCAGGACGCCCACCACGCCGATCGACTGCACAGCCAGCAGGCCTGCGTTCCCGCCGTAGAGGAGCCCCGCCGAGCCGCTCGCGGAGGAAGCGGCCAGCAGGCCGATCAGCAGCGAGCCGATGATGCCGCCGACCATGTGGATGCCGACCACGTCCAGGGCGTCGTCGTACTTGAACTTGTACTTCCAGCTGATGGCGTAGGCGCAGACGGCGCCGGCGATCAGACCCAGGGCGACCGAGCCCAGCGGGGTGAGGTCGGCCGCGGCCGGGGTGATGGCCACCAGGCCGGCGATGGCGCCGGAGGCGAAGCCCAGCGCGGTGGCCTTGCCGTAGCGGATGCGCTCGACCAGCATCCACGCCCCGGTGGCGGCGGCCGTTGCGACCTGGGTGTTGAGCAGGGCAAGCGCGGCGGTGCCGTCGGCGGCGTAGGCGGAGCCGGCGTTGAAGCCGAACCAGCCGAACCACAGCAGGGCCGCACCCAGAAGCACGAAGGGCAGGTTGTGCGGGCGCATGGACTCCGAACCGAAGCCCTTGCGGCGGCCCAGCACGAAGGTGAGCGCGAGCGCGGCCGCGCCGGCGTTGATGTGGACCGCGGTGCCGCCGGCGAAATCGACGACGCCGTAGCCGCCGATCTCCAGGCCGCCGATCCAGCCGTCGCCCCACACCCAGTAGGCCACCGGCGAGTACACCAGCACCGACCAGAGCGGTACGAAGAGCAGCCAGGCGCCGAACTTCGCGCGGTCGGCGATCGCGCCGCTGATAAGGGCCACGGTGATGACCGCGAACATCATCTGGAATGCGACGTCGAGCAGCACCGGGATACCGCCGTCGACGTCGCTGATGAGCCCGGTGACCCCGAGGAATCCGAGGCCGCCGACCAGCGGGCCGGCCGTGTCGTAGGCCAGGGAGTATCCGACGACCACCCAGACCACGCTGACGACGGCGATGCTCGCGAAGCTCATCAGCATCATGTTCAGCACGCTCTTGGCCCGCGACATGCCTCCGTAGAAGAACGCCAGGCCGGGCGTCATCAGCATGACCAGCGCGGAGGAGATCAGCAGCCACGCCGTGGTGCCGCTGTCGATGCCTTCCATTGTGTCGCCTCCATAGATCGGGCGGGGGATTGCGTTCGTCCGAGGGATGGATCGGCGAGCACGTCGTCGGGCTCGGCGAAGATCACCACGACCGCCACTTTCGGATCCGCGTGTTTCCCGGCGCAGCCGGGTGTGTTGCACCGGCGTGAAGAGATGCGCGGATGTGTTACGGGATGGTGAACAGACAGCTCATTACGGTCGTGGAGCGCCGTTGCCGTTACGGCGCGCGCACGCGCGGCGCGCGTCTGCGTGAGAACCGCCGTTAAGAACGCGCTAGGTCCCGGCTGAAGCGGCGTGCGGTGGGGAATGGTGGCGTTGCGCACATCCAGCCGCTCGAACGGACGCGAAGAGCGATGCTCAAGGCCGAAGAGAGTCCGCGGGACCCGCCAGCGGGCACCGCAGCGAGGTACGCGGCGCCGTCGGGGACGGCCGGCCGCGTCCCGGCGGCCCTTGTGCCGGCCCCCGTGCACGCGGGAAGCGCGGCGCGTCCGATCTGACGCGCACGGCGCGGTGCCCCGAGGCGCCGCGTCCTCTCCCGGGCGTGCACTCCGGCCACGGGTCGATCCTCCGGCGCGGCGCCTGCGGGCGCCGCCTGCCGCTGACCGCAGCAGGGACCGCACCGGGCCAAGGGCGGCGCCCGTTCGCTGCGGCCCGCACCGGCGTTCCAGCGCGTACAGCGCACACCGTGCACCCCGTCGGCGGACCGGCCGCGCGGCGCCCGCCGACGGGGTGCGGCAAATGCCACCGCTCGGCTGCGCGCCGCGCACCGGCGGCGGGGTCCGAGGGCTCACGTACCGCTGCCCGAGCGCCGGCACGAGTACGACCATCCGGCGTCCCGGCGTCCGAGCCGGGAACCGGTGTCCAGCGCAGAATCGAGACATGCCATGACCGCACCTCCCCTACCGGTCATCAGCTGCAGACGGCTGACCAAGAGCTACGGGCGCCACCGCGCCCTGTCGGGAGTCGACCTGAGCGTCGCGGAGGGCGACGTGTTCGGCTTCCTCGGTCCCAACGGGGCCGGAAAGACCACCACGATCCGGGTTCTGCTGGACCTCATCCGCCGCGACGCGGGCGAGGTCGCTGTACTGGGCGGTGACCCCCGCCGCGACGGGGTGCGGCTGCGCCGCGACATCGGCTACCTGCCGGGGGAACTTCCCATGACCAGCAGGCGCCCGGCCCGGGAGCTGCTGGCGTTCCTGGGCCACCTGCGCGGCGGCGTCGACCGGCGCGCCATCGACGCGCTGGCGGAGCGCTTCGACCTGGACCTGAACCGGCCGGTGCGCGGCCTGTCCAAGGGGAACAAGCAGAAGGTCGGCCTGGTGCAGGCGTTCATGCACCGGCCGCGGCTGCTGATCCTCGACGAGCCCACGAGCGGCCTGGACCCGCTGCTGCAGCAGGAGTTCTTGAACCTGGTGCGCGAGGTCCGCGAGGACGGCCGCACGGTCTTCATGTCCTCGCACGTCCTCAGCGAGGTCCAGGACGTCGCCGACCAGGCGGCGGTCATCCGCGCCGGACGGATCGTGGCGCTGGAGGACATGGACGACCTGCGGGAGCGGGCGCTGCGCCGTGTCACGCTGACCTTCGCCGCGCCGGTCGACGCCGAGGACTTCGCCCGGCTGGACCACGTGCGCGACGCGTCCGCGGACGGCAGCACCCTGACCTGCACGGTCGAAGGAAGTCCCGACGCGCTGGTCAAGGCGGCGGCGGCGCATACGGTGCTCGGGCTCACCAGCGAAGAGCCCGACCTGGAAGAGCTGTTCTTCACCCACTACAACAACGGCCGCGGCACGGGGCCGCAGGAGGAGGGCTCCGATGCTGCTGCATGACGTCTTCGGCAGGTTCCTGATGGACAGCCGGCGCGGCATCATCGGCTGGATGATCGGCGTGGCCGCCGTTACAGCGCTCTACAGCTCGTTCTGGCCCTCGATGCGCGAGACCGACGAGGCGATGCGGGCCTTCGTCGAGCAGATGCCCCAGCTCGCCGAGTCCATGGGCTGGAGCGACTTGTCCACGGCCGAGGGCTACCTGGGCAGCACCGTGTTCGGCCTGCTGACGCCGATACTGGTCACCATCGCCGCGATCGCCGTCGGCACCCGCGCCGTGGCCGGCGAGGAGGAAGAGGGCGGCCTGGAGCTGGTCCTGGCCCACCCTGTCAGCCGCTACCGGGTGGTCCTGCAGCGCTTCGCCGCGCTGGCGGTGTTCGTCGCGCTGCTGGGCGCCACCGTCTGGGTGGTGCTGGTGGCGCTGGGACCTGCTCTCGACCTCGACATCCCGGCGGCGAGGCTCGCCGCTGCGGCACTGGCCACGGCGCTGATCGGATTCAGCTACGGGGCGGTGGCGCTGGCCGTCGGCGCGATCACCGGCCGGAGGTCCTACGCGATCGGCGGTGCCGCGGTGCTCGCGGTGGTGGGCTATCTGGGCAACACCTTCGCCCTGCAGCAGGAGGAGCTGGAGTGGCTGCGGTTCCTCTCGCCGTTCTACTACGCGCTCGACCCCGAACCGCTGGTCAACGGCGTCGACGCCGGGTACACGGCGGTGCTGGTGGCGATCCCGCTGTTCCTGGCGGCGCTGGGCACCGCGGTGTTCGCCCGGCGCGACGTGCTGGTGTAGCGGCACCGCCGCAGGCACGCCGGGCACTGGAACGGGCTGCCCGGCGGCCGGGGGATGTCCCGGGCCGCCGGGCAGCACGGGCACCGCTACCCGGTCCGGGCGCCGTCCGAGCCGTCTTCGAGGATCGCGTCGACGAACGCCTCGGGGTCGAAGGGCGCCAGGTCGTCGGGGCCCTCGCCCAGGCCGACGAGCTTGACCGGCACGCCCAGCTCGCGCTGGACCTGGATCACGATGCCGCCCTTGGCGGTGCCGTCGAGCTTGGTGAGCACGATTCCGGAGATGTTGACCACCTCGGCGAAGACCCGCGCCTGGCGCAGGCCGTTCTGCCCGGTGGTGGCGTCCAGCACCAGCAGCACGTCGTCGACCGGGGTCTTCTTCTCGATGACGCGCTTGACCTTGCCGAGCTCGTCCATCAGCCCGGTCTTGGTGTGCAGGCGGCCCGCGGTGTCGACGATGACCGTGTCGGCCCCGTCGTCCATGCCGCGCGAGACCGCCTCGAAGGCCACGCTCGCCGGATCGGCCCCCTCGTCCCTGCGCACGACGGGAGCGCCGACGCGCGAGCCCCAGGTCTCCAGCTGGTCGGCCGCGGCGGCGCGGAAGGTATCGGCCGCGCCCAGCACCACGATGCGTCCGTCTCCCACCAGCACCCGGGCGAGCTTTCCGGTCGTGGTGGTCTTGCCGGTGCCGTTGACACCGACGACCACGACGACCGCGGGCCCGCCGGGATGCGGTTCGGTGTGCACGGCCCGGTCCTGGTCCGTCCCGATCTGGGCGAGCAGCTCCTCGCGCAGCAGGCCCCGCACCTCCTCGGGCGTGCGGCTGCCCAGCACCTTCACCTTGGTGCGCAGGCTGTCGACGATCTGCGCCGCCGAGGTCACGCCGACGTCGGCGGTGATCAGCGTGTCCTCGATCTCCTCCCACGCGGACTCGTCGAGCTTGTCCGCCGACAGCAGGCTCAGCAGGCCCTGGCCGAAGGCGTTCTGCGAGCGCGCGAGGCGGGCGCGCAGCCGCACCAGCCGCCCGGCCGACGGCGGCGGGGTCTCGATCTCCGGTGCGGCGGGCGCCTCGGCTTCGGCCAACGCGGCGGCGCCTGGGGCGTGCCCGCTCTCCCCGGTCTCCTCACCGGGCTCCGCCGTCGCCGTACCCGCCGCGCCGCCTTCGCGCTCACCGGCCGGGGGCTCCGGCGGGGCCTCCGTGCGCCGCGGCCGGATCAGGAACGCGCCGCCGACCACCAGGAGGGCGACGACGAAGATGATTACGGCGAAGATCGTGTAGTCCATCTGTCTCCTAGCGTGTGTGTGCGCCCTGGAAGCCGATGCCGCGCTCTAGCCTCGGACCGGGGAGGAGCCACAACGGCCTCCAGTCTCCCAGACCACCCCTCGCGATCAGGTCACGCGCCGGTGTCTCAGCCGGCTCTGTTGCGTGTCGTCCGCAGGATGAACACGAAGAACGGGGCGCCCAGGAACGCCGTCACCACGCCCAGCGGGAGTTCGGCGGGCGCGATCAGGGTGCGGGCGGCGATGTCCACCAGGATCAGGAACGCGGCGCCGGTCAGCAGCGACATGGGAAGGATCATCCGGTAGCCGGTGCCCACCAGGCGCCGGACGATGTGCGGTACGACGATGCCGACGAACCCGATCAGCCCGCTGACCGACACCGCCGCAGCGGTGGCCAGCGAGGCAGCGGCGATCACCAGGATCCTCGCGCCCGTGGCGTTCAGCCCCAGGCTGAGCGCCTTCTCGTCGCCCAGGGCCAGCAGGTCGAGCAGGTACCCGCAGCCCATCAGCACCAGAACGCTCACCGCGGCATAGGGCGCGATCATCGCCACGTCGTCCCAGCCGCCGCGGCCGAGCCCGCCCATCATCCAGGCGTAGATGAGGCGCAGGTCCTCGACCCGGATCATCTGCACGAGGTTCTGCCCGGCCGACAGGAACGACGATACGGCCACTCCGGCCAGCACCAGCGTGGTCGTGCCGCTGCCGCCGGCGACGGTGCCCAGTGCGTAGGCGGCGGCCACCCCCGCCAGCGCGCCGACGAAGGCCGCCACCGGCACCAGGGCGCGCGGCGAGTCCAGCAGCTGGGGACCGTAGGCCAGCACGAGGGTCGCGCCCAAGCCCGCGCCTCCGGCCGCTCCCAGCAGGAACGGGTCGGCCAGCGGATTGCGGAAGACGCCCTGGTAGGCGGCGCCGGCGCTGGCCAGCAGCCCGCCGACCAGCGCGCCCACCACGACGCGGGGCAGCCGCAGCTCGACGAGCACCGCCTCCTGGAGCGCGCTCAGCGGCGAGTCGAACGAGGTGAACGGCAGCCGCCCCAGCAGCGCCCCGGCGATGTCGAGCGGGCCGATGGACGCGGCGCCGGCGGCCACGCCCAGCAGCACGCTGACGGCCAGCAGCGCCAGCCCGAGCGGCGGCCACACCCAGGCCGCCCGCTTCGTGTGCACCCGCGCTACCCCTCCTGGGCGGCGGCGGTCAGGGCCTCGGCGACGCTTTCGGCCAGACCGACCACGCGCGGCCCCCAACGGGACGAGATGTCGGGGTCGAGCCGGATGACGTCGTCGTTGCGCACGGCCGCGACCTCGTCGAAGGCGGGTCGCTGGCCCACGGCCCGCACCGCGCCCTCGCCTCCGTAGGCCAGGAAGATCAGGTCCGGGTTCTGCTCGACGACGTACTCCGGGGACAGCTCGGGGTATCCCCCGGCTGCGCCCTCGGCGGAGTCGGCGATGTTCCGCACGCCGAAGCGGTCGTAGACCTGGCCGATGAACGTGTCGGAGGTGGCCGAGTACATGCCCTCGTCAAGCTCGTGGTAGATGCTCAGGTCGGCGTCGCCGACCTCCTCGGCGGTCTGCTCGACGATCTCGTCCACCTGCGACTCCACCCGGTCGGCGACCTCGTCGCCCTTGCCGGGGTGGCCGGTGGCCCTGCCGAGCATGCGCATCTGGCCGTAGGCCTCCCCCAGGGTGGTGGCCGAGGGGATCAGCAGCACCGGGACGTCCAGCTTGCGAAGCTGTTCGGCGGCCTCCTGGGCGTCGCGTGCGAGCACCACCAGGTCGGGGTCGTGCTCGCTGACGGCCTCGACGCTCGGGGTGAAACCGGACAGGTCGGTGGTGGGGGCCTCTTCAGGGTGGTTCGAGTACTCGTCGGCCGCGACGACCTCGTCCCCGGCGCCGACGGCGAAGAGCATCTCGGTGGCCGTGGGCGACAGCGAGACGATGCGCTGCGGGGCGGATTCGAGCGTGACCTCTCCGGAGGCGTCCTCGACTGTGACGGGGAAGCCGTTCTCGCCGCCGGAGGCGGGGGGGTCCTGGCCGGAGCTCTGCTGGCCGCCGCAGGCGGAGAGCGTGAGTGCCGCCAGCAGCAGGGCTGCCGGCAGGCGGCGTGCGCTTGGCACGGGACTCCTTCGGGGGTATCGGTGGGCGCGGCAGAGAGGCGGAGCCCGCGCGCAGCGCGGTGCGGTCCGCCCTCCCGCGAGGACAGTAGGCCGCGGCACCGCGGAGGCGACCTGGCTCGCCCGCCCGCCGGCGGGTCTCACAGTTGCGGGGCAGCGCCGGGTTCGCGGGCCGGCCGGGCCGGTCCCGCACCGGACTTCGCTCGCACGGTGCCGTTGCCCTGCGGGTTCGCACCGCAGAGCACTTTGTCCAGTTTAGTCGCTTTCAGCGACGACACTCCGGCCGGGGTGCCGACCCCACGACGACCTGCGTCGACACGAACGCGGAGCGGGCGGTCCGCCCGCCGCCGACCGCCTCCCCGTTGATCTTGTAGCCATCGCAAACGGAAATCGCTTTCCTTCACGACAGCTACAAGATCAACGGGGTTCGGGCGCCGACAGCTTGTCAGGGGCCCGGTACGGCACGGTCGAGCTTCTGGCTGATGACCTGGGAGATTCCGTCGTTCTGCATGGTCACGCCGTACAGCGCGTCGGCCGCCTCCATCGTGCGCTTCTGGTGCGTGATGACGATGAGTTGGGATGCCTCCCGCAGCTCATCGAAGATCACGAGCAGGCGCTGGAGGTTGGTGTCGTCGAGCGCCGCCTCGACCTCGTCCATGACGTAGAACGGCGACGGACGGGCCTTGAAGATCGCAGCGAGGAACGCCACCGCCGTCAGCGACCGCTCGCCGCCCGAGAGCAGCGACAGCCGCTTGACCTTCTTGCCCGGCGGGCGGGCCTCGACCTCGATGCCGGTGACGAGCATGTCGCCGGGCTCACTGAGCACCAAGCGGCCCTCGCCGCCGGGGAAGAGCCGGCCGAAGATCTGCGCGAACTCCCGCTCGACGTCGGCGAAGGCAGCCGAGAACACCTCCTGCACGCGCGCGTCGACCTGTTCGACGACGTCGAGCAGATCCCGCCTGGTCTTCTTCAGATCCTCCAACTGGGCGCTGAGGAAGGCGTGGCGCTCCTCCAGCGCCGCGTACTCCTCCAGCGCCAGCGGGTTGATCTTGCCGAGCTGGTTGAGCTTGCGCTCTGCCGCGCGGGCGCGCTTCTCCTGCACTTCGCGCACGTAGGGCACGGCGACCGCCTCGTCCTCCTGGGCGTCGGCGGGCGGCGGCACCGGTACCCGGGGACCGTACTCGGCGACGAGCACGGAGACCTCGACGCCCATCTCCTCCACGGCCTTGGTCTCCAGCTGCTCCAGGCGCATCTTGCGCTCGGCGCGGGCGACCTCGCTGCCGTGGACCACGTTGACCAGCTTCTCCAGCTCCACCGACAGCTCGCGCACCCGGGCGCGCACCGTCTTGAGCTCGGCGTCGCGGGCCGCGCGCTCCTCATCGGCCCGCTTGCGCCGGGCGTCGGCGTCGGCCAGCGAGTGCTCGATGCGCTCCAGCGCCCGCGCCGCCGACTCGGCCACCGCCTCGGCGATGCGCGACTGGCTGCGGCGCCGGGCGCGCCGCTCGGCGGCGCGGCGGCGCGACTCCCGCTCGGCCTCGGCCGAGCGCAGCAGGGCGTCGGCGCGCCCGGCGATCGAGCGCACCCGCTCCTCGGACGTGCGCACGGCCAGGCGGGACTCGGTCTCGGCGGCGCGGGCGGCCCGGGCCCGCTCGGACAGCTCGTCGCGGTACCCGGTGTCGGGCTCGCCGTCGTCGACCGGCTCGGCCTCGGCTTCGGCCAGACGGGCCTCCAGCGCCGCCAGGTCGTCGAGATCGCTCTGCCGGCCGGCGGCGGCCTTGGCCGCGGCGGAGGTGTGCCGCTCGACCTCGGCGGCGGCCGCGCGGGCCTGCCCGCCGAGCCTGCCCACCTGCTGGGCGACGTCGTTGCGCTGCTTGTCCGCGGCGCGGCGCCGCGCGGTGGCATCCTCCAAGGCGGCGGCGAGCCCGGTGCGCTCATCCTTGGCCGCGTCGAGGCGCTCCGCCGCCTCCTCGGCCGCGGAGGACGCGGCGTCGAGCTGCTCAGCCGCCTCGTCCACGGCCGCCTGCACCTCCAGCAGGCTGGGTGCGCTGGCCGAGCCGCCCTGCACCAGGCCGGCGCTGTAGAGATCGCCGTCGGCGGTCACGGCGCGCAGCTCAGGCCGAGTGGAGAGCAGCTCACGAGCCTGGTCGGCGCCGTCGACCAGCACGACGCGGTCCAGCAGCGCGGTGACCGCCGAGCGCAGCGCAGCGGGCGGTACCACCGCGTCGGCGGCGTAGCGCAGCCCGCCGGAAAGCTCGGGCCAGTCCGCCCGTGGCGCGCCGCCGGGGGCGGAGGCCGCCACGACGACGCTCGCGCGCCCGGCGTCCTGCTCCTTCAGCAGCTCCACGGCCGCGCGGGCCGCGTCGGCGTCCTCGGCGGCGACGGCCTCCGACGCGGCGCCGAACGCGGCCGCCACAGCGGTCTCGTGCCCCGCCTCGACCTCGACCAGCGCCGCCAGCGAACCCATCAGGCCGGGCAGGCTCTCACGGGCCTCCAGCAGAGCGGCGGCGCCGTCCTTGCGGCTCAGCCCCGACTCCAAGGCCTCCTTGCGCGCGGCCAGTGCGGCGCGCTCGCGCTCGGCGGTGCGCTCGGCTTCGCGCAGCTCGTTGAGCCTGTCGTCGATCCCGTCCAGGCGGCTCTTGGCCTCCTCCTGGGCGGTGTCGAGTTCGGCGTCGCCCTCGTCGAGGCCGGCGGACTCGGCCTCGGCCGCCTCGTACTCCTCTTTGGCGGCCTCCGCGCGCTCGCGGGCCTCGACGGCCGCGGCGTCGAGGCGCTCGACCTCGGCTTCGCTGGCGGCGAGCCTGCTACGCAGCGCGTCGACGCGCCCGCCCAGCTTGGCCAGGCCCTCGCGGCGGTCGGCGGCGGCCCGGGAGGCGGCCGCGACGCGCTCCTCCTCGGCCTTGAGTGCCTCCTCCGCGGCAGTGCGCGCGGAGACGGCGCTCTCCAGGTTCTCCCGGGCGTCGTCGAGGCGGTACTGCAGCTCCTCCTCCTGGGCGCGGGCCTCCTCGGCCTCCCGCTCCAGCTCGGCGGGGTCGCGCCCGGAGCCCGCTTCCTCGGGCTCGGCGGCGAGGTTGCGGTGGCGCTCGGCCGCAAGCGAGGCGACGGCGTTGAGGCGCTCCTTGAGCCGGGACAACCCGTGGTAAGCGTCCTGGTGGCGGGCCAGCACCGGCGCGGCCTCGCCGGCCGCGGCGTCCAGGGCGGTCTCGCGCGCCTGGGCGTCGGCCAGCGCCTTCTCGGCGGCCTCGCGGCGGCTCCGCACGGCGGCCTCGTCGGCCTCCTCCTTCTCCAGGGCCTCGCGCAGGGTGACGATGTCGTCGGCGAGCAGCCGCAGCCGGGCGTCGCGCAGGTCGGCCTGGATGACGGCGGCCTTGCGCGCCAGCTCGGCCTGCCGGCCCAGGGGCTTGAGCTGGCGGCGCAGCTCGGAGGTGAGGTCGGTGACGCGGTCGAGGTTGCCCTGCATCGCGTCGAGCTTGCGCAGCGCCTTCTCCTTGCGCTTGCGGTGCTTGAGGATGCCCGCGGCCTCCTCGATGAGGGCGCGGCGGTCCTCGGGGCCGGCGTGCAGGACGGTGTCGAGCTGGCCCTGGCCGACGATGACGTGCATCTCGCGGCCGATGCCGGAATCGCTGAGCAGGTCCTGGATGTCGAGCAGGCGGCAGGTGTCGCCGTTGATGGCGTACTCCGAGCCGCCGTTGCGGAACATGGTCCGCCTGATGGTGACCTCGGAGTAGTCGATCGGCAGTGCACCGTCGCTGTTGTCGATGGTCAGGCTGACCTCGGCGCGGCCCAGCGCGGCGCGGGAGGAGGTCCCCGCGAAGATGACGTCCTCCATCTTGCCGCCGCGCAGCGACTTGGCGCCCTGTTCGCCCATGACCCAGGCCAGCGCGTCGACCACGTTGGACTTGCCGGAGCCGTTGGGGCCCACGACGGTGGTGATGCCGGGCTCGAAACGCAGGGTGGTCGCCGAGGCGAAGGACTTGAAGCCGCGCAGCGTGAGGTTCTTCAGGTACACGCCACCGGCCCCCTTACCTGTACATTCGCCTGCCGCGCTGGTGCGGCTCGGGGACCAAGGGTGCCATGAACCGGCGCGCCGCGTCTGCGCAACCGCCTTCATGTCGGAGCAGGGACGCACAGGCGCGGGGGCGAGACGCGGGGATCGTGCCCAGGGGATTCGGCGGCGCCGCCCACCCGGAGGCGCGCCCCGCGCCGCCTGGGGCGGCTGGGACGCGCGGGTGGGATCGGCGGGGGGAGTCCGCTACATGGATGCCGCGGAGCGGCCGAGCGGGCGTTGCCGCCGTGGGTTGCGTGACCGGGTTCCCGGGTAGACCGGGACCAGGATCTCCGTCTTTCGGTCGTTCGGTCGGGGACGATCGTCCCCTATGACACGCTGAGGGACGCCGGTCGAAGGGCGTCCCTTTGTCGCGTCGCGTGTTCTCGCGGGGCTTCAGGCGAGCGCGGGCTCGCGGTCGGTCGCAGGCACCGCGACATCGGTCACAGCCGCGGAAAGCTGGTCGTTTCGCGCCTGAAGCCGACTGATCTCGTCTTCGAGGTCATGTACTCGTTTCTGCAGCCGCCGCATCTCCTGAACCATCTGAGGGTCAGGACCTCCGACGTGGCCAAACAGAGCCTTCGCCATGATGTGGGTCCTCCACACTGAGTGACCAGATTCGATTCACGCGCATATGAGCTTCGGGAGCGCCAGAACTGCTCGGCTGCCCCCGGTTAAGGAAAGGCGCGCGGTCTGCTTTCCAGAGTCTCACCATGGGCGTTGCTGGTCAAGGTTGAACGGAACAGTTGGTTACGCACCGTAATCGGGCATGTCACACCGCGCGATCCGGCAATAGGCACCCCCGTGCGCGCTTCCGATCGCCGATAACGGCGCCGGGACGGGTGCCCGCGAATCGCGTCGCGCCTCCAAGGATACTCACCGCTCGATGAATCCTGAGAAGGTACCCCGGGGATTCTCCCATCTATCGACAACCCCCGCCACCTTTCCCGGCGTGTCGCCGCCGCGCAGCAGGGCGAGAAGCTCCTCACACCGCTTGCGGGGCCCCTCAGCCACGACCTCGACCCTGCCGTCCCCCAGGTTGGTCGCCGCGCCGGTCAACCCCAGCTCCAGGGCGCGCGCACGCACCCACCAGCGGAATCCGACGCCCTGCACACGGCCGCGCACCCATGCCGTCAGCCGTGCCGGGAAGTCCTGTCCGGCGTCCACGCAGCCTCCCTCGTCTTCCTCGTCGGGCGCCCCGCCGACCCCGGGCCGGACGCGGCGCCGACCGCCGCGCACCCCGTACCGCCTCTCAGCTCCGCGGGGCGCGCTGGCAGCCGGGGCAGCTGTAGGACGAGCGGTTCATGAAGACCTCGCGCCGGATCGCCGCGCCGCAGCGCTCGCACGGCCGACCGGCGCGGCCGTAGGCCTTCAGCCCGCGCTCGAAGTACCCGCTCTCGCCGTTGACGTTCACGTACAGGCTGTCGAACGAGGTGCCGCCCGCGGAGAGCGCCTCGCGCAACACGTCGCGCAGGTGCTTGAGCAGGTCGCTCACCTGCGGGCGGCGCAGGCCCGCCGTCGGTCGCGCCCAGTGCAGCCGCGCGCGCCACAGCGCCTCGTCGGCGTAGATGTTGCCTACCCCGCTGATGAGGGACTGATCCAGCAGCGCGCGCTTGATCCCGGTGCGCCTGCGACGCAGCGAGGCGGAGAACACGTCGTCGTCGAACTCCGGCTCCAGGGGGTCCAGGGCGATGTGGCCGATCACCGCGGGCACGCCGGCCGAGCCTCCGCGGGCGTCCTCCACCAGAGGGCCGATCAGAAGGTGGCCGAACGTGCGCTGGTCGACGAAGCGCAGCTCGCGCTCGGCCGGGCCCAGCCCGATGCGCACCCGCTGGTGGCGCTCGGCGGCGTGCTCGCGCGGCTGCACCAGGAGTTGTCCGCTCATGCCCAGATGGGCCAGCATCGCGTCACCGGAGTCGAGCTCCAGCCACAGGTACTTTCCGCGGCGCCGGACGGCCGTGAAGGAGCGCTCCTTGAGCCGCAGGGAGAAGTCCCCGGCGCCGGCTGTGTGGCGGCGTACAGAGCGGGGGTGCAGCACGGCGACGTCGTCGACGGTGCGGCCGCTCACCCAGTGCTCGACCCCGGCGCGGACGACCTCGACCTCGGGAAGCTCGGGCACGCCGGTCTCAGCCCTCGCCCGCCGCGTCGGCGGCGTCGGCGTCGATCGCCTCGGCCTTCTCCGCGCGCGCAGCGGAGGCGGCGCGGATGGCCTTCCAGGCCGATTCCGCCGCCTGCTGCTCGGCCTCCTTCTTGCTGCGCCCCTCGCCCATGCCGTAGTCCTCGCCCGCCACCCGCACGGTGGCACGGAAGGTCTTCTGGTGGTCGGGACCGCTCTCGTCGACGTGGTACTCGGGCACTCCGAGCAGCTCGGCGGCGGTGAGCTCCTGCAGGGAGGTCTTCCAGTCCAGCCCGGCGCCCAGCCCGGAGGCGGTGGCGATGAGCGGGTCGAACAGCCGGTGCACGAAGTCGGAGGCGACCTCCAGGCCGCGGTCCAAATAGACCGCGCCGATGATGGCCTCCAGGGTGTCGGCGAGGATCGAGGACTTGTCGCGCCCGCCGGTGCCCTCCTCGCCGCGGCCCAGCCGGATGTACTCGCCGATGCCCAGCCCGCGGGCGACGTCGGCCAGCGCGCGCATGTTCACCACGGCCGCGCGCAGCTTGGCCAGCTGGCCCTCGGGCAGGTCGGGGTGCTCGCGGAAGAGGGTGTCGGTCACGATCAGGCCGAGCACGGAGTCGCCGAGGAACTCCAGCCGCTCGTTCGTGGGCAGACCGCCCTTCTCGTAGGCGTAGGAGCGGTGCGTCAGCGCCCGCGCCAGCACCTTGGCGTCGATCTCGACGCCGATCGCCTGGTAGAACTCGCGGGCCTCGGCCGCGTTGAGTTGTGTGGCCACTCGACGTTCACACTCCTGATCGGGGCTCCCGGTGGCACAGATCGCGGCCTGAGCCGTGAGTTCAGCCACTCTGATCGAACGTGTGCGCTAGGTTCAAGATGTCGCGGCAGCCGAGCGGCGCACGGCAGGGACCGCCGTGCCGGCCGGTGGAGTCTTGGGGCCTCCCGGCCCGCGGGGCGGGAACCGGTGGAACCCGCGCGGCGGCGGTGATCCGGCCGGCGGTGGACACCGGTCAGGATCTCCCAGCCTGGGCTGCGGGAGGAGGCCAACTTCAGCTCCGCTAGCTCTGCGCTCGACTGAGCCGATCAGGGACGCTCGAGGGCGAGGTGAGCGTCGAGGAGGGGCGCTGCCCCTGCCCGGCGGCCACCACGGCCTCGGGATATGCCCGAACCGGCGCTTTCGGCTCCGATTTTCGCAGACCGGCGAGCCGAGACGACCGGACGGGGGTACGGCAGCGCCGTTCCCCGCCCGGTCGTATGTGGCCCGGAGCCCTCAGACGTCGAGGACCTGGCGGTTGTTGTAGGTGCCGCACGTCGGGCAGGCCGTGTGCGGGAGCTTGGGGTCGCGGCAGCGCGGGCAGTTGACCAGCGTCGGGCGCGAGGCCTTCCACTGGGAACGGCGCTTGCGGGTGTTGCTCCGCGACATCTTCCGCTTCGGGACAGCCACGTCAATCCTCCTGGGTCATCCCGCGCGGTCGCGGGAGCGTTACTGGCAGGGCGCGCCCCGTTTGCCCGGGGAGCGCCACGGTGCTCCGGCGGCCCTCCTCCGCCCGGGGGCGAACTGGAGGCGCTACCGCGGAGCGGGGCTCGTCATCGGTCGCCGAACTCCTCGCCGATGTCGCGCAGCGCCTCCCATCGGGGGTCGATGCGTTCGCCGTGGCCGTGCTCGGGCCCGGCCTCGGCGAGTTTCACCCCGCAGTCGGCGCACAGCCCGGGACAGTCCTCCCGGCACAGCGGCGACAGCGGCAGCGAGAGCACGACGGCGTCGCGCACCACTTGGTCGAGGTCGAGGAGCTCGCCCTCTAGATAGTAATCCTCTTCCTCGTCCTCGGTGTCCGAGTCCGCCGGTCCGAGGCCGTCCTCGCCGGGATAGCGGAACAGCTCCTGGAACGGGGCCTCGACGGTGGCGCCGACCGGGTCCAGGCACCGGGCGCACTCGGCCTCGTAGTCGACGCGCGCCTGCCCGGTGGCGAGGACCCCCTCCATCACGGCCTCAAGCCGCAACTGGAGTTCGATCGGCGCACCCTCGGGCACGCGCGCCATCGCCGTAGCGAGGTTCGCGGGTGCGGGCGCGGAGCGCTCGACGGTCCGCATGGAGCCGGGTTGGCGCCCCAGCGGCCGGGTGTCGACCACCAGAGGGGCCCGGGCGTCTAGACGTGACAGAGTGATCGCGCTTTCGGCAGTGCCGTCCCCGCGCGGCGGGTGCGGCGGTCGGTGGTCGTCGGACGACCTCTCGGACAGTTCGGACAACCTCGGTAGAGGAGGAGCGGCTGCGTCCGAGATGAGGGCGCAGCCGATCAGCCAGTATAGCTACGGCCGCAGACCCGGCCCAAATCCGGCGGAGGGGCCGCCTGCGCGGCCGCTGCCGCACCGTGATCGGGACGTCCGGTGATGGCGAGCGTGCCCTCAGGAGGAGTCGCGGTCCTTGTACTTGTCCCGCAGCCGCTGCTCGACGTCGGGCGTGACCAGGCTGCTCACGTCGCCGCCGTACTGCGCGATCTCGCGTACGAGGCTGGAGCTGAGGAACGAGTACTGCGGGTTGGCCGTCATGAACAGCGTCTCCACCCCGGCCAGGCGGTAGTTCATCTGGGCGATCTGCAGCTCGTAGTCGAAGTCGCTGACCGACCGCAGGCTGCGGATGATCGCGCCGATGCCGTTGTCGCGGCAGAAGTCGACCAGCAGGCCGTTGAACTGCGAGATCTGCACGTTTTCCAGGTTCGCGGTGCACTCGCGGAGCATGGCGAGCTTCTCCTCGACGCTGAACAGGCCGCGCTTGTTGACATTCGTCAGCACGGCCGCGACCACCTCGTCGTACTGCCGCGCGGCGCGCCCGATGATGTCGATGTGTCCGTTGGTGACCGGGTCGAAGGACCCGGGGCAGACGACGCGACGCACTGGCTCGTTCCTCTCGACGGACGATCCCTCGTTGTTCGCGGTGCACGGGCCGCGGTGCTCAGCGCGGACCGGTGCGGCTTGCTGCGCGACCGTACCAAAGCGCCGCCTCGCCGTACCGGCGGACCCGGTCCGGTGTGTACCCCTCGGGCCAGGCCAGGTCGGCGCCACGGCTGGCGCGCTCGACCACGACCAGCGCACCGGGGTGCAGCCAGGCGTGGTCGCGCAGCCCTTCCAGAACGGCCGCGACCTCGGCGTCGCCCAGTGCGTAGGGCGGATCGGCCACGGCGATGTCGTAGGCGCCATCGCGCGGTCCCTCCTCCAGCACCCGGCGCACGCGTCCGGCGGCCACGCGGGCGCCCGAAAGCCCCAGCGACGCGATGTTGGCGCGCAGCGTCGACACCGCCCTGCGGTCGGACTCCACCAGCAGGGCGTGCTCGGCGCCCCGGGAGAGCGCCTCCAGGCCGATCGCGCCCGAGCCAGCGTAGAGGTCGAGCACGCTCAGTCCGTCGAAGCCGCCCAGGTCCGACAGCGCCGAGGCGAACAGCGCCTCGCGGGCCCGGTCGCTGGTGGGCCGGGTGCCGTGTCCGCCGGGGACGGCGATGCGGCGCCCGCGGGCGGCGCCGGCGATGATGCGGGTCATGCCGGTCACGGTAGCGCGCGGGGCGCGGGCGCCACACCCGCCCGGTGCCGCCGCCGGCTCAGGTCTTCTCCAGGTACTCCGCACGCTCCTCGGTCAGCAGCGCCTCGAGGGCCTGGGCCAGCGGCGGGTGCCCGGCGAGCTCGGGATCCTCGTCGACGTAGCGGGCGGCTTCCTCGCGGGCGCGGCCGATCAGCTCCTCGTCGCGCAGCAGGGTGAGCATGCGCAGCGACGAGCGCCGTCCCGACTGGGCGCCGCCGAGCACATCGCCCTCGCGGCGCTGCTCCAGGTCGACCCGGGAGAGCTCGAAGCCGTCGGTGGTGGCGGCGACGGCGTCCAGGCGCTGACGTGCGGGCGAACCCTCCTCGGCTTCGGTGACCAGCAGGCACAGGCCGGGCAGCCCTCCCCGGCCCACGCGGCCGCGGAGTTGGTGCAGCTGCGAGACGCCGAAGCGGTCGGCGTCGGTGATCACCATGACCGTGGCGTTGGGCACGTCCACGCCGACCTCGATCACCGTTGTGGCCACGAGCACGTCGGTGCGCCCCTCGGCGAATCGGCGCATGGCGGCGTCCTTGTCCTCGGGCGAAAGGCGGCCGTGCAGCGGTTCGACGCAAAGCCCGGCGAGCGGACCGGCGGCGAGCTCGCTCGCGACCTCGGTCACGGCCAGCGGCGGGCGGCGCGCCTCGCCGCCCGGCGCCTCGGCGCCGTCGGCAGGTGCCGGGTCCTCGGCCCCGGCCTGGTCGCCGTCGCCGATGCGCGGGCAGACGACGTAGGTCTGGCGCCCCTCGGCGGCCTCCTCGCGGACGCGCTGCCAGGCACGCTCCAGGAAGCGGGGTTTCTCCAGCGCCGGGACGACGTGGGTGGACACCGGTGCGCGCCCGGCGGGCAGCTGATTCAGCGACACCGTGTCAAGATCGCCGTAGACGGTCATGGCGACGGTGCGGGGAATGGGGGTGGCGGTCATCACGAGTACGTGCGGACGCCCTTCCGCGGACTTCTCGCGCAGGGCGTCGCGCTGCTCGACGCCGAAGCGGTGCTGCTCGTCGACGACGATGAACCCGAGGTCGGCGAAGGAGACGTGCTCCTGCAGCAGCGCGTGGGTGCCCACGACGATCCCCGCCGCGCCCGACGCCGCGTCGAGCAGGCCCTCGCGGCGGGCGGCTGCGCCCTGGGATCCCGTGAGCAGGGCGACCCGGGTGGCGTTCTCGGCGCCGTCGAGCATGCCGGCCTGGGCGAGCGGGCCGAGCATCGCGGTGATGGAGCGGTGGTGCTGCTGGGCCAGGACCTCGGTGGGTGCGAGGAGGGCCGCCTGGCCGCCGGAGTCGACGACCTGGAGCATGGCCCGCAGGGCGACGAGCGTCTTGCCCGCGCCGACGTCGCCCTGCAGCAGCCGGTGCATGGGGTGCGTGGACGACAGCCCTTCGGCGACGGCGGCGCCGACCTCGCGCTGCCCCTCGGTGAGGTCGAAGGGCAGGGCCGCGTCGAAGGCCCCGAGCAGACCGCCGGTGCGGCCCGGCCGGGGCCGGGCGGCGACCTCGGCCGCCTCGCGGCGGCGCCGGGCCAGGGCGACCTGGAGCACGAAGGCCTCGTCCCACTTCAGGCGGATGCGGGCGCGGGGGATGTCCTCGGAGTCGGCGGGGCGGTGGATGCGCTCCAGCGCCTCGCGCAGGTCGAGCAGGCGGTGCCGGGAGCGCAGATCCGACGGCAGCGGGTCGGCCGGCCAGGAGTCGCCGATCTGGTCGAGCACCAGGCCCGCGCACCGGGCGATGGTCATCGACGGCAGGTCCTTGGTCGCCGCGTAAACGGGGATGGGGCGCTCGGCGAACTCGCGGGCGCGCCCGTCGTCGGCGGAGTCCTCGGGCAGGATCTCGTAGACGGGGTGGGCGAGCTGCTTCTTGCCGCGGTAGGTCGAGACGCGGCCGGCGAACATGCCCCGCCGCCCGGTGGCGAGCTCGCGCTGGTGGTAGCCGACCTTGGCGAAGAAGGCCAGGGTGAGCCGCCCCGTGCCGTCGGTGATGACCGCCTCGAGCAGGCTGCGGGGCTTGCCGCCGGGGCCGCGGCGCAGGTCGCGCTTGTGCACCGAGTGGACCTCGGCCACGACCGTGACCTGCTCCCCTTCGGCCAGCGAGGACAGGTCGGTCAGCTCGCCGCGCGTGGCGTAGCGGCGTGGGTAATAGCGCAGCAGGTCGCCGACGGTGTGCAGGCCGAGCTCGCCGGCGAGCTTCTTCGCGGCGGCGGCGCCCAGGGATGTCCGCAGCGGCTCGTCCCAGCTGGTCACTCGGGTCTCTCCCCTCGCCGACGGCGGTTCTCAGACGACCTCCATGTGCACGCTAGTGCGTTTCTACACCCCGGCGCCGACGTTGGCGGGCGTCCGCGCGCGACGGCGCGGTCCCCGCGGGCGGGGCGAGCCGGTATAGTGGTCGGCGGGCGTGCGGCGTCCGCGCCGGATCCCCGGCCGTGCCGCTCGCATCCGGGTCCGGGGCCTGCTCTCCGGCAACCCCGCTCCCGCGTGCGCGGTCAGCGTTCTGTGTTCCTTCCGGATTGGAAGTCGGCGCAGGTCGTCGTGTACGCTCCCACGGTTGGTGCGCCGCGCCAGCCTGCTCATCAGACCTCTCTCGGATTGCCCGCACCGTATCGGGGCGCGTGCGGATCCGAGCGCTTGAATGGAGTTACCGTGGCTTCCGTCTGCGACGTCTGCGGCAAGGGACCAGGGTTCGGTAACAGTGTTTCCCACTCGCACCGCCGCACCCGCCGCCGCTGGAACCCCAACATCCAGACCGTGCGCACGCGCGTGGGCGGCACGCCCAAGCGCATGCAGGTGTGCACCTCCTGCATCAAGGCCGGCAAGGTCGATCGCTGACCGCGGACCCGTTCCGCGCTCCACGGCGTCCATGAGCGCCACGGCATCGCGCCGTGGCGCTCTTCGGCGTGCGCTGGGGCGGTCGAAAAGCCCGGTGCGCCGCAAGGACTCCCCCGCCGCATAGACGCGCGGCCGCTGGCCCGGCTCAGTTCTGTGCCGAGTCGGCGCCGGCCCAGTCGCAGGGGCTGGCGTTGATCGAGCAGGAGACCGGATTCTGCGCCTGCCCCTCGGCGGTGAAGCTGACGGTCACCGACTCCCCCGGCCCCAGCCCGGCGGCACCCGCGGGCTCGCTCGCGACGATGCCGTTCTCCGTGGACCGCCACTCCGCGTCCGATACCGAGGTGACCTCGGCGTCGGCGAACTCCAGGGCGAGCTCCCAATCGTCGAGGACGGCGGAGCCGGTGTTGGTGACGGTGACCTCGCCGGTGAACCCGGTGGCCGAGGACTCGACGGCCTCGTAGGAGACGACGCTGACCATCTCCGCACGGGACCCGGCACCGGCGGAGGCCTCGGGGGCGGGCCCGGCGGTGCCGCCGCCGGGCGCGAGCGGCTCGCTCGTGCCGGGAACGGAGGGGTTGCTCTCCTGCGCCGTGGGGGGTTCGCTGAAGCGCAGGTAGATCTGGGTCGTGCTGTAGCCGAAGAGTGTGAGCGCGAGCGTGACTCCGGAGATCAGCAGCACGTTGAGCAGGCGCGGCGGCTGCACCCTCCGCGGCACGGTGCTGCCGAGGAAGTAGCCGACGGCGGCCACCTTGCCCTTTTCCGCGGGCTCGGAGCGGTGGGCGCCTCTCGGGGGCCGTTCGGCGAGCGGATCGCGGCGGTCGGCTCGCATGCGCTCGGAGATGTCCGGCCGCGGCTTCGGCGGATCCGCCCGGGACCGGTCGTCCCTTCCACGTGGCCGCACGGTGACCCCGTTCCGGTGCAGACTGAAGAAACAGGCAGAGCTTAGCGTGAGTTGGCCTTCGAAACCGACATCTTAACCCGGCGTCCGCGCCGGATGACATAATGTGCGCCGGTTCTGCCCCATTCGTTGTCTGAAGAGATGCATGTCGGCAAATGGGCGCTTCGAGCCCGACGGTCGACTGGCCGGAGGCGTGTCAGCGGAAGTGCTCCCAGCCCTGCGGCTCGGCGTCGGCGCCGTCGACGGTGACACGCGGCCCGCCGGCGCCGGGGGCCGTCACGGCCGCGACGGGGCGCCACTGCGGCGGCAGTTCGGTGTCGGGCGGGAACGCGGCGGCCAGGGCGTGGTCTTCGCCGCCGAAGAGCATGCGCTGCACCGCCGGGCGCCCGGGGCGGCCCAACCCGTCCAGCAGCGCCACCGCCTCGCTCAGCGCGGGCTCGGGCACCAGCGCCGCGGAGTCGACGTCCACGTCCACACCACTGGCGCGCGCGATGTGCCCGAGGTCCTGCACCAGCCCGTCGCTGACGTCCAGCATCGCCCGCGCGCCGAGATGCACGGCTTCGGGGCCGCGCGCGTAGGGCGGGCGCGGCCTGCGGTGCTCGCGCAGGCAGGCGAGCCAGCCGGGTGCGTCGTCCGGCCCGCCGGCCGCCGCGGCGGCCACCGCATCGGCGGTCTCGGCGCGGGCGCCGCCCGGCCGTGCCCGCTCGCCGAGCGCCCGCACGGCGTCCTCGGCTCCGGCGATCCCGGCCTCCAGCAGCGAGTAGCCGACCGAGGACAGCCCGAGGAACCCGGTGACGGCGACGACGTCGCCCGGTAGCGCGCCGTCGCGGAGCAGGGCGGGCAGCCCCTGCAGGTCGCCCAGAGCGGTGACTGCCACGGTGATCTCGCCGGCCGAGACGGTGTCGCCGCCGACCACGGCCGCCCCGGCGAAGGCGCATTCGGCGCGCAGTCCTTCGGCGAGGCCGTCGGCCCAGTCGACGGGCAGATCGGGCGGCGCGGCGAGGCCGACCAGCAGCGCGGTCGGGCGCGCGCCCATGGCGGCGATGTCGGCGAGGTTCTGCGCGGCGGCCTTGCGCCCCACGTCCTCGGCCGACGACCACTCGCGGCGGAAATGCCTGGTCTCGACCAGCAGATCGGTCGTGGCCACGACCCGCCGATCCGGGGCGGTCACGATTGCGGCATCATCGCCGGGACCGAGGATTACGTCGGCTGTTCGCGGGAATCTGGCCGTCACGCGTTCGATCACGCCGAATTCGCCCAGTTCCCCAATGGTGCTCCACACAGCTATCAGGGTACGGTGACGCCTCGGCACCAGTGGTCTAGACCCTGCTGGGCAGACGGGCGCGGCCGCGGTCGGCCGCGCTCCGGGCGGATTCGGCCGGCCGACGGCGCGGCGCACGAGCGCGAGACGACGGCGGATCGGACCGGCCGGCGGGACCGGCCCCGCCGGGGCGAGGGATGAGCAGACGGAGGATTCCATGGTGCAGGCGTACGTGTTGGTCCAGACCGAGGCGGGCCGGGCGGCCGACCTCGCCCGCGACATCGCCGCGATCGACGGGGTCACCCAGGCCGAGGACGTGACCGGCCCCTACGATGTGATCGTGCGGGCCGAGGCTGGCGACATCGATGCGCTGGGCCGCCTCGTCGTCGCGCGGATCCAGCGCCTCGACGGCATCGCCCGCACCCTGACCTGCCCGATCGTCAACATCTAAGGAGGCGGCCGGGCACGGGTCGCCTTGTAGGGATCGTCCAGCACACGACGGGGACCGGTGGCGAGACATGCGACGTGCCGCGACGGGGACCGCCGCTCTCTGCGCAGCGGGTGTACTCGCGAGCTGCTCGGCCGGCGCGGTGGAGATGCCGGCCCCCACGCCCGGACCGGCGGCCGAGCAAATGTGCCGCGCGCTCGTGGACCGCCTGCCCCAGACCCTGTTCGACCAGGATCGGGTCGGTGTCCGGCCCGAGACCCCCTACGCCACGGCATGGGGCGACCCGCCGATCGCGCTGCGCTGCGGCGTGGGCAGCCCGGCCGGGCTGCGACCCGACTCCCAGCTCACGGTGGTCAACGAGATCGCCTGGCTGCCCGGCTCGGCGGAGCGCCCCGAGCTGTTCACCGCGGTGGGGCGCGAGGCCTACGTCGAGATGACGGTTCCGGCCTCCTACGGCGCGCCCGCCGAGGGCCTGGTGAAAGTGAGCAACCTGATCAAGCAGGAGATACCGGCGCTTCCTCCCGGCGAACTCTGAACCGAGTGGCTGTCGGGAGCCGGCCGCGCACGCGACTGCACCCGGCACCGTCGATCTTGTAGCCATCGTCACCGGAAATCGTTTTCCTTCACGATGGCTACAAGATCGACAGAGTCCGGCCCCGGGGGCCGGATCCGGCCGGTCAGCGCTGCATGCCGCCGGTCAGCGCGTCGAGGCCGCCGGCCTCCTCCAACTCCTGCGCCGTGAGGTCGAGCCCTCCGGTGCAGGCCGCGCCCGGCTCGGGCACGTCCGGACTGCGCTCGAAGGCCCGCAGGAACCGGGTGATGCGTTCGTCGTCGGGCGACTTCGCCTCAATCCGGTTGCCCCAGGCGCTGGCCACGATCGGGGCGGGCATCTCCTTCTCGTCGTAAGGGCTGACGAGGACGTAGCTGCCCTGGCTGTAGAGGGACTCCAGCTTCTCGACCTTCCCCGCGGCCAGATCGGGGGAATAGGTGATCCAGACCGCGCCGTGCTCCAGTGAGTGCACCGCGTTCATGGAGGACAGTGGCGCGTCGTAGACTCCGCAGTTCTGCCAGACGGCGTGGTGGTCGCCGCCGGCGGGAGGGGTCTGCTTGTAGTCGACGGGGTCGGTGACGTGCTGGTTGGTCAGTCCCTCGAAGGTCTGCAGGTTCGCGATGTCGGACGCCTGGCCGGCGCCGCCCCCGCCCGCTCCGCGGTCGTAGGCGACCCAGATCCCGAACCCGACGAGTCCGGCGAAGAGCACTCCGGCCCCCGTGAAGGCGGTGAGGCGCACGATGCGCGACCGCCTTTCCTCGCGCTCGCGCTGTCGGCGCCGCTCCTCGGCCTTCCGGCGGCGTTCGGCTGCGTTTTTGGCCACTGTGCTTCTCCCGGATGGGTGGTCACGCGTCATGCACCGTTACGCTCAAAGCACGGTGCGCCATTGGCGAACGCGCGTATCGCCGGAAAGGTTCCCATAGGTGGCGAAAAGCATATGACAGAGACCGTGGACGAAGACACCTCGCAGGGCGGCGACGAGGCCGCCCCCGCCCGGCGTCGGCGCACGGTGCCGCTGCTGATCGCCGTCCCCCTGGTCGCCGCCGCGCTGATCGGCGGCTACCTGCTCGGACGGCCCGCATACCCCGTCGACAGCTCCGCCGACGCGGGGTTCCTGCGCGACATGAGCGTGCACCACTCACAGGCCGTGGACATGTCGCTGATCGTGCTGGAGGAGGCCGACGACCGGGTGCTGCGGACCCTGGCCACCGACATCCTGCGCACCCAGCAGGAGCAGATCGGCCGGATGCAGGGCTGGCTGGTGGAGTGGGGCCTGCCCGCACGCGGCACGCAGCCGTCGATGGCCTGGATGGAGGGCCACGGCCGACACGGCGGCGGCTCCGGCGGTGGCGGCGGTGAGGACTCGGGGCTGATGGCGGGCATGGCCACCGAAGCCGAGATGGACGAGCTTGCCGCGGCCGAGGGCGAGGAGGCCGAGGTCCTCTTCCTGCAGCTGATGATCGACCACCACGAGGGCGGAGTCGACATGGCGCAGGCGGAGGCCGACCTGGGCGGCGAGCAGATGGTCGTGGGCTTCGCACAGGGCATGGTCGAGGCCCAGAAGAGCGAGATCGAGCTGATGGAGCGCATGCTGCGCGACCGCGGCGTCGCGCCGGAGTAACCAGCGGAGCAGCCGGCGGCAGCGGTCCCGCCCCCGCATCCCGATCCCCGGACCCGCCCGCATTGCGGCGGGTCCGGGTGACGTGTCCCTCTCCGAACCCGGTCGACCTACGACGCCCCGTAGCACTACAGTTTGTAGTACTACGCGCCGTCTATTTACGGACCCACGGAGAGGCGGGCATGGACGCTCTGGATCTCGCACGGTGGCAGTTCGGCATCACGACCATCTACCACTTCCTGTTCGTGCCGCTGACGATCGGGCTGTCGGTGATCGTCGCCTCCCTGCAGACCGCCTGGCACCGCACCGGCAAGTACCGGTACCTGCGGGCCACGAAGTTCTTCGGCAAACTGTTCCTGATCAACTTCGCCATGGGCGTGGTCACCGGCATCGTGCAGGAGTTCCAGTTCGGGATGAACTGGAGCGAGTACTCCCGCTTCGTCGGCGACGTCTTCGGCGCCCCGCTGGCGATGGAGGCGCTGCTGGCGTTCTTCCTGGAGTCCACGTTCATCGGCCTGTGGATCTTCGGCTGGGACCGGCTGCCGCGCCGGGCCCACCTGGCCTGCATCTGGGCCGCGGCCGTCGGAACCAACCTGTCGGCCTACTTCATCCTCGCGGCCAACGCCTGGATGCGGCACCCGGTCGGCTTCGCCCGCGACGAGGAGACCGGCCGCGCCCAACTCACCGACATCTGGGCGGTGCTGGGCAACACCCAGGCTTGGTCCACCTACCTGCACGTGGTCTCCGCCGCGTTCATCACCGCGGGGATGTTCGTCGCCGCGGTCAGCGCCTACAAGCTCTGGACCTCCCGGCCGAGCGGAGCGGTCGCCACCGGCGGGGAGGACGCGGCCCCCGGCGCCGAAACCCCCGTGGGCCGCGAGCGGGAACTGTTCCGGACCACGCTTCGGACCGGCATGGTCGTCACCCTGATCGCGGGGGTGCTGGCGGTCTACTCCGGCGACCACCAGGCCAAGCTGGCGGCGGCCTATGAGCCGATGAAGCTGGCCGCGGCCGAGGCGCACTGGGAGACCGAGGAGGGCGCCTCCTTCTCGACCTTCGCCGTCGGCGACACCGACGAGCGGCTCAACGTCGTCGACGTCAACGTGCCGCACGTGCTCAGCTTCCTGGCCACCGGAAAGATCGACGGCACCGTCGAAGGCATGAACGACCTGCAAGAGCAGTACGAGCAGACCTACGGAGAAGGGAACTACGTCCCCAACGTCTTCATCCTGTACTGGTCGTTCCGGCTGATGATCGGCCTCGGGCTGTTCGGCGTCGCCGTCTCCGCGCTGGGCCTGTGGCTGACCCGGCGGCGGCGCCTGCCCCGGACCCGCTGGTTCTACTACGCGGCGGTCCTCGCGCTGCCCGCCGCCCTGGCAGCCAACATCCTGGGCTGGATCCTCACCGAGATGGGCCGCCAGCCCTGGACCGTGCACGGCGAACTGCTCACCGCCGCCAGCGTCTCCCCCGGTGTCGGCCTGGGCACCGTCGCGTTCTCGCTCGCGGCCTTCACCGGGATCTACGCCGTGCTAGCGGTGGTCGAGGCGGGGCTGCTGTGGCGCTACATCAAGGCCGGTCCCTCCCACGTGGTGCCCGACCGGGACGACGAGGACGAGCAGACCGCCGAAGCCCCCGTTCCGGCCTTCGTCTACTAGGAGCCGACGACCATGGAACTGCCCGACATCTGGTTCATCGCCATCGCGGTCCTGTGGACCGGCTACTTCGTCCTCGAAGGCTTCGACTTCGGCGTGGGCATCCTGCTGCCCCTCGTCGGCAGGGACGACACCGACCGGCGCGTCATGATCAACGCGATCGGCCCCGTCTGGGACGGCAACGAGGTGTGGCTGATCACCGCGGCCGGCGCGATGTTCGCCGCTTTTCCCGCCTGGTACGCCTCGGCTTTCAGCGGCTTCTACCTGCCGCTGCTGATCGTGCTGCTGGCGCTGATCGCGCGCGGCGTCGCCTTCGAGTACCGCGGCAAGGGCGACACCGACCGCTGGCGGGCCTGGTGGGACCGCGCGATCGTCTTCGGCAGCACGGCGCCGGCGGTTCTGTGGGGCGTGTTCTTCGCCAACCTCGTGCGCGGAGTGCCGATGGACGCCGACGGCATCGTGACCGCGGGGATCGCCGACCTGCTCACCCCCTACGCGCTGCTGGGCGGCCTGACCACGCTGTCGCTGTTCACCCTGCACGGCGCGGTGTTCCTGACCCTCAAGACCTCCGGACCGGTGCGGGTGCGCGCCCGCGCAGCCGCCCTCCGCTCGGCGGCGGTAGCGGTGCCGGCGGGCGCGGTGTTCCTGGCGTGGACGCAGTACTCCTACGGCGCCGCCTGGACGCTGCCGGTCGCCGCCGCGGCCGCGGCGGCACTGGCCGCCGGCGCGCTCCTGGCCGCGAACGGGCGCGAGGGCTGGTCGTTCACGGCGACGGCCGTCGCGATCGGCGCGGCGACCGCGACCCTGTTCGGCTCGCTGTACCCGGCGGTGCTGCCTTCGACCACCGGCGCGACCTTCGACCTGACGGTCGACAACGCGTCTTCGTCCCCCTACACGCTCACCGTCCTGTCGTGGGTCGCGGTGGTCTTCCTGCCGCTCGTCATGGCCTACCAGGCGTGGAGCTACTGGGTCTTCCGCAAACGGGTGACCCGGGAGCAGATCGCCCCCGCCCCCGCCTATGGTGGCCAGGAGCCGGCACACGCGGGCGCCGGGGAAGGCCCGACGGCGCCGGGTGGCGCGGCGGACGGCGGGACGCCGCCGGCGGCGCGCCCGACCGGCGACTGACGACCCGGGAGGACGTGGCCGATGAAGCCCCTCGATCCCCGCTTGGTGCGCACCGCGAGCGCCGTGCGGGTGCACCTGGCCGTCACCGTTGTCACCGGGGCCGCAGTGACCGGGCTGATCCTCGTCCAGGCGTGGCTGCTGGCGCGGGTGATCACGGGTGCTGCGTCGGACGCGGGCGCGGCCGACCTGGGCTGGGCGATCGGCGCGGTCGCCGCCGTGGCGGTGGCCCGCGCGGCCATGGCCTACGGCTCGGAGACCGCGGCGCTGCGTTCGGCGGCGAAGGCGAAGTCGCAGCTGCGCCGGCGGTTGGTGGCGCACGTGACCGGCACCGCCGTTGCGGACGGCGCCCGCGACGGCAGTGAGGACGACGACTCCCCGGAGCCCGCGCAGGGCTCGGGGGCGGAAGCGGTCTGGTTGTCAGGGCAGACCGGTTCCGACGCGGGGACGGGCACGCCACGCGCCGGTGAGCTGGTCACGCTCGCCACACGTGGCCTCGACGCGCTGGACGACTACTTCGCCCGGTATCTCCCGCAGCTGGCGCTGGCGGCGCTCGTCCCCGTCGCCGTCCTCGTCGTCGTGGCGAGTGCGGACTGGATCTCGGCGGCCGTCATCGCGGTGACGCTGCCGCTGATCCCGTTGTTCATGGCCCTGGTCGGTATGCACACGCAGGCGCGCACCCGTCGGCAGTGGCAGCTGCTCAACCGGCTCGGCGGCCACTTCCTGGACGTGGTGGAAGGGTTGCCGACCCTGGCGATCTTCCGCCGAGCCAAAGCGCAGGCCGCCATCATCCGCCGGATCACCGACGAGCACCGGCGCACCACCATGGCCACGCTGCGCGTGGCCTTCCTGTCGGCGTTCGTGCTGGAGTTGCTCTCGACCCTGGCTGTGGCCCTCGTGGCGGTCGAGATCGGTATCCGGCTGATGTACGGCATGCTCGACTACCAGACCGCGCTGCTCGTGCTGATCCTCGCGCCGGAGGCGTACCTGCCGCTGCGCGAGGTGGGCTCGCGGTTCCACGCGAGCATGGAGGGGGTAGCGGCGGCGGAGCAGGTGTTCACAGAGTTGGAGAGGCGACGAGCGAGCGGAGTGGACGGCGGCGCCTCCGAAGGCGACACCCGGCGTCCGCGCAGCAGAGCGAGAAGCCGAACCCTCCAAGACAACACCACGTTGGAGAGGCGACGAGCGAGCGGAGTGGACGGCGGCGCCTCCGAAGGCGACACCCGGCGTCCGCGCAGCAGAGCGAGAAGCCGAACCCTCCAAGACAACACCACGTTGGAGAGGCGACGAGCGAGCGGAGTGGACGACGGCGCCTCCGAAGGCGACACCCGGCGTCCGCGCAGCAGAGCGAGAAGCCGAACCCTCCAAGACAACACCACGTTGGAGAGGCGACGAGCGAGCGGAGCGGACGGCGCATCCGCTGAACACCCCAAG
>NZ_JAVREK010000028.1:0-94633 GCF_031845375.1 Streptomonospora wellingtoniae
GTCCAATCGGCACCGGACCCGCCACCAACACGACAGCAAACGGAACCCCCACCGGCAGCGGCCCCACCAACAGCACCGGCGGCACCAACACCAGCGGAAACAACAACCAGAGCAACACCCGAAACGCGGGCGGCACCTCAGGCCCCACTTCCGGCGCCGCCGGCGACGCACCCGTCGGCAGCACCACCCGGCACGCGACAGAGGCCACAGGAGGTGCCGGAGAGCCTCCATACGCTTCCGAGACGCCCCGGACCAGCGGCGGGGAAACCATCCGCGCCTCCAGCGAGCAAGTATCGCCGCCGCCACACGACGTCTCCGAGGAAGAGCCGCCGATCTCCGATCAGCCGGTCTTCGACGACTCCGACTCCGACCAGACCGCCTTCGTCCAATGGCGCGACCAGCCCGAGCACACAGCACCTGACCCGGGCGCGGACGACCAACCCCGCACCGCGGAATCCCGCCAGCCGACGACCGACGTCGCCGAAACGCTCGCACAGGCCGAAGAGACGGCCGAGCAGGCCGCAGCCCTTGCCCAACACCTGCGCGATGAAGCCGCGGGCGACGCAAACGAACTGCGCGTCATTCAGCGGGCCATCGACAGCGCCTGGGAAAGCGACACCGAAACGCTGAACCTCCGACGGGAGATACGCAACCTCAGAAACAATATCCACACCACCATCAGGGAACTACTCCAAAACCCTGATGCCATGGCGAACACGGCCGAATACCGCTATTACAACTACCTGCGGGAAAGATCGCTTGAGGAATCCCACAGGCTGAACAAGCAAGCCGGCCGCGTCGAAAACCAGACCGCAGCGGAATCGGGCCGGACTCAACCCAATGACGACAACCATCCGGTCAGTCTCCGAATCCAGGCGCAGGCGCACCAAGACGCAGCGAGCCACTACCTGGGCCTTTCGATCGAGCACTATCCCGGCGCCAATATCCGCATGCTCCTCGACCGCCTGGATCGGCTGCTCCCAGAAGAGCGGCAACTCCGACAGTCCGAGGGCAGCGCCCGCCGGACCGCTGTCCAGCAAGCCGCATCCCGGTTGCAACGCGCCCTCAACGATTTCCGGGCCGCGGCACAGCAGTCGCAAGAACGCGCGGCCGCGGCCCAGCGCGTCGCCGAGGACGCAGAAGACGAGGCAGCCGCCCTTCGCGACGAACTCGCCGCGACCGAAGCCGACCAGCCGAGCAACGCTCACGGTGCCCGCGGCGCACAGGACCGGCCAGCAGCCCTCCCAGCCAGCGCCGTCGAGTTCGATCCGGACACTCCGGCACACGCCGGCAATGCTGCGCGCTCGACCCGGGAACGCTACAGGAGACGGCAACTCAACGCCGAAAACGCGGAGAACCACGCCCAGCAATTGCAGGAGCGTGCCCGAGAACTGGAAGCCGAAGCCGCTGCTACACGCGCCCGCGTTGTACAAATCCATGATCATCCGGGAACGGTTGCGCACTCCGAAGGGGCCGAAACCGCCCTCCTTTCGGACGCGGATGTCGACCCCGCGCGCCAGACGACCACCGAAAACGACCCCTACGCCGGCACCGACTTCGCCGGATCAACCCTCTCCCGCCCCACCAACCCCGACACCACCGAAAACGACCCCTACGCCGGCACCGACTTCGCCGGATCAACCCTCTCCCGCCCCACCAACCCCGACACCACCGAAAACGACCCCGTTGCACCCCAAGATGGCGACGATCTCCTACACGCGACCCTCGCCCTCGGCAGACACATCGACAGTTCGGCCCCTTTCGCACTCACCCAGGCGAGGGTGGAGGCGACCGAACGCACACAGCAGGCTGTCCTGGCTCGCAACGAAGCCGACCTGGCGCAAGACATCGCGGAGGAGATCCGGCAAGCCGCCGATGCCCACGCGCCGGATCACGAGGACGACGATGCACCGGCCCCTGGCAGCGGCGGCGGACGCAACGGAGGCACATCCGAACCGGGCGGACGCGCACCCACCAGCAGTACCCGACAGCCCCAGAACCCCGGCGGCGCACAGGACAGCGCCCGGGACAGGCGATCCCCCACCGACGACCTCGGCGACCTGTACGACAGCGACGACAGTCCCACCTACGCCGAAAGCCCGTCCCGCAACGGCGACCCCACCGACCCCTGGGACGGCAACCCGCCGACCACACCCGACCTCAGCTCGCTCATCGCCCCCAAATCGAGCAAGGCCGGTCCCCGCACGCTCGACGAAATCATCGCCGACCTCACCGACCACCGCCCCACCCTCAACAACCTCTTCCCCCCCACAGGCGACCACGCACCAGCCAACCCCGACACCGACCAGACCGTCTACGTCCAATGGCGCGACCGCATCCGCAGAGTACGTGACCGGCTGCGTGGCGCCAGAGCGGCCAACAGCGAAAACCAAGAGGAAGCAAGCGCTCCCACACCCGCTCCCCCTGCCGGGGCTCCGCCACGCTATTCCGGCCCAGAGGCGCGGACCTCCACCTCCAGCCAGGCCGAGGGCGCCGCCTACGCCGCTGAGCCGGGGCTCGACGGCGCCGGCGACGAAGACCAGGCTCACCCCCCTGCCCACGACGCTGAACCGGGGCCCCCTGCCTACGTGGAACAGCCTGAATTCCCCGCCCCCAGCCACAGGCAGTACAACCCCGGTCAGGAGACCGTCGCCAACTACGGCACCGGCCTGGACGAAGACACCCTCATCGCCGCCAACGCCGACCAACTCGCCGATATCCCACCCCCGACCACCAACACCACCCCCGACCAGGACACCTTCCCCAACTACGGCACCGGCCTGGACGAAGACACCCTCATCGGCCAGGCCGCACCCAACCAGGCCCCCGAATCCGGCCCGCGTGAGGATCTGCCTTCCTACACCGCCTACAACCAGGGACAGGCACGCGCCAACCGGTTCCTCGACCCCCAGCACGCGCTGCCCCCGCGGTTCCAGGAATCCCTACCGACCTATACCGATACCGCCCGCCCGGGCTTCTCCAACGAGCCCTCGGTCTTCGGGCCCCTTTCCTTCTCCCCGGACAACGGCAACAACTTCGCCTCCTTGAACGCCGTCGCCGCCCTGGACTTCGGGGACGCCCAGCGCCAGGTCGGGCAACCGACCGGCTCCCGCCCCGGCGAGAGCGCCGACCAGCGATTCCGGCAGGCCCGCGAGCAGCACTCCAGCGGGGCCCGCACCTTCTCGGACCCCGCCGAGGCCACCGACTACGGCAACTCCGTCTGGAACGACGGCAGCAGCGACGTATCCGCGCCGCAACGCGATTCGCTGCGGACCTACGTGTACTCCCCCCAGCGGTTCAACGCACTCTTCCGCGACAACGGCCCGTGGACCGCCAACACCCGGGCGGTCGTCGACAACATCGACCAGGCCATGAACCGCAGCCCGGTTCCCGAAGACGTCGTCGTCACCACTCAGACACGCCCCGAAGGCCTTCGCGAGGCCATGGAGGGCGGCCTCGACTACCACCATGACGCCTACACCTGGGGCCTGCTCGGCGAACCGGAGAGCCGCGACCCGTCATTGGCCGTCGTTCACCTGCGGGTGTCGCAGGGTACGCCCGCCGCCTGGGTGCCGAGCGTGGCGGCGTCCACCAACGACGGCCTGTTGCTGCCGCACGGGCTCGACTACCGACTGAACGACGCCGTGTACGTCAACCGGCAATGGCACTTCTTCGCCGACGCGATCACGACCGAAACCCCTTCCGCCGACACCGCGGACGCCACCGGCTCCTCCCGCGGCCCCAGAAACGGCGACTCCTCCCACGGAGGCCGGGATGCCCCGGGCGGCAGCGGCTTCTCCCGCGAACGCGGCCCAGACGACCAGCACGACGCGGACGCTCCACCGTCCTACGACAGCATCTTCTCTCCCGACGGCGCACACACCCGCGGCAACAGTGCACCGGACCCGGCCGCGGGCCCGCCGCAGGACGACGACTCCGCGGACAGCGACGGCGGCCTCTACGACCAGGACGAGGGCCCAGCCCGGGACGAAGCCGCGCCGCGGGACAGCGACCCGGCCGACCCGTGGAGCGGCAACCCGCCGGTGCACCCCGACTTCAGCGCCCTGTCCGGCTTGGGCAAGGACGCCAAGACGCCCCACACCGTCCCCGACCTCGCCTACGGCTATACCTCCGACGACATCGAGCAATACGCCGCCGACTACGCGCAGCCGAGGGCCTTCCCCGCCTTCACCGGGGACCCCGAGAACCTGCCCGACACACCCGGCAACCGCCACCAGGCCCCGGCCGCCCGACCCGGCCGCGACAACGCGGCCCCGCGACCCGGGCACACCCTCCGCGCTCTCGACAACATCACCCGACTGGCCGCGCGTCAGTTCGACGTCTTCCGCCTCATGACCGAGGGGGCGGACGTGGCACGGATCGCCCAGAAGCTCGGCCTGCAGGAGCGGACGGTCCAGGCCCGCCTCGACCGGATCCGCGACACGTTGGGCGCGCACGATACCGACACGTTCGCACTCGCCCGCACCATCACCCGTGCCGACACCTTCGCCGCCCTCGAGGGACTGAGCGACCAGCGCCGGGCACGGGCCATCGACCACATCGCCGACCTGAACGGGGGACAGCGCGACCTCCTGGCACGCCTGGGTACCGACTACACCATCGACCAGATCGCCGACCAGTTCGGCCTTCCCTCTGAAACCACCGCCGCACACGTCCTCGATCTCGTCCGCACCCTGGAGGTGGGGACACCCACCAACGCGGCCGACATCGCCCGCGAAGCCGGACTGGCCTATGGCCCTGTCGCCGGCCAACCCGCCGCCCAAGCCTCAGCCCTCACCAACGAGGACGGATCAGCCGCACCTCCGAACGGACCCGGCTTCCGCGACCACGGCCTCGCCGCGGACTACGACGACGAAGACCCCTTCGCCGCCCTGCCGGACATCCCCGATGACGAAGCCTTCAACTTCGACTTCATGGCGGACACAGGCGACTCGCCCCTACACCACCCGGCAGAACAGCACACCACCGGCGATCCCGAAGTCCTGCCGGACGCACCACACCAGCAGAGCAGCGAACCCGCCGCACAACCCGACCGCGACGGTGGCGGACCGCGCCCCGAGCAGGTCGCCCCGGCACGCAGCCACCTCAGCCAAGCCGCTCGCGAGGACTTCGGCCCTCAGATCATCGAGCTTCTCGCGGATGGTCTGAGGTACAACCAGGTCCACACCCGCCTCGGCATCACCCGCGGCCAGGCGAGAACCGCAGCCGGACACCGTGCGCGGGCCATGGGCCTGCGTATCCCCAGTGAGGCAGTCGCCGCTGTCCGTGTGGGGCGGCTGTCGCCCGAGCAGAGGGCGCAAGCGCTCACCCGCTTCAGGGAGACTCCCCTGGACGACATCGGACGCAGCGCCCTCGCTCTCCATGCAGGCGGTCTGAACTTCCGCGAGATCAGCGCCACCCTCCAGGTATCTGTCGGCTACGCGACTTATCACGCCCGGCAACTGGCAAACGCGATGGGTGTGAACACCACCGATGAGGCGGCCTACATGGTCCGCCAAGGCGGGATGGGCGAGTCGGGCCCCAACCTCGAAGGGCGAGTTGCCGAGCAGGCGGTGCGGCCCGCGGCTGAAGCCCTGCCACCCGAACAGATGGTCCCCGCGCTGCAACGCGTCCGCGAACTCGGCGACGACCAGTACCAGGTCCTGCGCAACCTGGAGCCCGGGCTCGACGACAACCAGGTTGCCCAACGAACCGGCATACACACCAGCACGGTCTCCACCCACATCAATGAGATCGTGCGCATCCTCGGCTTGCACAGTCCCAGCCAGGCCCCCGCCGTCGCCTACCGGGTCCGACACGCGGAGAACCCCGCCCCGAACATGCCCCGCGATCTCATCGAGCAGGCGGTCGACAGGATCAACGGGTTGAACGATTCCCAGTACGAGGTCCTCGGCTATCTGAGGGAGGGGCTGCGGTCCAGGCGCGAGCTCGTGTTGAGGCGCGGGGGCAACATGTCAACCGTCGGCGGTCTCAGCAGGGACGTCGTCCGTAAACTGGGAGTGGCCAGCCGCGAACAGGCCGCAGCGGTCGCGCGCGCTGCGGAAATCGTCAGTGGTCCGGTCCCTACGATCCGCGACGTCCCTGTCATCACGATCAGCGACGACGACGGCGAGAGTGACGGCGAAAGCGACTCCGGCTCCGAGCCCGGCAACGACGACCACGGCCACCACCGCGGTGGAGGATTCGACTCCGACGACGACGGACCGGCTCCCGGGACCGGCGGCGGACGCAGCGGAGGCGGGCGCGGCGGGGACGCGTCCTCAGCGGGGCGCGGACCCTCCGGCAGCACCCGGCAACGGGGAGCGCCCGGCACATCGCAGGAAAGCGCACAGGACGGCCGGACCGACACCGACAGCCTCTACGACGGCGAAAGCCCCCTCCAGGACGGGCAGGGGTCGCGGGACACCTCGTTCGACGGCTCCCCCGCGACGCCGACGTTCGGGCCGCACCCGGTTGCGGAGAAGGCACCGGCACCGCTGCCCGGGCTCGGCGAACTCGCCGCCCAGGCCGCCGCCCTCCAGGCGGCTGCTGCCGCTGTGCAGACTGCCGCAGCGGTGCAGACCGCGGCGGCGGCCGCTTTCGCACTGATCCGGCAGATCGCCGACCTCAACCGCATCGCCGAGCAGTCCGCCGCCCCCTACGAATCGATCGACAAGACCTACCCCGCCGCACCGTCCGCCGCGGTTCCGACCGCGCCGGCCGCCGAGATCACCACCGCCGACGCGCCCGCCTACCAGCCACCCGTCCAGCGCGGTCACGACCCCCTCTACGACGACCCCAACGGCCTGGACGACTCCGGCGACGATGTCCGCGACGGCGGCACCGGCCAGGACGAGTCCCGCGCGACCGCGGACACCCCGCAGCCCGACAACGCGCCCGACCCCGCCTCCGGCCCGGTATCGACCGGCGCACCCCCGGGCGTCGTCTCCGACCCGATCAGCGGCCCCGGAGACGTTGGCGCCCACAGCCCAACCCCGGTCGTCAGCAGCACCACCGGCGCGAGCAGCACACGCGAGCAGGCAGCGGGCCCCGACACCGTTTCCGCATCCACCAGCGCACCCGGCGTCAGCGGCCGGAGCACGAGCGCAAGCACCCCGACCCGCACGCCGCTGCCTGCTCCTCCCCCGCGGCCGACGACGGAGGCTCCCGCAGTGACCGCCGGTCGGCGGCCGACCCAGATTGAGGCCGACGCGTCCCGGGAGCACGCCGACAACCTGGACGGCTACGCCGACGCGCTGAACAACCGGGCGAACCAGGCGTCCGACGGCGCTCGCCCGCTGACCCGGCGCGCCGAGGACCTGCGCACCCGCGCCGACACCGCGCAGGAGAACGTCGACAGCGCCCGGACGCAGGCCGAAGCCGGATTCCAGCAGGCCGACGAGCTGAGCCAGACCGCCGACGAGGCGCGGGCGCAAGGCGACGAGCACCACCAGGCGGCCGAGGCAGCCGACGCCCTCGGCCAGGAGCAGGCCGATACGGCCCAGGAGTTCCGGGACCGGGCCTCCGGCCTGCGCTACGACGCCGACAGCCGCGAGAGTGACGCGGCCGACGCCTACTCCGCGGCCGACCGGCGCGAAGCCGACGCCGATCGCGCGGAGGAGCGCGCGGAGCAGGTCGAGACCGACCTCGCCGACCTGCGGTTGAGCGCGACCGGACCGCTGCGCAGCGAAGAACCGCTACCGGAAAGCGCGGACAACCACAGTGCCGAGCGCGCCGACGAGCGGATCACCAGGCTGGAGGGAACCGCCGCGGACCTGCGTGCCGAGTCGCGGCGGCTGCGCGGTGAAGCCGAGAACCAGCGCACCCAGGGCGACACCGCAGCCGCGGACGCCTACCGACTCCGTTCGGGGGCCGACAACGCCGACAGCGAGGCGCGCCAACTGGACGAGGCCGCCGAGGAAGCGTTCGCAACCGCACGCACCGAGCAGGAGGCCGCCGAGAACCGGTGGCGGCAGGCCGATCAGGCGCAGAACCGGGCCGACTCCGCCCGAAGCGAAGCCGAGCAGCACGACCGCGACGCGCGTTCCGGGCAGCCGACCGCCGAGTCCGCCGAGCGGAGTGCGCAGCAGGCCGAGCAGGCCGCGGCCCAGGCGCAGCAGCAGGCGCGCGACGCGCGGACCCAGGCCGACCGCGCCCGGCAGGAGGCCGACACGGCCCGGGATCAGGCCGACACGCACGAGCAGGACGCTCTGCCCCCGACCGCCGAACTCGGCCACGTGTTCCGGTCGAGCTGGTTCGGCACGCACCCGGTCGACCCCGCGGCGCTGAACCCGCACATCGACGCGATGCTCAACCACCCGCGCATGAACGGCCCCGCACGGGATGCCCTGCGCGAGGACGCCCGGCGCCAGGCTCAGCGCGACATGCGGCCGTTCTTCCAGCCCGAGGGCTACCGCACCCGCGTGCCCGACCCCGGCGGCCGGGGGGAGTGGCAGATGACGTTTCGTATCGACCCTGACGCCCTGTACCGGCACGTGCCTCCGGGTGCCGACGCCCGGGCGCAGCGGCCGTCACCGCACGACCTCACCGACTCGGCCGGCGCGCCGAGCCAGGCCGCCTCCCACGCGGGCGGCCGGGGCGGCGGAAAGTCGTTCGGGCTGGGCATCCTCGTCACCCCGTTCCTCATCGGCCCCACGGCGAGCGGTCTCCCCGATCCCCCGAACCTCGGCTGGCGCGGCACCTTCCGGTTCATGATGCGCTACCGCACCCGCTCGAACGCCTACAGAGCGAACAGTTCGGCTGGAAACGCGACCATCGTGGAGATGAAGGGCGCGCCCGAGCCGTACCAGGCGGACCTGCAGTCCAGCGCGACGATCACGCCGCCCGCGAACCGGCCCACCATCCAGACCAGCGGCACGGTCGATGTCACCCTCGGCATCCCCGGCGGCCCAGCCCTGCCGAACACGAACTCCCCCGATCGGATCAGCCTGCCCGACCCGTTCGACACCGGCAGCAACCGCGTTCCGGGTATCGGGGTCAAGGCCGCGGACCGCAGCCATCCGCTGGGGGTCGGCGAGATCCGATCCACGTCCCAGCCCGGTGTCCGCTTCGTGGACTGGGCGCGCTCCGTGCTGACCCGTCCGGAAACGACACCGATGAACCCGGACGACGCGCACGCGGCCCTGCAGCCGCGACCACCGGGCCCCAACAAGCTGCACAAGAAGTCCTTCGAGCGCAACTACCAGCGCAACCAGGCGGCGTTCGCGGGGCTGCAGGACGGCAGTACCGTGCAGGCGAACCTCGCCAACATGACCAACGAGTTCCACGACATGGACTTCGTGGATGTGGAAGGCGGCACCCGCACCATGCGGGTGGTGTCCTCGCCGACGTCGTACGAGAAGGTGCAGAACCCGGCGAAGGTCTTCGACTTCAGCACACTCGTCAACACGTCGTCCGGTACCTCGGAGACGGTGACGACGCAGTCCGCCTGGGCACTGGGCGCCGGCTTCGGTCTGGACGTCTCACCGGTGGGCGGCCCCTTCCGCATGGCCCCCTCGGTCATCGAGTACATGTTCCGCCGGGACCAGAGCCGCTACTCCGACACCTCCGGCGACAGCGGCACCCTGTCGCCGATGTTCTGGGGCGCCGAGGGCGTCAGCCTGTACCGGGTCGAACGCACGTTCCACGCCCGGTTCCACGGCGACTCCGAGACCCACACGTTCACCGGAACGACCCTGGAACTGCTCAACGACGAGGACGCCCGCCTGCTCGCGACGGCCGACCCGACCGCGCCCGACACCACGGCGACCGCCCCACCGCTCGCCGACGCCGGGAAAACCCCTCCCTTCCCCCACCTGCGGGGAGACCACCCGGCCAACCTCGGGTTCGCCATGCCGTCGGGCATCGGCTGGTCGGACGGCAAGCCCTACTTCGACCCCGGCACCGCGCCGCATGGCGACGGCGCGCCGCAGCCCACACCCGACGCCGGCTCCCTGTTCACCGACTGGTACGCGAGCAACCTGATCAGGGCGGTCGCCGAGAGGTTCCCGGGCATGGTCGTGCCCGACATCGGGCGGAGCGGCGAGGACTTCGCGCACCGTCCCGACAGCAACGGCCGGTGGGGGTCGTGGCGCGAGCACCGCCCGTTCCGCCGCGACTACGACTCCGCCGCCATCGAGAACGCCCGGCGGATCCGCGACGCGGTGCGTACGGCCTACCTGGGGGGCCACCTCTCGGAGTTCCAGCGCAACGGGGTGCCGGTGCACCTGCGCGAGACCGCCGGGTTCGAGGGGGGCGCGCTCAAGCGCTTCAGCAGTTGGCAGAACCTGCTGCGCCCCAACGTCGTCACCGTGCGACTGTTCGCGGACATCGGCCGGCTGCAGTACACCGGTGAGACCGACCGCAGCACCGGGGTCGCCATCACCGGCACCTCCCAGCGCGGCCACAGCACCGGGTCGGGCAACACCAACACCGTGAACCTGCGGATGGTGGGCACGCTCGCGTCACTCGGCGAGTCCGACGCCGCCGGGGCCCGCACGGGCTACGGATTCGTCCAGCACCTGCAGACCGGGGTCAGCCGCTCCTCCAACTCCGACCAGGGCGGGGGGATATCGGAGACCACCAGCGCGACCATGATGTTCGGCGGCAAGTCCGACGTGTGGACGAGCGACGCCGTCTTCCGCGCGACGATCGACGACACCGACCAGTACCGGGGGGCCGAGTTCCTGCGCAACCGCGGGGAGCAGCTCGGCGACCCGGTCCGGGCCAAGCTGGAACTGGCCACGCCCCAGGTGCCCGACCGGCCGGCGAATCTGCACTCGATCCAGGTACAGGACGTTCCGCTGGCGACCGGGCAGCGCGACGATCACGGCCACCGCCAACTCACCGAGTCCGAGGCCCGCGCGTTCTACGCCGACGTGCCGCAGACGTCCGGCGCGGACCCGGCCCCGAACCGCCCCGCCCCCAACGCGCGGGCCGACAGGCCCGGCCTGTTCATCACGGGTGTCAACACCGGGGCGAACACCCCGGACGAGCCCGGCCTCATCGACCACCAGCGCAACCTGTTCTCCGACCGGTTCACCGTCCACAACCGCTTCGGTTTTCACAACGACCTGCTGCGCAAGTGGGACTACTCCACCTCACAGGACGAGGCGGGACGCCAGTTCCCCGAGAACGCGGTGTCAGAGCCGAACTTGGCCGCCCACCTGTTCAACGGCTTCACCACCCGCAAGGAGTCCACCGGCGGGGTGCTGTCACCCAACGTCGTCCGCCCCACCGTCCGCACCCAGGGCGAGATCGCGTCGGTCAAGGTCATCCCGACCCAGGGCTCCGTCATCATCGAAGGCACCACGCAGCCCACCGCGAACACCGGAACGAGCGTGACCTGGACGGAGTCCTCGGGCGCCACGCACCTGCCGGCCGTCAACACCAACAGCGCCGACCACGATCCCAACTCCCAGCGCGGCGACGCGAGCAACCCCACGCTGTTCTCCGGCCCGGCGGTGTCGAAGTCGCAGATGCTCTCGTCGACGGGCGAGTCGACGAGCACCAACTACGGGGTGAAGAGCAGCTTCATCCACAAGGCGGACTCGTCGTACCTGATCGAGGGCTCCGGGCTGATCCGCCAGGCCGCCGAGTTCGCGCACCAGTGGGGCACCGTTGTCACCTTCTACAAGTCGCCGACCTACGCGGGCTGGGAGGTGTACTACGACGATCTCTTCGCCGGTTTCATGCACGGGTGGGACGCGCTGACCGGCGATCTGGTCCACGACAGGTGGGTGACGCCGAGCGGCAGGCCCGTGCTGACTACCCGGGAGGTCCCGAAGCCGGACACTCCGCTGCAGGTGCGGCCAGGGCTCGGCGACGCCGGGACCAGCCTGAAAACGGCCGACCCCGAGGCCGTGCTGGCCGACCTGGACACCCGGCTCCACGCCCGCAACCTGGAACTCACCCGGGGCAGCAGGAACAGGCTGCGCGACAGCCTGACCTCGCACTTGGGCAAGACCCCCAACTCCGACGTGCCGATCCCGGTTAAGGTCCGCTCGACCGACCCGTGGCGGATCAGGCGGTCCGCGGTGCCCGCGGTCGTGCACGTCAACCTCGACCGCACAGCACCGCCCGAGGGCCCCGACTACCTGGGCGGCGGCACCGAGTACCGCGAGCAGCGCACCTGGAACGTCACCCGCTCCGAGAGCGAGGCACGCGGCGGCGCGCGCAGCGGCGGATTCGGCGGATTCGGGCCGATGGTGCCCAACACCGCCACCAACCCCGACAGCGACAAGCACCGCGACGACCCGTCGTCCAAGGCCGTGATGTCCTACGGCGCCGTCCCGCACGACACGACCGTGTCGGCGTCGCACAGCGACGGCACCACCACGTCCCGGCCCGAAACCCGGACCGTGCAGATCGCTTTCACCACACCGTTCGCCCGTGTGGGCGCCGACAGCGACCTGACCCTGTCGCTGGACTTCGTCGACAGCCACGCCCAGCGCCTGTACAGCCAGGACGTCAGCACCCCGATCACCTCCCGCGCCGGCAGCGGCACGGAGCACCGGCTCTACCCCGCCCCCTACCTGGACAGCCCCAGCTCCGGGCCGGACACCACCCCGCCGCCGCTGGCCGGCCACGTCGACAGCTCGCAGGCGGAGTCCGCCGCGGCGGCACTGGCGGACTGGTCACCATCCACGGGCGAGGGCAGCACGCCGCGCGGCGCCTCCCGAGTACTGCCCGTATCCGTGAACGACTCCGGGGGTGTCCTCAGCCAGGCCTACGTCGTCGCCGCACGCGCCCGCGGCTGGACCCCGCCGAAGGGTTCGGTGCCCGAGCACGGCTACGTCAGCGACTCTGTCGTGGCCGACGCCGAGCAGTACCTCACCGACAAGCTGGGGCTGAACCCGCGCTCCAACGCCTTCCGCCAGGAACTCAACCGGATCGCGCTGAACACGCACTTCCTCAACGCCGACGAGCGCACCGGCTTCCAGTTCGATCCGATCGGCAAGACCGACTGGGGGCTCAAGGCGGCCCAGGACTTCTCCCGATCCCGGATCGTCGACGTCGCGCCGACCGGCACCGTGCACGACTCCCGCAACGAGGGCCTGTCGCAGAGCCGGACGCAGGGGCAGAGCACCAGCACCTCCAACACGCTCGGATTCGCCGGTGCCGGCACCGTCAGCGACCCCACCTCGACGCAGTACTACTCCGCGGACGGCAGCCGGGCGCTGACCACCAGCGGTTCCGACACCCGCACCCAGGCACCACCGCCGCCCGAGGAGATCCAGCACATCACCGACGGCCCGCTCTACCTGGTGGAGGTGCCCACCACATGGGCGGTCGCGGCGCACGGCCGCAACGGCACCTTCATCGGCGAGACGCGCAACCGGATGCTCGCCTGGGTGCCGCAGGTCGACGCCGAGGCGCTGGGTGTGCTGACCGGGGACGGCAGCAGGCGGATCGCTCCGGCGATCAGCCGGATGGCCGAATCGCAGCAGCGGCTCCACGAGGTGGAGAAGGAGTACCTGGACGCGCGGCGCGAAGTCTGGACCGCCGCGCTGGAAGCTGAGTCCCGTCACGCCGATCCCACCGACGACCCGGCCTACCAGCGGCTCGACAGCAAGGTCGAGAGGTTGGCCGCGCAGTACCGCCGGGCCGCGGACCAGTGGCTGGAGGACCGCACGACGGCGGTGGACGCGGCGCGCAACGCCCAGGAGCAGGCCCAGCGGCAGGGGAACCGGCACACGACGACGGCGCCGCCGCCCGGAAGCAGGGGCGGCGACCCGCCGAACGATCCCGGCGGTTCCGGCTCTGGAGCCGGAACCGGGTCGGGTATGGGCAACACCGACACCACCGGCGACCCGAGGGGCGGCCGCGGCGCCCCGGCGGGCTCCGGCGGCGGCACGCCTTCCGGCGGCCGCGGCCCGGCGAGCGGATCGACCGGCGGCCACACGCGCGCCGCGGCCGGGGCGGGCGAGTCGCGGCCCGGCGGCCGATTGGACGACTTCTTCAGAAACGCGCTCAACTCCGTCCCCGGACGCCGCGCTGACCAGCAGACCTCGGCCGACGACGAAAGCACGGCGTCGCCGGGCGACTCGGGCGATCCCGCCGACAGCCTCTACGACACCCCGGCCTCCACCCCGGAGCCGACCGCCCCGGCCACCCCCGACCCCGACGACCCCTGGGCCGGCAACCCGCCGACGCACCCCGACTTCAACACCCTGTCCGACCACGGCAAGGACACCAAAGCCACCCGCACCATCGACAACATCACCACCGGCCTCGACTACGGCTACACCCTGGCCGACATCGACCAGCACGCAGCCCAGTACGCCCAACCCCAGGCCTTCCCCGCCCACACCGGCGACCCGGAGAACCTCCCCGACGCGCCCGCCCCCCACTCCGGCGGGCAGGACGAGTCCTCGGCTGGCACCTCCGTCGCCGATCTCACCGGCCTGCACCGCAACATCGCCGCCCTCCTCGGTCAGGGCATGACCATCCGCGACATCGGCGCCCGACTCAGCACGCCGCTGTTTGCGGTGACGGCGCGCCTCAACAGCATCGCCCGCACGCTGGGCGCCGACGACATGCGCCAACTCGCCGACATGGCGCGCGCCACCGGCCTCACCCCCGACTTCACCGACACGCGCTCCACTCCGATTCCGGTCACCGACCTCACCGGCATGGACCGCACCATCGCCGCCCTGGTCAGCCAGGGACGAACCAGTCGGGATATCGCCGATCAGACCGGAACACGGCCGGTCACGATCGGGAGGCGCCTGACCGGGATCTACAGCGCGTTGGAGATCACCGGCCGCCGCCAGCTCGGGGAAAGCGCCTACGCCGCCAACATCACAGTAGAGCCCGCCTACCTCACCGACACCCCCGCAGCACCAGCCTCGGCCTCCGTCACCGACCTCACCGGCGTGGACCGCACCATCGCCGCCATGATCGGCCAGGGGCACGCCAACCGGGATATCGTCCGGCGGCTCGGCATGAACCCGAACACGATCGCCGCCCGCTTGCAGGCCATCTACTCTGATCTGCGGGTGGGTGGGGCCGCAGGTCAGCACCGATCCGAACTGGCACGGCTCGCCCAGGCCGCCGAACTCACCCCGGACCCCGCCCACGTCACGGAGAGCCCCTCGGGACCCGTTTCCGTCACCGACCTGACCGGCCTGGACCGCACCATCGCCGCCCTGGCCAGCCAGGGGATTTCACGGCCGGACATCGCCAGGATGACCGGCCGAAACGTGCGCTCTACGGACACCCGGCTTCGCTATCTCCTCGACATCCTCGACGTGCACAGCCAGGCCGAGTTGGAACAGCAGGCCCTCAACGCCGGTCTGACACCTGACCCCGCCCACCTCGCTGAGAGCCGTTCCGGGCCCGTTTCCGTCACCGACCTCACCGGCCTGGAACGCACCATCGCCGCCCTGGCCGGCCAGGGAAATTCGCGGCCGGAGATCGCCCGGCTGACCGGTCGGTCGCTCGGCAACGTCAGCCTCCGCCTGCGGGAGATCCACGCGAGCCTGGGCATCCAGAGCCAAGGCAGGAACGCGCATGCCGAACTCGTCCGACAGGCACGTGCGGCCGGACTCACCCCCGACCCCTCCTGGACCAGTCCGCAGCAGCCCGACGCACTCGACGAGCTCCTCGATCAGCTGGAAGCCGACGGCCACCTCGACGGCGAATTCCCCCTCGAATCTGCCGAGGACGCGCACCAGGAGGCCGAAAACCCGCCCTACGCAGGGGGCCAGCCGCATGGTGACCGCTACTTCCCGGCTGATTCCAGCGGTGGAGAGCACCGGGCTGAAGACGGCTTCCTGCCCGATGCTCCCGACAACCGAAGCGGTTCTCCGGTTTCCGACGCGGACAACCAGAACATCGCCCCCGCTCTCCACCTCCCCGACGTGTCAGGCAACAACCCCGCCCGCGAGGAGACCCACCACCGCCCCGCACCATCCGACGGCAGCCGCCCAGCTCGCCGACAGGCCACCCGCCCCACGGCTTCGCGGTCCACCGGCCGCAGAAGCGCCCGCAGAAACGCCCCGCGGAACCTGACCCCCGACCAGATCAATGACGCGATCGGCCGCATCAACGATCTGACAGACGGCCAGTACAACGTCCTCCAACTCCTGGGAGGCGGGCTGCGCGACCACGGCGAGATAGCTCGCGTACTCCACCTCACCCCCAGCGGCGTCGCAAACCGCATCAACGGCTCCCGAGGCCTGATGCGCGTCCTCGGGGTCGGACACATCGAGGAAGCCGCCGCCGTCGCCCGCGCCGCGGGAATCGCCTCCGCGCCCATACCGAACGACACCACCGACCACACCCGCCCCACACCCCGCGGCCCCGAAGACGAAGACGACGACGCCTCCGGCCCCGCACCACACGGCCCGCGCAACTCCCCCACCGCCCCCCAGGCCAGCAGCACCGCACGCGGCAGCAACCAAAACGGCCAAACCACCGGCGCAGCCAACCCCGGCTCAACCCCAGGCACCCGCAGACACGACCACACAGGCCCCGCCGACCACACCCAGAACCCGCCACCCGAAACCAACGACGACGCCCTCACCGACGACTTCTACACCAACACCCCGACCACCCCGGCCACCCCCGACCCCGACGACCCCTGGGCCGGCAACCCGCCGACGCACCCCGACTTCAACACCCTGTCCGACCACGGCAAGGACACCAAAGCCACCCGCACCATCGACAACATCACCACCGGCCTCGACTACGGCTACACCCTGGCCGACATCGACCAGCACGCAGCCCAGTACGCCCAACCCCAGGCCTTCCCCGCCCACACCGACGACCCGGAGAACCTCCCCGACGCGCCCGGCGTCCACTCCGGCGGGCAGTACGAGTCCTCGGCTCACATGTCCATCGCCGATCTCACCGGCCTGCACCGCAACATCGCCGCCCTCCTCGGTCAGGGCATGACCAGCGGCGACATCGGTGCACGACTCAACACCCCGGCGCTCGCGGTCACCGCGCGCCTCAACAGCATCGCCCGCGCCGTGGGGACCCCCGACTTCGCGGACCTCGCGGACCAGGCCGGCGCCGCCGGTCTGGCTCCCGACTTCACCGATACCCGGTCCACCCCCGTCCCCATCACCGATCTCACCGGCCTGGACCGCACCATCGCCGCCCTTGTCGCCGGCCCGAGGAACACCAGCTCCAATCGGGAGATCGCCCGGCGCACCGGAACACGACCGGCCACGATCGCGGTGCGCCTGACCGGGATCTACAGCGCTCTGGAGATCACCGGCCGCCGCCAGCTCATCGACCAGTCCAGCGCGGCCGGACTCACCCCGGACCCCGCCTACCTCGCCGACGCTCCAGCCGCCTCCGCCTCGGCCAACATCTCCGTCACCGACCTCACCGGCCTGGACCGCACCATCGCCGCCATGATCGGCCAGGGACGCAGCAACCGGGATATCGTCCGTCGAACCGGCGAAAACCCCAATACGATCTCCACCCGCCTCTACACGATCTACTTCGATCTCGGGGTGAATGGGCCCGCACGCGAACACCGGTCCGAGCTGGCACGGCTGGCCAACGCCAACCGAATCACTCCGGACCCCGCCCACCTGGCCGGTGATCCTCCCGAACCGGTCTCCGCGGCCGACCTCACCGGCCTGGACCGCACCGTCGCCGCCCTCGCGAGCGAAGAGGCGACCACCCGCGATATCGCCCGGATGACCGGGCAGAGCCTGCTCGGAGCGGCGGCCCGGCTGCGCAACGTCTACCTGCGCATGGACGTGCGCAGCCGGGCGGAGTTGGCGGAACAGGCCCTGAATGCCGGTCTCACCCCGGACCCCGCCCACCTTGTCCACACTCCCGCCGGCCCCGTAGCCACCACCGACCTCACCGGCCTGGACCGCACCATCGCCGCCCTGGTGGCTCAGGGCAGTCCACGGTCGGAGATCGTGCGGATCACGGGCCGGTCGCTCAATCAGGTCAAGATCCGCCTGCGGGAGATCAACGCGCGCCTGGGGATCGACAGCCAGGGCAGGAACGCGCATGCCGAACTCGTCCGACGGGCACGTGCGGCCGGACTCACCCCGGACCCCGCCTGGAACGGGCAGCAGGAGCCCGACGCCCTCGATGAAATCCTGGCGCAGTTGGAGGCTGACGGTCTCCTCGACGGCGAGTTCCAGTTCGACGTCCCCGAAGGCGGAGAGCAGGAGCCCGACCCTCTCCAGGAACTCCTGGGGCAGTGGGAGGACGACGGCGTCCTCGAGGGCGAGTTCCCGCTCGACCCCGCCGAAGACGCGCACCAGGAGGCCGACCCGCTCCAGCCGCACGAGCAACCCGCGGCCGATAACCCCTTCGGCGGCCAACTCGGTCCGCACGGCGACCAAGACGGCGAGGACGCTCTCAGCGGTGTGGAGAGCGACGACGAAGACGGCTACCTGCCTGACGCGCCCGACAACCGAAGCGATTCCCCCGTTTCCGACATGGAGGGTCGGGACATCGCACCCGCGCCTCCGGTGTGGATGGGGACCGGCAACGATCCCCAGCACCTGCCCGGCGAAGGCATGGCATCCGCCAACGTCGTCCGGGCCCGAGACGACACCTGGGCAGCAGCACAGTGGGCCGCCGGCGCACTGCCCGTCGTTCCACCGGCCGACGGCGCACAATCGCCGGGCAACGGCCCGAACACCCTGCCGATCGCCGCCAACCAGGCACATTCGATCTGGGAGTACACGGCAGGCGCCGCTGCGATGGTCGACAGCGGACTCGTGGACAACAACGTCGATCCCGACGACAGCGACGACTTCCAGTGGGCCGTCTCCGACATCGACTCCGTCCTGCGGCAGGCCGCCTTGCCAACCCCCGTCATCGCCCACACCGGCGCGGACCCCCTCCTCCTGCGCCAACTGGGCATCGACCCGGACAACCTCGACAGCATCGACGACGTCGTGGGCACCGTGCGGACCGCGGACCAGTACCTCTCGGCCACGTTCGGTCCCCGCGCCGACGACGACGCACCGGTCTATGTGATGCTGCGCGTCCCCCAGGAGTACCCGGCCGCCTACGTGCCGCCCGCCTCCCACGGCCAGGGCGGCGAAACGCTGCTGGTGGCCAGAAACACGCGGCTCTACGTCCACGCCGCCTATCAGCGCCCCGGCCAGCGGACCTCCGGCGGCGCGGTCGAGAACCTGCGCTTCATCGAAGCGGAGATCGTGCCCGCCTGGTGGGCCCCTCCCCCCGGTTGGCAGCCCGCGCCGGCGGGCGACGCCGACCACGGCTACCGGCCCACCCCGCAGGCTCAGGAACCGGCAGTCGAAGGGTTGTTCCCGCCCGGCGAGGCAGACCTGCCGACAGCGGACACGCCAATGGGCGGAACCGGACTCGACAGAGCCGCGAACGACGCCCAGTCGGCTCCGCCCGACCGCTCCACTCGGTCCGCGGGCCCGCGGCTCCACCTTCCCGACGTCTCACGCGCGAACCCGCCCGTCGAGGAAGCGGGCCGCGTTCCCGACGCGGCGGCAACGGCCGAGGCCAGCCGCGCGTCCAACCGGCCACGTGCCCCCAGGCGCACCGGACGCGTGAGCGCTGGCAGAAGGCACGCCCCGCCGAACCTGACACCTGAGCAGATCGGCGACGCGATCGCCCGCATCAACAACCTGAGCGACGGGCAGTACAGCATCCTCGGCCTGTTGGGAGCCGGGCTGCAGGACTACAACGCGATCGGCAACATGCTCCGCATCAGTCCCCGCACGGTGGAGAATCGCACCGTCGGAGCCACGGGGCTGGTGCACCGCCTGGGACTGCGCAACCGCGCAGAGGCGGCGATCGTCGCCCGCGCCGCAGGAATCGCCTCCGCGCCCATACCGAACGACACCACCGACCACACCCGCCCCACACCCCGCGGCCCCGAAGACGAAGACGACGACGCCTCCGGCCCCGCACCACACGGCCCGCGCAACTCCCCCACCGCCCCCCAGGGCAACAGCACCGCACGCGGCAGCAACCAAAACGGCCAAACCACCGGCGCAGCCAACCCCGGCTCAACCCCAGGCACCCGCAGACACGACCACACAGGCCCCGCCGACCACACCCAGAACCCGCCACCCGAAACCAACGACGACGCCCTCACCGACGACTTCTACACCAACACCCCGACCACCCCGGCCACCCCCGACCCCGACGACCCCTGGGCCGGCAACCCGCCGACGCACCCCGACTTCAACACCCTGTCCGACCACGGCAAGGACACCAAGGCGACCGGAACCGAAGGTGACGCGCCCTACCCCTATTCGTCCGAGGACATCGAACGCTACGCCGACGAGTACACACAGCCGCAGGCGTTCCCCGTCACCGTCGATTACGATGCGCTGCCCGACGCACCCGGCCACCCGGACCCGGCACACATGGCACAACACGCCGGAAGCGACCCAACCGCGGAGCAGACTCTGCGGGTGCTCGACCGCATCGCCACACTGAACGCACGCAGCTTCGATATCTTCCGTGCCCTGCGCAACGGGTTGGACGAGGACGCCACGGCCGACCAACTCGGCCTGGTGCCGCGGACCATCAGGATCCGAACCGTCCAGGTGGTCGAGGATCTGGGCGCGGTCGACCGGGACCAGTTGGCGGCGATTGCCCGCACCATCGACCGGGCCGAGATCGCCGCTGTACTCGAAGAGCTGACCGAGGGTCGCCGGGCGCAGGCTGTCGAGCACATCCACAACCACCTGAACGGCTTCCAGCGCGAGCTTCTGGCGCGCATGGGAGCCGGATACACCCTCGAACAGATCTCCGACCAACTCGGACTTCTGCCGGGCGCGGCCGCTGCGCAGGCGCTGCGTGCTGTCCGGACTCTGCAGGTGGGCACGCCGTCGAACGCCGCTGCCGTCGCGCGGGAAGCGGGACTCGTCCCGGGCTCCCTGGATGTCCAGGATGCCGAGGCGGCCCAGCCGAGCCCGATGCTCCTCGACGATGCCACGTTCGATGCGCTGCCCGACGTCCCCGATGCCCTGGATCTCGGCGCGGTCTGGGACACCACCGGGGGGATCCCGCAGCACGGAGCAGAGCAGCACACCGCCGACGGCACCGAGATCCTGCCCGGCGCACGCGGCGACCGGCTCCGCGATCCGGCTGCCTTCCCCGGCGGTCAGGACGGTTTGGCCGACGCGGATCCTTTCGACGCGCTTGCCGACATCCCGGACGAGGAAGCCTTCGACTTCGACGCCCTCTGGGACACACCCGGCGGTCCCCTCCGCCGGGAAGCGGAGCAGCAGATCGCCGGCGACCCCGACGACCTGCCCGACGCCCGCGGCCACCACAGCCACGAACCAGCCGGACACGCCAACCGCGACCGTGCACAACCGCCTCCTGAAGAGGCGGATCCTGCAATCGGAACCGGGAACGCACCGCGCGACCTCGGGCGCAGGATCGTTGAACTCCTCGCAGACGGTCTGACCTACCCGCAGGTCGGCGAGCGGCTCGGCACGTCCGGCGGTTCCGTCAGAAGCCACGCACGACGCTTTGCCAAGGCCGCGGGGGAGCGGGGCGTCGCTGAAGCGGTCGCCGCCGCCCGTGTGCACCGGCTGAGCGCCGAGCAGAAGGCCCAGGCGCTCGAGCGCTTCACCGCCATTCCCCCGCACGACCTCGGACGCCGGACCATCGGTCTGCTCGCCGGCGGTCTCGACTACGAGCAGATCGGCGGCTACCTCTCGCTTCCCCAGGACCGGGCGAAGGTCCGTGCCCAACGCACCGCCGCCGCTCTGGGATTGAACAAACCCACCGAGGCCGCCTTCGTCGTGCGCGAAGCCGGACTGGCCGAGAATCACCCGGATGCCGAACTGCGAGCGGCCGAGCAGAGGGAGCGGGCACTCGAACAGATCGACGGCCTCAACGAGAACCAGTACCGGATTTTCGTCCTCCTGGCATCCGGGCCCGACAACCAGCAGATCGCCGAACGGACCGGCCTGCCCTACAGCACGGTCGCGACACGTATCGCTTCGGTCGTACGGGGCCTCGGGGTACGGGACCGCACGCAGGCGGCCGCCATCGCCCGCGAGGCGGGCCTGGCCGGGGCGCATCACCTGGCGGACGAGCCGACCCCCGATCAGAGGATCCGGGAATTCGAGAGCGTCGGCGGGCTCAGTGGAGAACAGCACACGGTCCTGCTCAACCTGCGTCCCGGGCACGACGCCGACCGGATCGCCCAGCGGACCGGCTTGTCCGTTGACACCGTCACCACGCGCATCAGCGAGATCACGCGTCTGCTGGGGGGGCAGAACCGCACCGAGGTCGAGGCGATCGCCCACCGGGCGCGAAGGGCGCAGAACCCTGCCCACGACATGTCCCCCGATGATCTCTCGCGGGCGGTCGACAACATCAACAGCCTGAGCGACCACCAGTACCGCATTCTCGTTCTTCGCGGGCGCGGGCTGCAGGACAATGCCGCGATCGGCCTCCAACTCGGCCTCAGCGAGAAGACCGTCCGCCACTACACCTACTCGGCCAGAGGAATCACGGGCATTCTCGGGGTACGCAACACCTACGAGATCGCCGCCGTCGCCCGGGCAGCCGACCTGGCCCAGGCCCCTAAAGACCCGACCTCTGCAGACCAGGGCGCCACCGCAGGCGACGGCAGCAATGAAGACAGCGGTCAGGAGCGCACGGCCGACTCCTCGGACGACGACCACGGCCGCCACCGCACAGGCCCCCGCTTCGACGACGATGACCCGTCCTCCGGAACGGGCGGAAACACCTCGCCCTCCAGCGGCCCTCTCGCACCCGGCGGTGGTGGCACCCGCGGCGACCCCACCGGCAACTCCTCCGGCACGGGGCAACGCGGCCCCACCGGCGGCACCCGACGCCCCCAGGGCCCCGACACTGCCGACGACCCGCCGCACGACACCGACGACCTCGACCGCGGCTTCTCCAGCGACAACACCACCCGTGCGGACCGCGACGATCGCAACACCGCCCCGCCCTTCACCGCGCACCCGGGCCCCGAACCGCTCCCGCCGCACACCCGGATGCCCGCCTTCGCCGACGCGCTGACCGCCGTACTGACCACCCCCGCCTTCCTCCTCACGAGCCTGCTCGCCGACATCAACCGCATCGCGGAGCTGGCCGACGCCCCCCACGAACCCCTCGACAAGACCCTCCCCGCAGCACCCCCCGCACCCCTGCCGACCGCACCCGCCACCGAGATCACCACCACCGACACGCCCCCGCCCGCCTACCAGCCCCCAAAAATCCGCGGCTACGACCCGCTCTACGACGACGAACCCGACGCCCCGGCGGGGCCGCGCGACGACACCCTCGACCCCCCTGACCAGCAGCAGGCCACCACCGACACACCGCTGCCCGATGGCGCGCCCGAACACCACGCCGGCCCCGCCGATGCCGACTGGACGGTTCCCGGCATCGTCTCCGCCGCGCCGTTGGGACAGCGCACCGGTCGATCCACTGGCACCGGCGGCACGTCCGACAGCCCCGTCAGTCACCGGACAATCCCCGCCGAGCCCAGGGATCTCGCGACCCGCTTCACCACCGCGCTGAATCCGGCGAGCGGCGCGTCCAACGACCGTTCCGGCGTTCCTCCCGACGACAGCCGAACCGACGCCCCGATCGACTCCGGAAACGATTCGAGCTCCCCGTCGGGCTGGACGCCGAACCCGACCCGCACGGCCAATTCCGGCTATCAGCCGCCGCGGCCCCAGACCGCTTCCGGCGCCGCACCGGCTGACCGGAGCACCTCGGACGGACCGCAGAACGCCCCGACCAGCCCGGCCGGCCCGGCCGGACGGCCCGTCGCCCATGAGGAGAGCGACGACAGCGGCAGCGAGAGCGGCTACGAACGCGGGGTCGAGGACGACGGCGACGCGCCCGGCGGCGGCGCAGCGCGCGGGCCGCGCCAGCCGGAAACCGGCGGCGACACGCCTGCCGCTGACGAACGGCAGGACGCCCCCTCCGATTCCGAGGACGAGAGTGGCGACGAAAGCGGCGGCGAGGAACTCACCGTGCGCGGGCCGGTGCTGCGCGGCGCCGACGACATCCGCAACCTCGTTCCGTCCGTTCCGGCGTGGCGGCACCACCCCGACGACCCGCAGGCCGCCGGTGCGGGCATGGGCAACGCCGTGCGTTTCCTCGACGACGACGCCGCCGCCAGCTGGGCCGACCACTACCTGGCCATCACCCCCGGGTACATGGGAGAGCGTCCGGCGGGCGTGAGCGAGTACGCCACCCAGGTCTACGCCCCGGAGGCGCAGGCGCTCACCGAGTACACCGGGGTGGCGTTCCAGCTCCTCTTCGACGGGCTGCGCGAGGGCACGGTCGGCACGATGGACCGCCACAACTTCCTGAACCTGGTGCGGCTCATCGACGCCGCGGTGGGCCGCGCAGCCCCGCCCGCCCCCTTCGTCGTGCACCTGGGCCTGGAAGAGGACCTCATCGACGATCTGGGGATCGACGTCGACCGGCGGTCGACCATCACCGACTTGGTCGGCACTGTGGGCACCAGCGCCCGCCCGCTCTCGACCTCGTTCGGATCGCGTGCGGTCTACAAGGCGCCGGTCTACATGATGCTGCGCGTACCGCAGGGCTACTCGGCGCTGAACATCTCGCGCCTGGCCCGCTCCCCCCAGGAGCGCGAGGTCCTGATCCGGCGGAGGCCCCGGTTCGTTTTCCACGCCGCCTACCAGCGGCCCGGCCGCCAGGCCGCGAACATGCCGGTCGAGAACCTGTGGTTCCTCGAAGCCGAGCTCGTGCCCGACGGCTGGGAGCCCAGCGACGACTGGACCCCGAACCCGTCGGGGGACGCGGACGCGGGCTACGGGGCTCCGCCTGGGCCTGCGACCGTCGGCACAGACCACGCGCCCGCGCCCGACGAGCGGGACGACGACAGCGCAAGCGACGGCGAAGACGGCTCCTCCACTGAGAGCGAAAGCGCGGAGAACGGTCATGCACGGGATCGCCACGGAGGTACGTCGCCCGCGGACTTCCGCGGAAGCTCGCGCGCGCCGGAAACCGACACGACGACACGGCAGGCTCCGGCCTCCGGAATCTCCTCCGATGCCGCGGCAGGACCCGAGGGCGGCCAGGACGGCTCGCCCGCGCCGCAGCAGTCTGCCGACGAGGCCGGGGAATGGGACTCGGACGAACTTCTGGAGTCGGACGAGTCGCTCGATTCACCGGCCTCCAGCCGACCGCAGACCCCGCCGACTCCTGCGTTCCTACCGCACGGCACCGGTGGACTGGGCGGGCGCCACTGGCTGGACGCGCAGTTCCCCGCCTCCCTGCTCGGTCCGGCGCCCGGTCTGGCCAGGGATGCGCAGAACAACGCGGCCGGGACGGGTAAGAAAACCTGGAACCCGACGAAGAACGCCGAGAGCAGTACAGACCCGATGGGCGACTTCCTCCGGGATCTGAGCCTCCACCACTTCGGACATCCCGACGACATCGTCCGCTTCGACACCGACTTCACGGTGCTCCCCCTGTTCAGCAGGCGGCGCCATCGACGAGGCGAACGGGGCCACCAGACGAGTCCCCAGACCACGACCCGATCGGGTGGGGATCCCTCTTCCTACGGATACGCCGCGGCGGCACCCGGATATTACGGCGACAACGATCCCGACCCCATGAACACCTACGCCCCACCCCAAAGCCACACACCGGCACACCCCAGCAACAACCCCGACCCCGCCACCTACCCCAGCGCCATCCCCGGCTACTACGGCGACAACGACCCCGACCCCATGAACACCTACGACGCCGTATATCAGCGGTCGCCTGACCAGCGGCTCCACGCCCACCCGGGCTACGGCGGCTACCCGGCTCGCGAAGCCGATTACGGTATGGACGACGCGAGCGATGACGTCTATCTGAGCCCGGAGGACCAGGCCGCCGCCGAGCGAATGCGCCAGATCGAAGAGAGCCTCTTCGCCGGCGCGCTCCAGTTCTCCGACGAGGACGCGGCCGTGGAGTACGGAAACAATCAGTGGAACCTGTACACAGCGCGGTTCCCCGAACAGATTCGCGACGCCCTCAGCCGGTACTCGGCGTTCGACTTCCAGCGGATCAACGGCCTGCTCCGCCGCGGCGGCCACGGGGATCAGGCGACGTTGGACCAGATTGCCAATATCGACCAGGCGATGCAGTACCGCCCTGCTCCTGTGGACATCGTGGTCACGCGAGGTACCGGGCTCCAGCACATCGGAGTCCACCCGTCGCAGATGAGCCTGCATCCGCAGGGCTTTGCGAACGCCGCATTCATGTCCACATCACTGGGACCGGCGGCGGGAGCCTACGACGACCTTCCCGGTGTCCTGCACCTGCGCGTTCCAGCGGGCACGCCCGCAGTCTGGATGGACCCCTTCACGTCCGGAGTGAACGAGCGGGAGCTTCTGCTGGCCCGCGGCTTCCGCTACCGCGTTCACCACGCCGTCCGCTATCTGGAGAGGTGGCACCTCTACGCGGAGATCGTCCGGCCGTGAACGCTGTGAGGCCGCCCCGGCCCCAGGGAGGCCCCAGCACGGTCCGGACCGGCCACCGGCGATGGCCGGTCCGCGCGGATCCGGTACGGTCAGCACGGCACTTGGCGAATCCCGGACCGGCGGATCGACAACCGCGGACCGGCAGCCCGGTGGTGCACGCCCCTCAGCGAAACGCAGAACCCCCCGAGAGGGTCCAAGATGCGCAGGTACCGCGCCCTCCTGAGCGCTCCCCGCACCTTCCCCGCCCCGGCCGCGGCCGCTTCGCGGGGCCGCGCGATCGCCGCCGCGGCCGTCGCCGCCCTCTTACTGGGGACGGCTCCGCCCGCGGCCGCCGCTTCGCAGCAGGACTCGCCGCCACCCGAGGGCGCCTCAGCGCAGGCGTCGCCGTCCGGGGAGGCGGAATCTTCCTCGGGTTCCGCGTCCGGCAACCCCCAGGCTCTGCCGCAAGTCGCCGAGTTCGCCGGCGCGGACGCGGCGTGCGTGCAGAGCTCGTCGGCCGAGGTCTCGCGCACCCCGTGGACAGAGGTGTCGCTGGGGCTTGAGGAAGCACGGGGGATGAGCGAGGGCTCCGGCGTCACCGTCGCCGTGCTGGCGCCCGCCGTCGCGGCCGACGGCCCGGCCCTGTCCGATGCGGTCTCCGGCGGCAGCGGCGAGGACTGCCGCGGGTACGGCACGCTGCTGGCAGGGATCGTGGCGGCGCGGCCGGTCGCCGGCAGCGGGTTCACCGGGGTGGCGCCGGCCGCGGAGGTCGTGGCCGTGCCGACCGGCGACGCACGGACCGGCGCGGTGACCTCCGGTGAGATCGCCTCCTCGATCGGCGAGGCGGTCGAGGCAGGGGCCGACGTCGTCCTCGTGGGCACCGCGGCCTGGGAGGCGGGCGCCGCACTGAGCGACGCGGTGGCCGACGCCGCCGCGGCCGATGCGCTGGTCGTCGCCCCCGCCACGACGGCCCCGCAGGGTGAGTCGCTGCCGGGCTATCCCGCCCAGGACCCCGCCGTGCTCAGCGTGGGCTCCTACGGCCCCGACGGCGCGCCTCTGCTCTCCTCGCCGCTGCCGCTGGGCGAAGGCGGGCAGACCGCCCGGACCGACGTGACCGCGCCCGGAGCGCAGGTGATGGGCGTCGGCCCCGGTGGCGGCCACTACGTGGGCGGCGGCGACGGGACCGCGGCCGCGTTCGCCGCCGGGACCGCCGCTCTGGTGCGCGCCCGCGAGCCCGGCCTGTCGGCGGAGAAGGTGCGCCGACGGCTGACGGCGACCGCCCTGGGCGCCGTGCTGGGCGCCGGCGCGGACACCGTCGGGCGCGGCCCCATCGATCCGGCGGGGGCGCTGACCGGCAGCCCGCAGGCACCCGAAGCGCCTGCGGCGGAAGGCGCCCGCTTCGCCGCCGCTCCCCCGGCCGAGGGGACGTGGGACCGGCCGGTGACGACGGCGGTCGCGGGCGGTGCCGCGTTCCTCATCGTGCTCTGCGCGCTGGGCGCAGTGGTGCTGCGCAAGGGCCGCGCCCGCGCTTGGCGCCCCGCCGCCGCGGGCGAGCGGATCTCCCCCGACGACGCCGAGGGAGTCGGCCCCGGGCCCGAACCCCGCTGATCTTGTAGCTATCGTGAAGGCAATCGATTGCCATTTGCGATAGCTACAAGATCAGCGGTGAGGGGCCGCTTTATGTCCGTCCCTTGCGGACCTACTCCTCCGTCCCCTCTGCGATGGCGACCTGGACCTCGATGGGGTCGCGGCGGGAGATCCACAGGGCGCGGCCCGGGGGCATGCGGCGCGGGCGGATGTTGCCGAACAGGACGCCTTCGGACTGCGGAGCGGAGAACAGCACGGCCGGGGCGTTGCCGTCGATCATCGTGCGGATGACCGGGTCGGTGGTCGCGCGGCTGAAGCCGCCGGCCGCGTGCACGAGGATCAGGTGCATGCCGATCTCCGCGCCCTGCGACAGCATCGGCTGCAGCGGCGCGAGCGGACTGGGACCGCTTCCCGAGACCATCTCGTAGTCGTCCACCACGATGAACAGTTCCGGCCCCGTCCACCAGTCGCGGCGGCGCAGCCGTTCGGGGGTGATGTCGGGGCCGGGCAGCCGCTCGCGCATGGCGCCCGCGGCGGCCTGCATCATCTCCTGCATGCTCTCGTTGGTGACCGCGTAGCCGAGCTGCATTTCGCGCGGAACGGCGTCGAAGAGCTGGCGCCGCTGGTCGACCACCACCACACGGGCGGTCTCGGCGTCGTAGTGCTTGCGGATGGCGTTGGTGATATGGCGTACCAGGGTGGTCTTGCCCGTCTCGGTGTCACCGACGACGATCATGTGCGGCGCTGTGGAGAAGTCGTGCCAGAACGGCTTCATCCGGCGGCCCTCCACGCCCAGCGAGACCTTCAGTCCGCCGTCCTTGGTGAGCTTGGACGCCGGCAGGTCGCGGGCGTGCAGGATCGCGGGCAGGGTGCGCACTGCGGGCGCCTTGGGCCCCTCGCCCCACGCGTCGGTGACCCGGGTGACGATGTCGCCGACCCCAGCGGAGAGGGTCACCGGGTCGTTGCCGCCGTCGGCGCGCGGGAGCCCGGTGAGGAAGTGGTACTTGTCCTCGGTGATGCCGCGGCCGGCGATCCGCGGCACGGTCTGAGCCGCACGCATGTGCACGATGGAGTCCACCGGGTCGCCCAGGCGCAGCTCGAAGCGGGTGCCCAGCAAGTCGCGCAGGCCGGTGTGGAAGTCGGCCCACCGGGGAGAGGCCACCACGACGTGGATGCCGTAGTTCAGGCCGCGCTGGACCAGCTGCAGGATCGAGGACACGTGGTCGGCGAACTCCTGGCGGATGGTGCCCCAACCGTCCACGACCAGGAACACGTCGCCGTAGGGGTCGTCGGCGAACTCGCCCGCGGCCCGGCGGCGCCGGTAGGTGGCCATGGAGTCGATGCCGTGCTCGGCGAACTGCGCCTCGCGGTTGGTGAGCAGCTCGTGCAACTCGAGGATGGTGCGGACGATGCGGCGCTCCTCGGTGCGCGCCGCGACACTGCCCACGTGCGGCAGTCCGCTGAGAGTCTGCAGCACACCGCCGCCGCAGTCGATGCAGTAGAACTGCACCTGCCGGGGAGTGTTCAGCACGGCGAGGGTGGTCATCATCAGCGCGAGCGCGGTGCTCTTGCCGCTCTGCGGGCCGCCGGCGATCCCGACGTGGCCCCCGGCCCCGCCGAGTTCGGCCTTGAGGGGCAGGCGGGTGTGCTCGAAGGGCCGGTCGACGATGCCCAGCGGCACGTCGAGCCGCCCGGCCTCGGTCCACAGCAGGCCGCCCTCGGGCAGGTGCACGCCCACCATGGCCAGCAGTTCGTCGATGCGCAGCGGCACGTCCAGCGGAGGCAGCCAGATCTCGCGAGCGGGCGGGCCGTGGCCCACCAGCCGGTCCAGCGCCGCGGAGATGAGCGTGGGGACGGTCTCGTCCTCGGGCTCGGGCTCGGGCTCCTCGGTCACCGGTTCGAGCTTGGGCACGTGGTCGTCGGGGAACGCGACGACGCTCAGCGGACCGCCCGTCTTGGCGACCGCGCGCGGCTTGGTGCGGTAGGCCCCGGAGACGTAGGCGGCCTTGAACCGGGTGAGGGTCTCGATGTCGCTCTTCAGGTAGCCGCTGCCGGGGACGGGCGGAAGCTCGTAGGCGTCGGGGACGCCAAGCACGCCGCGGCTCTCCATCGCGGAGAAGGTGCGCAGCCCGATCCGGTAGGACAGGTGGCCTTCGAGCTGGTGCATGCGGCCCTCGTCCAGGCGCTGTGAGGCCAGCAGCAGGTGCACGCCGAGGCTGCGGCCCAGCCGCCCGATCATCACGAACAGGTCCATGAAATCGCGGTGGGCCGCCAGCAGCTCGCTGAACTCGTCGACGACGACGAGCAGGCTGGGCATCGGCTCCATGCGCGGGTTGGACTCGCGGGCCTTCTCGTACTCGTGGACCGAGGAGAAGTTCCCGGCCGAGCGCAGCAGCTCCTGGCGGCGGATCAGTTCGCCGTGCAGCGCGTCCTGCATGCGGTCGACCAGGATCGCCTCGTCGGCGAGGTTGGTGATCAGCGCCGAGGTGTGCCGCAGCTTGTCCAGGCCGATGAAGGTGGCGCCGCCCTTGAAGTCCACGAGGATGAAGTTGAGCGTCTCCGACGAGTGGGTGAGGGCCAGCGCCAGCACCAGAGTGCGCAGCAGCTCGCTCTTGCCGGAGCCGGTGGCGCCGATCAGCATGCCGTGGGGGCCCATGCCGCCCATGGCCGACTCCTTGATGTCCAGCTCCAGCGGCCCGCCGTCGGCGGCGATACCCAGCGGCACGCGCAGCCGGTTCTTGGGGTGCTGCTCGCTCCACATCCGCTGCACGTCGAGCTCGTGCAGGTTCGGGACGCCCACGAGGGAGGTCAGCTCGAAGTCGGTGGTCAGCGGCTCGGTGACCTCGGTGGTGACGCCGATCCGGTAGGGAGCCAGGAGGCGGCCCAGGCTGGCGGCCCGATTGGGCCCCAGAGCGTCGGGGCGGCCGAGGCCGGTGGTGACCTGGCGGCCGTTGTTGTCGCGCGTGAGCAGGGTCAGCTCGCCGGGTTCGACCCGCAGCGACAGCGTGTAGGGGTCGTCCTCGGGCGGCATGGGGTCGTCGACCTCGACGACGACGCCGTTGCGGTAACCGCCGCCCAGGAAACGCGAACCGCCGGGCACCTTGCCGCCGTCGAGCACGATGACGGTGAACGGCTCGTCGCGGTTGGGGGCCGAGTCCGGGTCGAAGCGCGGCCGGTCGGCCAGCTCGGGGCCGATGAGCGTCTCCAGGTCGACGGCGTCGGAGGCCATCAGCCGGGTGGAGCCCACACCGTCGGTGTCGGTGGGGTGCTGGTTGTGCGGCAGCCACTTCAGCCAGGCCCAGTGCGGGCGCATCTCGTCGGACACGCAGGCCGCCACCCGCAGTTCGTCGTGCGGATGCGCCACGGCCAACTGCCCGACGAGGGCGCGCACCATGGCGCGGGAGGCCGCGGCGTCGCCGCGCAGGGAGATGCGGGCGTAGCCGCGCAGGTACACCTGCACCGGCTGGTCCTGCACGGTGGTGTAGGCGCGGACGAAGCGGCGCAGCGCGTGGGCGCTGAGCGGCTCCAGGTCCTCGACGGGCTTGGACGACAGCGGGGCGATGGTCATCGCCATGGCCTGCTCGCCGACGCCGATGCGCACCTCGCCGAAGTCGTCGTCCTCCGCGCGGCGCTCCCACAGCCGGGAGGTGCGCACGATGGACCACAGCGCGTCGGGGTGCGGCGCCCGCCACAGCATGGCGTCGCGCTGTTCGGTGACGACCTCGCGCAGGCGGGTGCGCATCTGCTTGAGGTAGCGCAGGTAGTCCTGCCGGTCGCCGTTGAGCTTGTTGCGCCGCTCCAGCTGGGCGCGCACGTACTGGCCGCCGAGCATGACGACCGCGCCGACGAGCATCATGCCGCCGGCGAAGTAGGGCATCATGCTGCTTCCGCCGCTGCCGCCGCCCATGGCGTTCATCCGCCCGGGCAGGATCAGCATCATCATGGACATGGACGTCATGGCCATCGGCAGGTACATCAGCACCGAGGACATGGACGACTGCGCCTCGGCCAGCTCCGGCGGCTCCTGCAGCGAGATCGTGCCGGAGGGCATGTCGGGTCCGGGACGGCGCGGCGGTCGCCGGACCAGGATCGTGCTCACGGAATCCTCACCCTCACAGGACGTGCCCTCCGTCGTCGGCGATGCGGTCGGTCGGGTGCCGCGCGGCGTCGCGCGGTGCTCTGCGCGGCGGCCGCTGGGCGCGGTGGCGGCGCGGATCATCGTGCCGGGGCCGGCCGCCCCGCCGCATTCGATGAGCCACGTCGGAACACCGCGGAAACGGCGCGGCAACCACGCGAAACCACACTGAAAAGCACGTTGCAGCGTCACCGCTGGCAGCGGATTCAGTGTCGGTTACCACGCCGCCACCCTCTAAACACTAGCGTTGCCATGTGGTATCAATTATTCGCAACGGATATCCAACATACTGCCAAACTGAGGCCACGCCTCTCCGCCGCCGCCCTTCCCCGCGCATTCGGCCGTGCCGCCTCACGCTGACCCACCCCCGAGAACCGCACCTGGGTAGGCCATGAACGACACCACCGCCACGGACCTCTGCCGCCTGCAGGTCCGCGCACCGAACCGGTCGTTCGAGATCGCCGCGCCCACCGACGTCCCCATCGCCGAACTGCTGCCCACACTGGTGCTCTACGCCGAAGGCGACGAGGGCGAGGATCTCGACGAGAGCGGCCTCGAACACGACGGGTGGGTGCTCCAGCAGCTGGGCGACGACCCGCTGGACGAGGACGAGACCCTGGACTCGCTGGGGCTCTGCCACGGCGAGACCCTCTACCTGCGCCCGCGCCGCGACCAGCTGCCGCCGATCCACTTCGACGACCTCGTCGACGGCGTCGCCACCGGCATGGGCGAGCGGCCGGACAAGTGGCGCCCGGCCTACACCCGGGTTCTGCTGCAGGCGCTGTCGCTGACCGCGCTAGTGCTCGCCCTCGCGGTCCCCGCCGCGGGCGGACTCACCCTGCTCACCGCGTTGACCTGCGCATCCTCAGCCGTGGTCATGCTGCTGTCGGCGTGGGCGGCCTCGCGCTCGATGGGCGACCTGCCCGCTGCGGCCGGACTCGCGGCGGTCGCCGCGCTGTACATGGGAACGGCGGGCGCGTCCATGCCCACCGGCGACCCGGGAACCGCGCTGCTCGGCGCCCAGCTGCTTACCGGCTCCATGACCGCGGCGGGCGCCACGGTGCTGGGGGTGGCCGCCGTCGCCGGGGCCGTACCGTTCTTCACCGGTCTCATCACCGCCGAGGCCCTGCTTGCCCTGGGCGCGCTGGGGCTGATGCTGCTGCCCAACGGCACGCTGCCCGCGGTCGCCTCCGCGCTCGCACTGCTCACCCTGATCGTGGGCACCTACGCCGCCCAGCTCGCCTTCCGGCTGTCCGGGCTGCGGCTGCCTCCGCTGCCTGCCAACCCGCAGCAGCTCCAGCAGGGCATCGCCCCCTTCCCCGCCCGCGACGTGCTCGACCGCTCCGCGCTAGCCGACAAGTACCAGAGCGCGCTGCTGGCCGCCACCGGCGGTGTGCTGACCGCCTGCCTGATCGTGCTCGCGCTCGCGCCCGGCTGGGTGTCCACCACGGTGTGCATCCTCGTGGCGCTGGTGATGCTGCTGCAGACCCGCGGCCTGACCAGCGCCTGGCAGCGGGCGTTCATGGCCGCGCCGCCCTGCGTCGGACTGTCGGTGCTCGTCATCGCCTTCGCCGCCTCAGCGGGACCGCTGGGGCGCTCCCTGACGCTGCTCGCCGTCTTCGCCGTCGTCACCGCGCTGGCCGTGCTGTCGTGGACCGTGCCGGGCAGCCGACCGCTGCCGCACTGGGGCCGCGCCGCCGAGATCATCCAGTCGCTGATCACCGTCGCGATCTTCCCGCTGGTCCTGGCCGCGTTCGGCGTCTATACGGCGCTCCGGGCGATCGGCGGCTGACATGCAGACGCGACGCGACCGGGTCCAGGCCTACAACTTCACGGTCGGTCGGCTGGGCAGCGCCATGATGGAGGCCGACCCCGACGCCGTCGACCAGCCCATGCGCCGCACCCGCAACGGCAACTACATCGGCCTGGCGATCGCCGCGCTGGTCTGCGTGGGCTTCCTCATCTTCGGACTCATCTTCCCCGGCGGTGCGACGTCGTGGCAGGAGGAGGGCACGCTCGTCGTCGACAAGAACTCCGGCGCCACCTACCTCTACGGCGGCCAAGAGCTGCGGCCGGTCGCCAACTACGCCTCCGCCCGCCTCATCTCCGGAGGGAAGCCGCAGGTCAGCCGAGTCACCGCGGAATCGCTCGACGGCGTGCACGTAGGCAGCGAGATCGGTATCCCCGGCGCGCCGGACGCGCTGCCCAACGTGGAGAAGCTCGCGGACAACGTGTGGCGGCTGTGCGCCCTGCCCGCTGCCGAGAGCACCGACAGCGACGGCGCGCCCCGCAGTGCCCTGACCGTCGGCCCCCTTCAGTCGCCGGGCCGTCCACTGCGGGACCGCGGTGTGCTCGTCAGCGGCCCCGAGGGCGAGCGGCACCTGCTGTGGAAGGGCGAGCGGCTGCGCCTGGACGCGGACGGCGGCGCCCTGCAGGCGCTGGGCTACGGCACCGCGCCCACAACCGGCGTTCCGGAGGAGTTTCTGGAAGCCGTTCCCGCAGGTCCCGACCTCGCCGCCCCCAGCGTCGCCGGCGCCGGTACGCAGGGCCCCTCCATCGCCGGGGCGCCGACCCGCGTCGGCCAGGTGTTCGCGGTCGCGGCTCCCGAGGGCGGCGACGACCAGCACTACCTGCTCACGGGGGACGGTCTGGAGCCGCTGACCCAGACCGAGGCCCTGCTGGTCCTGGCCGACTCCGACATCACCGCCGAGGCCTACCCCGGCGGTGACCCCGGCGCGGTGCGGATTCCGGCGGGCGAGGTCAACCCGAACCTGTCCTCGGGCGCCGGTTCGCAGGCCGAGCAGAGGGACGCCCCCGCCGAACCGCCCCGCGTGGTCGCCCTCGACGGCCAGGTGCCGTGCCTGGTGTCCTCGGGCGGCGGCGAACTGTCGACGGCGGTGTTCGCGACGGGTTCGGTCACCGCGTGGGAGGTGCCCCGGGCCAACGGCATCGCAGCAGGCTGCCCCACCCCCGACCTGATCGGGATCCCCACCGGCGCGGGCGGCATCGCCTCCGCGCAGCCGATCGGGGGCACCGCGAACGCGTCGTCGGCCTACGTGGTGACCGACACACCGGCCAAGTACCGGGTGAGCGACGAGGAGGCGCTGGGTTCGCTGGGCTACCAGGCGAGCGACGCGGCGCAGATCCCGACGTCGCTGCTGCGGCTGCTGCCGACAGGGCCTGTGCTGTCGCCGAAGAAGGCCGCAGTGCCCGTCGCCGACGCCGAGAACGTCGTCACGGGCGAGTGCCCGTCCGGGGGCGGGCAGGGCCCGCAGGCGGCCGGAGCCTCCGGCGATCCGGGCTCGGCCGACGGGTTCGGTGAAACCGGGGCGCAGGGCTCAGGAGCCTTGGGATCACCGACCGGATAGGCGACCGCAGACCACACGGACCGGCAGACCGGCCCAACCGACCCCGAGCCCGACCCGCCCGCCCGCCCGCCATCGACCATCCGACAGCAGCAAAGAGCAGCGCACCCGCCGATAGAGGAGGACCGCAATGTCCGGACAGACCAGGAGTACCGAGGAGGCCAACAGGCTCGCCCTGGAGGCCATGACCGACGCGCACACCACCTGCAACAACGTCTTCAGCCGGGTCGACTCCGCCCGCGACTCCCTGCGGCCGTCCTGGAAGGGCGACGCCTCCACGGTCTACCAGGAGGCGCTCGTGCAGTGGCTGGAGGAGCTGCGGCTCATCGTCAACGACATGGGCCGGAAGATGGAGCAGTGGGGCAGCACCAGCGTGTCGATGCGTGACACCGAGGACACCAACCTCACCACCAGCGGCCGGTGGATGAACGAGCTCAACCCGAACCAGGGTTAGCCCGAGACCCGGCCCTTCCACCACCGACCCTCCACGCGAAGGAAGACCCATGAGCGGTTTCGAAATCACCTACGGCCAGGTCGCCGACATCACCGGCCAGCTGCGCACCGAGACCAACAACGTGTCCAACGCCCTCGACAAGCTCGCCGGCGAGATGGCGACCGTGCGCTCCGACCTGGAAGGCGACACCGCCTCCAGCTACGACGAGGCGATGGCGATGTGGCGCAAGAACGTCGACGACATGCGGTTCCTGTTGGGCAAGGCCGAGCAGGCACTCCAGCAGGTCGCGCAGAACTACAACGAGACAGACCTGCGCGAGGGCGCCCTGTGGGACGCCCTTAAGTAGGAGCGCCCAGGGGCCGCCGTGTGCCGCCGGCGCGGTCCCGTCCTCTGCGCCGTCGGCACTCGGCCGTCTTCCGGGGCGGTCGGCGGTCGGTGCCGTGTGCCGCCGCCCCCGGTACCTGCCTTCGGCATCACCCGCCCGCCCTGCAGCGGCAACGACTCCGCAACTCCCCTGACGACCCGCAGCCTGACGGCGCACCGGAGACCTAGGAGACACAGCCGTGTCCATTCCCCCTCGCAACGACCCTGCCGGCGACGCCTCGAACGCAGCGGACGACAAGCCGCTCGTCATCAGCGCCGCCGAGGAGACCGGCTCGTCCACGGACCTGCAGCGGACCACGTGGGAGGACGGCAGCGGGTCCGGCAGCGTCATCCATGATCCCGAGACCGGGCGCATCACGATCGAGCACGGCGACCGCGTCCTCACCGTGGACCGGTCTGAGGAGGGCACCGTCATCGATCCCGGTGACGAGGCGGTCGACATCGACCCGGACACCGGTCTGATGCGGTTCGGCATGACCGTCTCCGGAGACGGCGGTACCGGCGGGCAGGACACGGTTCCGCAGGAGGGTTCGCCGGAGTTCGTCCGGAGCGTCCATGTCCGTGCTCCCGAAGCCGGCGACGTGTCCCGGCCGCCGGAGGAGACCCCCCGGGAGCAGTCCCACGACGTCGACCCCGGCGAGAAACCCTCGGAATGGGAAGGGGAACTCTCGGACCCGCTGAGCGTCGAACGCGGGCAATCCCTGGAGCCCACCGTCACCCAGCGGCTCGAACCGATGACCGCCTCCGTACCCGCCGAGCCCCTTACCGACCGCGAAGCCGAGTTCCGCGCAGCGCTGTCTCCCCAGTCGGAACCGCAGCAGCAGTCGCTGGAACCCATGGCCGCCGCCCTGCCGGCGCAGAAGGCGGTCCCGGCGGAGACGGTGGAGGCTGCGGAGCGCGGCGAGCCGGCGAACGCCGAACCGACCGAGGGCGAAACCACCGAACCCGTGGTCAACACATCCGCCTTCTCCGACGAGGACGCGCGCGGTTCGGAGGACTCCCCGGTCTCGGTCGACGAGGACAGCCAAACGATCACCGTCAAACTCGGCGACCTGACGATCGAGATCGATCCCGGCACCGACTCGATCACGATCGATCCCGGTGACGAGGCCATCAGCTTCGATCCCGATACCGGCACGTTGACTGTCGGCGAGTCCGAGTCCGACGACGCGGACGGAGAGGATTCGGCCGGGGACGACACGGGGGACGACGATCAGGCCGCGGGCGACGAGGACGGCCAGTACTCCGAGGTCGACTTCCAATTTGGCAATGAACAGGCGGAGGGCACCGCCGAGGACGAGAGCGGGCAAGACGACAAGCCCGAGGGGGACGACACCGAAGGGCCGCAGATCGGCGAGGTCGAACTGGATCCCGACACCGGTGAGATCAGCATCGGCTACGGCGACGAACCGATCACTGTGCAGCCGGGCGAGGACGGGGCCGAAGGCACGGTGATCGACCCGGGCGACGCCCCTGTCTCCATCGATCCGGAAACCGGTCTGCTGACGATCGGCACGCCCTCCGAGACCGGGGAGCAGAGCGACGGCAACGGCAGCGGTGACTCCGCCGGGGACGACGGCGAGAAGGGCACTGCCGACGATCCCCAGGTGAACGTCGACGCCGAGACCGGCGAGACGACGATCGACGCCGGAGAGTTGGGGATCACCGCCGACCCTGAGTCCGACACGGTCACCATCGATCCGGGGGACGGCGAATTCTCCATCGACCCCGAGACAGGGAAGATCACCATCGTGCCCGCGGACGAGGGCGGCGGGGAGGATTCCCACGACTCCGACGACTCGAAGGGCGATTCATCGTCCAAGGCCGCCCCCGATGAGGACTCCCGAGACGGCTCTGACTCAGAATCCCCCGCCGCACAGGACCAGTACGGCGAGGAGTCGACACCCACCGGACAATCGCCCCCCGATCAGCAGCACAACTACCAGCAGCAGCCGGATCCGGAAGGCGACACGGAGGGCTCGGGCGGTGGTCAGTCGGATGACCTGAGAAGACTCTCCGAAGACCAGCCCGCCCTCGACAGCGACGAGGCCTTCACTCCCAAGACGGAGACAGTCGGCGACAGCGAGCCCGACCAGCGGCCGTCGAAGGGCGGGTCCGACGGCACGAACGGGAACGGCGAACCCCGAGAAAACTCCGGAACCCCCAAGACGAATTCCAGCGACACACCCATTCCCGCAACGCCCGCGACCATGTTCAAACCCGTCACCGAGACCGATGGCCAGGAGACCCCGGAAACGCAAGGCCGGGACACCAGTGAGACGCCCACCGACGAGGACTCGTCCACGAGCGACGACCCCGCCGGCGAAAGCGACGGCAGCGAGGGCGAAGACGACGGCGACGGTGGCGGTGGCGACGGCAGCACCGAAAGCAAAGGCGACGGCGAGGGCGACGGCGACGGCGAAGACGACGGCGACGGTGGCGGTGGCGAAGGCACCGCCGACGAAGAGACCACCGAAGATGACGGCCAAGGCGAGGGCGAAGACGACGGCGAGGACACCACCGAAGGCGACGGAGGCGGTGGTGAAAGCGACGGCGAGGCCGACGGGGACAGCGAAAGCGACGGAGACGGCGACGGGGGCGACGACGAGGACGGGGACGGCAAAGACGGCGACGGCAAAGGCGGGGGCGGCAAAGGCGGGGGCGGAGACGGCGACGGCAAAGACGGAGGCGGAGGCGGTGGTGAAGGCGACGGCAAGGACGACAAGGACGACGTCACCGCCATTACCTACGGCATGGTGAAGGACTTCAACAAGATCCTCGTCACCTTCCTCGAAGATAAGCTCGACGGCCACGTTTCGACGTTCTTGCGCTACGACGGAGGCAGCGACAGCGGTGGAGGAGGCGACCACCTGCTAATCGGCGCCCCCGACAAGTTCGGGCCCGCCGACGATGTCAAAAGCAAGGTCGATCCGTCACTCCCCTTGATCTACCAGACCGTCAAGGAACTCCGCACCGAACTGGAGTCGATCACCCGCCAGCTCGACGACACCGGGCTCTCGTTCATGCAGCGCGAAGAGGACGAGGAACTCAGCATGCAGGAACTCATGGCCCTCGTAGGACAGCCCCCGGGTTCCTCGGGTTCCGGGGGATCGCCTTACGGATCAGAGGAGGTCCCGGAGGATTCGGGCGACGGCGGCGATGGCTCCGGCGACGATGAGTAGCGGACTGCGCGGCCCTCGGTGCTGCAGGGGCATCGCAGATTGCAGGGGGAGGATGCGCCAACATGCCACGTGAAGTCAGCGAAATCATGAACATCTTCGCCGACAAGGGCGCCAAAGTCGGAACGAAGCACCACGACCTGATGCCCGACAAGGGCAGCCTCCTCGATCCGCACTGGCTGATCGATGGGAAATACTATCCGCCCAGCAACGTCGAAATCGGAAAAGACCCTAAAGACGACTTCGACATCTGGTGGCAGTACAACAAGTGGGACGATCCCGTATGGACCGGCTACACCTGGTCATACGGCCCCGACTCCGGAACCCATACTGCCGGCTACAAGTGGAACGAAAAAGTTTGGGACGATCTCGAACCGAAGTTCCGCGACGGCCTCAAGCGCCTGACGGACGTTGCACTCGACCGGGGCACCTGGTCTACCAGCTACGAGAAGGGCACCCTGACGACGATCGCCAGGGAAGTGAACAACCTGGAGATGGACCTCCGGGACTTCGTAACCGGGCCCGACGGGAAAGGGGGAATATGGCACCAGTTCGAGAAGATCAACCTTTCCGAGGAGGGCGGATTCAAGGGCACCGCAGCCGGTGCCTTTGGAAACAGGATCTTCGAGCTGGCCAAGCGGCTCGAAGACATGTATGAAAAACTCAACAAAATCGACGCCCCATTGAGTAAGATTCCCGACCAGCTCAAGAAGGACCTGTCGAATTTTGAAGAGAAGGTGAACGACTGGTACTACGACCCGAACACAAAAGCGTACAACATTCTATACGACTGGTACTACACAGTCTCCGCGGGCAGCGAGACATGGAACGAGTCGCGCGGCCAATTCCAAGCCGTCATCAGACCGGACGGCGGCACCGGAATCATTTCCGACCAGGACGAACAAGATGACAGCAAGGGCTCCGGCCCCACGACGATGGCGATCAAACACGAGCTGAACCGGCGATGGGAGGAGAAGTTCTCGGATGTATACGACTTCGCAAACGCCCTCCTGGCAAGCATGGACGACGTATACACAAAAGCTTACGAGGATCTGCGGACCTTCGAGGCGCCCGTAGGGAAGCAGCTTCCTCCCTATCAGACCTCAGGAGGAGCCGGCGGGGGCGGCGGCGGAGGCGGCGGACTCGACATCCCCGACGACCTCTTCGAGGATGTGTTCCCGGACGACATGTTCGACGACGTCTTTCCGGACGACATGTTCGACGACGTCTTCCCCGACGGAATGTTCGACGACATGTTCCCGGACGGAATGTTCGACGACATGTTCCCGGACGGAATGTTCGACGACATGTTCCCGGACGGAATGTTCGACTTCGACGACATCTTCCCGGAGGACATGTTCGACGGCCTCAACGGCCCCGGCGGCGGCGGAATGGACGGCCCCGGCGGCAACTACGGCGACATCTATTCCGGCCCCGGCGGCGGCGGAATGGACGGCCCCGGCGGCAACTACGGCGACAGCACACCGCCTCCCATACCCGAAGGCTACTCCGGCCCTGGTGGCGGCGGAGTCAACGGGCCCGGCGGCAACTACGGCAACTACGGGAATTACGGCGACAGCACACCGCCTCCGATGCCCGAAGGCTACTCCGGTCCCGGCAGCGGCGGGCTGAACGATCCCGGCGTGGACAACCCCGGCGGCAACTACGGCAACGGAGGCCAGGAAAGCTTCATCCCGCCGCCGCCGACCGGCTACTCCGGCCCCGGAGGAGGCGGGATCAACGGTTCGGGGCCAGGCTCCAGCCGCAACCGCCGTGTGCTGGAGACCGACCCCGAGACCGGGCTGCCGATCAATCCCGACACCGGCGAGCCGTTCCCCGTCGACCCCGAAACCGGCCAGCCCTACAACCCCGAAACCGGGCTACCGGTCCTCACCGACCCCGACACCGGCGAAGTCATGCCGATCGACCCCGTCACCGGTGAGGCCTACCATCCGGACACCGGGTTGCCGATCAGCATGGACCCGGAAACAGGCGGGTTCCAGTCCCTCAACCCGCTGACCGGGGATCCTATCGGCTCCGAAGGGGGCCTGCCCGATCTGGAAACGGATCCGGAGACCGGGCTGCCGATCAATCCCGACACCGGCGAGCCGTTCCCCGTCGACCCCGAAACCGGGCTGCCCTACGCCCCCGACACCGGGCTGCCCGTCTTCACCGACGGCGAGGGCGGCATCAAGCCGATCGACCCGGAGACCGGCTATCCCGAGGGGTACGACCCGGAGACCGACTCACCGGAAACCGATGTACCGGAGACCGAGCAGTCGAGGATCCCGCCGCCAAACTACTCCGACTACCCGGACTTCCCCGACTACTCCGAGGGCACGGGCGGCATCGACCCGCCCCCTACCTACAGCTCGCCTGAGTTCCCCGATTACTCGAACGGTTCCAACCAAGGCCAGGGACCGCAGACCTCCGACAGATCCTCGCTGTTCTCCGGTCCCCCGCCGGATTCCGCCTCCGGCCCGGGCACGACCGACGGCAGCCGGGTCAGCGGTCCCGGGAACGGCGGGATGCGCACCCCCGGGGCCGAGCAGGGCGCGTCCGGCACCGGCGGAGGGACCGGAGCCGGCGGCAGCGGGGGCAACGGAGGCGGCGGGCCCGCCGGCAGCCAGATGCAGGGCCAGTCGGGCGGCATGGGCAACGGCATGATGCCGCCCATGATGCCTCCCGGCGGCATGGGCGGAATGGGCGGCGGCCAGCAGAACGACCAGCGGCAGCGTTCCACGTGGCTGTCGGAGGACGAACGCGTCTGGGGAACGGCGGCCAACCGCAGCAGCCCGGTGCTGGGCCGACCTGCACCGGGCGCCGACAACAAGAGGAGCAGTCAGCGCAATGAGTTCACGGATGCCGGAGGAGAGCGCACAAGAACTGGAACGTCTGCAGAAGACGCTCCGCGAGGTGGAGGACGCAAACGAAAGCCTGGGGTCGGCAACCGAGGAGGCCGTCGCCAAGAACAGACTCGTGGCGGCGACGGTGAACGGGATGGGTGAGCTCATCGACCTGAAGTTCCACACCCAGGCCTACCGGGACATGGCTCCCGCGGAGCTGTCCGAGGTCATCCTCGACACCGTCAAGCGGGCCCGAGCCAGGATGGGCGAGCGCGTGAGCGAGATCTACAAGCCGCTCGCGCCCGACGGGGTCGACATGCAGGCGGTCATGGAAGGCAGGTTCGATCCCGCGGAGATGTTCCGCCGACTCGGCTCCGACCTGCACCACCCGCCGTTCTCGTAACCGCCCGCGGGATCGGGGGCCGAACGGTCGCCCGGCCTTCTTCCCGATATCAGCGCCGCAGAGCAGAAAGGCAGGAAGCCGTGAACGCTCCGAACCCGTACTCGTCCGACTCCACCGACTCCAGCGACCTGTTCTCCGCCATCCCCGAGGAGGTGGCGCGCAAGGGCAACGAGCTCTACTGGCCGGCCGATGCCATCGACGAACTCATCACGCGCTACGAGACCTTCCGGGGCCAGCTCGATCCTCTCTGGGGCACGGACGAGTTCTCCCAGAAGATGGAGAAGAACGTGACGCCGATGGAGGGCGACATGATGTATTACCTCCGGACCCTCAGCGAGGGTGTGCGCACGTGTGCCGACTACACCCTGGAGACGGCCCGCAGTTTCCAGGTCGTCGACGAGTCCGCCAACGAGACCGGCAAGGATCTCAAGTCGAGCATCGGCGACCGGACCGGCGGCGGCGGAGGCGGCACAGGAGGCCGCCGGTGACACCGCCGCTCCCCAGGCGCCCCGTGCAGCCCCCGCTGCTGTTCCGGGCGTCCTGCTGCTCGGCAACCGATCCGCCGACCTCCGGGTACGCCCTCGGCGCCGCCGGTGGTCCTGACCTGTCCGCGTGCGGAGGCCTGCTGGGAGGCCCACGATGATCGAACCGTCCGGCGCCCCTCTGAGCAGGGCGAACGCGATCGGGCTCGGCCCACCGGGGCTGCTGCGCTGGCCCGCCCGGATACCGCTGAACCGGGCGCCCGCCGGACCGCGTCCGGAGCCGGACGCGGCCGCCGGCGATCCGATCGAGCTGCCCGACATGGTTCCGCAGCGGAGGCGGGCGGCCCAGCGGCGCACGTTCGGCTCCCTGACGGGGGCCGCCCTGCCCCCGGACTCCGACGACGCGACCGCCGCCGAGACCGGCGGGGTCGCCGCCTCCGGCGAGCCGGTTGCCGCCGAATCCGCTGCGGGACGGCGCGGCATCTCCGTGCCCGACGCCGACCAGGCGCCCTACGCCGCTTCCCGGCCCGAGGCGCGGCCGCTGGGGCGGCCGGGCCCGCCCGCCTTGGCCGGGGCCGCCATCGCCGGACTGCTGCTGGTCGCGGCACCTTTGGCGATGTCGGCGATGCAACGGCCCGAAACGTTGGCGACCGTTCCGATCTCCGCGGGCGAGGGCCTGCAGGCCGACGGGCCCGGTCCCGCGAGTTCGGCGATGCGGCAGGACTCCACAGGTCCGGGAGACGGCGAAGCAGCCGGGCCGGGTGGGGACGCGGCAGCACAACCGGACCCCGGCTATGTTCCCGAAGCCATCCCGCAGGAAGGCACGGGCACCACGGGCGACGGCGCGCAGAACCCGGGGCAGGGCGAGGGCTCCGACGGAGCGCAAGGCGGCGACGCCGCCGCAGCCGGTTCCGGGGAGGGCCTCGCCGAGGGCCGCGGGACGCAGAGCACGCCCGATGCGGACTCCGGCGGCGACGACGGCCAGGAACGCCCGGACGGCCAAGGCGCGGACGGCGAAGGCGCGGACGGCGGTTCCGCGTCCCAGGGCGGCGAGAACGCGGCGACCACCGAAGGCGGCGACGCGGACGGCGGCCGGGACGGCGGCGAAACCTCGGGCGACTCGCCCGCCGGCGGTTCCGGGGACGACCCTGCGGCGCCGATGGTCGCCGGTTCGTCGCCCAGTGGCGATCCCTCCCCCGATGAGCAGAGCGGAGGGGAGGATGCGGCGGGCCGCGAATCCGGCCCCTCCCCGTCGGCCGCGCCCTCTGCCTCACCTTCGGCCTCCTCCTCCGGCCCCGCCTTCACCGCCCTCGCGGGTCCGGGCTGCCCCGGTAGCCCGAACGCCTCCTACAAAACCGGAGGGCGGGACGGGAATCCGGCCGGGTGGGCGACCCGGGACGGCGGCTACGGACTCGACGGCTGCGACGGCGCCTACGACGCGATACCGGTCTCGGGCACCAGGGAGTACGGTGACGGTCGCTACGCCGCCTGGTCGTTCACGCCGGGCTACGCCGACGCCGAGTGCGACATCTTCGTCTACGTACCGGAGGACGACAGCCCTCAGTGGGTCGCCGGCCAGGAGGCGATGTACCAGGTCTTCCCCGGGCCCGACGCCGCAGGCAGCGCCGCCGCGGTCTTCGGGGTGCAGCAGTCCCGGTCCAAGGGCGGCTGGGTCAAGGTCACGGGGTTCGTCTCAGCCGAGAAGCGCTTCACCGTGCAGCTCACCAACATCGGCGAGGACACGGTGGCCGGCCCCGCCACATCGCACGTGGCGGCGTCGGCGGTCCGGACGAGCTGCAGCTGACTCCACCCGCATCCGAGGGCGGGGCCGCACCCCCGCCCGCGCACTGAACGGGGCCGTGCGCAGCGGCCCGCGAGCACGAGGAGAAGGAAACGTGGCCAGGCAGCTCCTAACCGTCGACGCGAGTTCGGCGGAGGCCTATCCGACGATCGGCGCCGCGGTGGGCGACGCCGACAGCGGCGCCCTGATCAGCATCGCCCCCGGGCGCTACGAAGAGAGTCTCGTGCTGCGCAAGGTCGTCTCGCTCATGGCGCGCGAGGGCCGGGGCACAGTGGAGCTGTTCAGCGAATCCCGCAGCGTCGTCGCCTCAGCGGCCGAGGCGGTGAAGCTGTCCGGGCTGCGCCTCAACGGCCATTCGGGTGACCATCCCGCTGTCGACATCGCGGCGGGGCAGATGGAAATGGCCGAGTGCGAGGTGGGCGCCGGGGCCTGGGCGGCGGTCTCGGTACGCGGATCGGGCGCGCTGGCGATGCGGGAGAGCCGCGTGACCTGCTCTGGCGGCGCCGGAGTGGTGATCACCGCGTCCGAGCCGAGCGCCGTCGAGGACTGCGTGATCGAGGAGGTGAGCACCAGCGCACTGGTCATCGGCGAGCGCGGACGCCCCTCCGTGAAGTCCTGCGTCCTGCGCGACGCCGGGGGCAACGGACTGTTCGCCAGCGGCCAGGCCGCCGGGACCGTCGAGGGCTGCGACATCTCCCGTACCGCCAAGCCCGCCATCGCGCTGGAGGAGGACGCCTCGACCAGCGTGCGTGGCACCCGCGTGCACGACGTGACGGGTGACGGCCTGATGATCTCCAGCCGCGCCCGGCCGGTGGTGGAGGACTCCGTCATCGAGGACACCGGCGATCGCGGGGTGGGCGTGCACAGCGGCGCCGATCCCCAGCTCTCCCGGGTGGAGGTGAAGCGCGCGGGCGGTGTGGGCATTCACCTGTGGGGCAAGGCGCGCGGGCTGTTCGCCGACTGCGACGTCGTCGAGGCCCAGGGCGACGGCGTGCGCGCCGAGGACCGGGCCGCGACGTCGTTCATCGGGCTGACGGTGCGCGGCGGAACCGGCATCAGCCTGAGCGGTGGCAGCACGGTCGAGTTCGACCGGGGCATCGTCACCGGCACGTCGGGGCCCGGCGTGGTGGTCGAGGAGTGCGCACCGTTCCTGCGCGGGGTGGCCATCACCGATACTCGCGGGCAGGGGGTGCTGTTCCGCAAGGACGGCCACGGCCGCTTGGAGGACGCCACGCTCGACCGGACCGGAAAGGCCGCCGTCGCCGTCAGCGAGGGTTCGCGGCCGCTGCTGAGCGGCGTGCAGATCAGCGAAAGCGGCGACGCCGGGGTGAGCGTCGGCGCGACCGCCAAGGCGGATCTGCGCGACTGCGACATCTCCGGTTGCGCGGGCGAGGGCATCGCCGTGCACAACCGCGGCGAGGTGTCGGCGCTGCGCTCCCGGGTCTACAACGGGCGCCGCAACGGCGTGCTGGTCGCCGCGGGAGCGAGCGCCCTGCTGCGCCGCTGCGAGGTTTTCGGCAACAGCAGCGACGGAGTGCTCGTGCACTCCACCGAGGACGTGGTCCTGGAGGACTGCTCGGTGCGCGAGAACGCGCGGTCAGGGCTGCGGCAGACCGTGCAGACCAACCGGGTGCGCGCCGAGGACCTGCTCAGCCACGGCAACGGCGCTCCCGACGCCTACGGCGCGGACGCGGACACGTCGATGCCCGTCCCCCCTGCCGCGTCGGCCGGCGACACTGGCGGGCTCGGGGCGGACACCGGCGACGGCGAGGAGCCGGTCAGCGGACCGCTGGCCGAGCTGGAGGAACTGGTCGGGCTGGCCGGCGTCAAGCACGAGGTCAAGACGCTGATCAAGCGCACCCAGATGAATCGGCGCCGCGCCGAGATGGGGCTGCCGACGCCGACCATGAGCCGACATCTGGTGTTCGGCGGTCCGCCCGGTACCGGCAAGACGACGGTGGCGCGGCTGTACGGCCAGATCCTGGCCGAGCTGGACGTGCTGCGCTACGGCCACGTGGTGGAGGTCGCTCGGGCCGATCTGGTGTCGCAGTACGTCGGCGGGACCGCGATCAAGACCACCGAGGTGTTCGAGCGCGCCAAGGGCGGCGTGCTGTTCGTCGACGAGGCCTACACGCTCTCCGAGGGCAGTGAGGGCGGCAGCGGTCCGGACTTCGGCCGCGAGGCCGTGGACACCCTGGTCAAGCTGATGGAGGACCACCGCGACGATGCGGTCGTCATCGTCGCGGGCTACACCGACAACATGCAGCGGTTCCTCTCGGCCAACCCCGGCCTCGCGTCGCGGTTCAGCAAGACCGTCGAGTTCCCCAACTACGCGGTGGACGAGCTGGTACAGATCACGCGGAACATGTGCGACGCCAACCACTACGTGATGGACGAAAGCACGGAGAAGGCGCTGGCCGAGTACTTCGAGCAGGTGCCCAAGGGCCCCGCGTTCGGCAACGGCCGCGACGCGCGCAAGCTCTTCGAGCAGATGATCGACCGGCAGGCCTTCCGGTTGGGTGGGGAGCCGCCGGACAACCCCGCCGAGCTGAACCGGCTGATGCCCGACGACCTGGGCCCGGAGGTGCTGGAAAGCGCCTCGGCGGGCGCCTCCGCCGACGACCTGGAGAGCCTGCGGGCCGAATTGGACGGAATGATCGGGCTCTCGGAGGTCAAGGACACGGTCAACGACCTGGCCAACCTGGTGGTGATGGCCCAGCGGCGGGCCGCGATGGGGTTGCCGGTGGCGCCGATGAGCCACCACCTGGTCTTCGCCGGGCCGCCCGGCACGGGCAAGACGACCATCGCGCGGCTGTACGGGCGGCTGCTGCACACGCTCGGCGTGCTGCCCGGCGGGCACGTCGTCGAGACCGCCCGCTCCGACCTGGTCGGACGCTACATCGGGCACACGGCGCAAATGACGCAGGAGGTGTTCGAGCGGGCCCGCGGCGGCGTGCTCTTCATCGACGAGGCCTACACGCTGGCGCCCAGGGGGTCGGGCCACGACTTCGGCCAGGAGGCCATCGACACGCTGGTCAAGCTCATGGAGGACCACCGCGACGAGGTGGTGGTCATCGTGGCGGGCTACACCCGGGAGATGCAGCGATTCCTCGACTCCAACCCCGGGCTCGCGTCGCGGTTCAACCACCGGGTGGAATTCGCCTCCTACAGCGACGACGAGCTGGTGACCATCGTCGAGCACATCGCGCAAGGGTCGGGCTATGTGTGCCCCGAACCGACGCTGGGGGCGCTGCGCGAGCACTTCTCCCAGGTGCCGCGCGACGCCTCGTTCGGCAACGGACGCTACGCGCGCCAGGTCCTGGAGCGCATGGTCACCCGCCAGGCGGGCCGCCTGGTGCACGCTGAGAATGCCGGCCGCGAGGACTTCAACACCCTGCTTCCCGAGGACATCCCGGCAGCCTGAGGGGGGCATCGCGCACGGCCGAAGCCGCGGCGGCCACGGGGGGCCGCCGCGGCTTCGGCTGCACCTGGTCGGGGACTGCGGGGCAGCCGATCCACCGAATGCGGTGTGACCGCTTCCGGACGGCGCCGCAGCCCGCGGACGACTGCTCATTTGAGCGAAATCGGTTGACTGGCGCGTTCAAACGGACATAATCAAAGAGGGCGACAACCAAACGGATCGACTGAATCGGGTCCATACACACATCGCGCCGGGCGCAGCGCCCCGGAGCCACCGCGTTGCCGACCGATCTCCGGCCCTCCCGTCCCCTGCGCGGTCGCTGCGGATTCCGCGGCACAGCTTGATCGCCATCGGGCACCGACCGCGGTTCGCCGCCGCGAAGGCCACCGACCACCACCGCCGTCGAAGCACGGAGCAGGCCCGCATGATCCTGACCTGTACGCCCAATCCCAGCGTCGACCACACGCTGGAAGTTCCCGAACTGCTCCTGGGCGACATCCTGCGCATCAGGTCGCCGACCACCGAGGCGGGCGGCAAGGGGGTCAACGTCTCCCGCGCGCTGCGCGCGATGGGGCGTGCGACCACCGCCGTGCTGCCGGTCGGCGGCGCGACGGGGGCGGAGCTCACCTCACTGCTGAGCGGCCTGCAGCACGTCGCGGTACCGATCGCCGGCACCACGCGCAAGAACTTCACCCTGGCCGAAGGCGACGGCACCACGACCAAACTCAACAGCTCCGGCCCCGAACTGGCGCCGGGGGAGGTCGACGGCCTCTTGGCAGCGGTCGAGGCCGAATTGGCGCGCGGCCCGGAGTGGCTCGTGGCCAGCGGCAGCCTGCCCGTCGGTGCGCCGGTCGACCTCTACGCGCGCCTAGCCAAGCTGGCCGGCTCCTACGGAGTGCCGGTCGCGCTGGACACCTCGGGCGAACCGCTGGCGACCGCTGTCGCGGCGGGCGGCAGCACACTGCTCAAGCCCAACCGCGAGGAGCTGGGCGCGCTCGCGGGCCGCGCATTGGAGAGCGTGGGCGACGTCGTCCGCGCGGCGCGGGAGGCGGTGGCGCGCGGCAATCACGCGGTCCTGGTCACGCTGGGTCCGCACGGCGCGCTGCTCGCCGACGCCGACGGCATCTGGTGGGGTCAGGGTCCGCCTGTCGTGCCGCGCAGCACAGTGGGCGCCGGCGACTGCGCCCTGGCCGGCTACCTCTCGGCCGACGGCCCGCCCGACCACCGCCTGCGCCGCGCCGTAGCCTGGGGTGCGGCGGCCGTCGCTCTTCCCGGCACCACGGTGCCCGGCCCCGGGGAACCGCGGCCCGACGCGGTGCGCGTGGTGCCCGACCCGCCCGCGTCCTGGCTCCTCGACGAGCTGTAGTGGCGCCACCGCCACCGCCACCGCCGGGGCCACCGCCCCTCCACCTGGTCGAGCCTGCAGCCATCGTGATGAGAAGCTTTTTCCAGGGTCGACGGCTGCAAAGCCACCGGGATGCGCCGACGCGGCAGCCGCCCGCGGACTACGACTCGGGCATCACGAGTTCCTGGCCGGGCTCGATCTCGGACTCGCTGAGGCCGTTCACCCGCACGATCTCGTGAACGGTGCTGCGCGGGTCGTCTCCGGGACGCACGCGCTCGGCGATCGACCACAGGGTGTCACCGTCGCGGACGACCACGGTGGACGGCTCCCCCTCCCGTAGGGCGGACTCCGCAGGCGCCGAACCGACGGCGGAGGCGCCGGCGGTCCCAACGTCCAGCAGCAGGCCGGCCAGCAGGGCGGTCGCCAGTACCGAGACGGCCGCGCCCACCACGACGCGCCCTCGGTGCGTCAGGCGCTCCTTCCACAGTTCGGCGGCGGCACTGAGTACCGGAGCCGGTCGCGGAGCCGGGACGGCGGCCGGGAGCGAAGGCGGGACCGCGGCCGGGCGCGAAGACGGGGCCGACAGCGGTGCCGCCTGCCGCGGGGGCCGGGCCGCCCGCGGCGGAGCGGCGTCGGCGCTCCACTCGGGCAGCTGCCGCGCCCAGTCGAACAGCGCACCGTCGTGCGCGCCCGGGCACGGGTCGGCAACCGGGGGGCCGTCGCGTCCGTCCTCCTCCTCCGCCGGCGGCGCCTGCGGAGGGACCACGGACAGCTGCGCGCGCCGCGGCAGCCGGGCGGCGGGCCCGCCGTCATCGGGTTGTGGAGTATCTGGCCAGGTCAAGGGGGATTCGAACGCAGTGGCGGATTGAGACGCTGACAAAGTCATGGCCGCACAGTCCTCACCTTCGTACGCCAGTTCATTAGAACTAACGTTCGATTACTACCGCATTCGAGTAAATTTTTCAGCACCATCTCGAACGTTTGTTTGATATTGCCGTGTGCACGCAGTAACGTTGGACATGTTTCGCTGCGGTATCGGCGACGCCACTATCGGTGGCTGAGCACGCGCTACCGCTGCCGAACACTGATCGACCGGCTGGTCCCGCAAGTCGGGGGATCCGCCTGACGCCCGCCGATAGCCGCAACCAGAACAACCGACCGCCGAGGAGGCCGGCCGTGCCGGAGGAGAACCACGGAACCCAGGAACCTCACGCGGGCGGGGGGTCCGTCACCGCGCTCCGGTCCACTGCCGCTCCACCCGCCGATCCTCAGGACTCCGCTGACAGCGCCGAGGGGGCGCCGCAGCTCACCGCACGCCAGCAGAGCGTGCTGAACTGCATCCACCGCTATGTGCGGCAGCGCGGATATCCACCGTCCATCCGGGAGATCGGCGACGCGGTGGGGCTATCGAGCCCGTCCAGTGTGGCGCACCAACTGAAGGTCTTGCAACGCAAGGGCTACCTCCACCGCGACCAGAACCGCCCACGAGCGGTCGAAATCCGCATTCCGGGCCAACCGCCGGTGCGCTCTTGGGACCAACTGGAGGAGACCCCCGCGGCCGACGAGTCCCGCGCGACCGCGGTGCCGGTGGTCGGGCGCATCGCGGCGGGCGGCCCGATCCTCGCCGAGGAGGCCATCGAGGACGTCCTCACACTGCCCAAGCAGCTCGTGGGCGAGGGTCGGCTGTTCATGCTCACCGTCGTCGGCGACTCGATGGTCGATGCGGCCATCACCGACGGTGACCTGGTCGTCGTCCGCCAGCAGCCCGAGGCCAACAACGGCGACATCGTCGCGGCGATGCTCGACGACGAGGCCACGGTCAAGGCGTTCAAGCGCGACTCCGACCACGTGTGGCTGATGCCCCGCAACGACGAGTACGAGCCCATCCTCGGCGACGACGCCACCATCCTGGGCAAGGTGGTGGCCGTGCTCCGGCGCGTGTGAGACGCCGCAGCGGCGGAATAACGAGTTCGCCTCGCTTTGGTACGGGTCCGTGATCTTCGCTGTAGATCACGGACCCGTCGCCTTTTCGGAACCCAACGGTTATCCGCGATCCCCCGCCGAAACCCCCGGTACCGGCGTCCGAGCCGCCACCGTCAGCGCGCAGTACGCCGCGAAGACCGCACCGCGCCAGGGACCAAAGGCCGAATCCTCCCCGCCTCGGCCCCCGCGGCCCCGAAGACGGCCCCCACGGCGGCGGAGCGTCCGCACCGCGGGCCGCCGATCCCCGCCGCACCCCGCATTCGCGGACGCGGCACTACGGTAGGACCATGCCCGTCCGCTCCCCCCTGCGCGCCGCCGCCGTCTCCGCGCTCCTGGCAGCCTTTCTGGCCACCGGTTGCAGCCCCGGAACGGACGACTCCGGAACCGTCGAGCCGCCCGGCGCCCGTCCGCGGCAGAGCGACGTCACCTTCCGCAGCGGCCCCGACACACTGCACGGCACATTCGCCCTGCCGCCCGGCGGCGGCGAGGACCTGCCCGCCGCGCTGATCGTCTCGGGCAGCGGCCCCACCGACCGCGACGGCGACAACCCGGGGCGACCCGACGCCGGCACCAACAAGAACTTCGCCCGCCTGCTGGCCGACATGGGCGTCGCATCCCTGCGCTACGACAAGCTCGGCAGCGGCGAGACCGGCATGGCCTCGCGCGACGACGACGCCACCGTCGGCTTCGGCGTCTTCGCCCAGGAAGTCGCCGACGCCTACTCCCACCTGGCGTCGCGGCCCGAGGTCGACCCCTCGCGGCTCATCGTCCTGGGCCACAGCGAGGGGGCGCTGTTCGCACTGCGCGCCCACGAGATCGTCGAGCAGCACCCGCCCCGGGCGCTCGTCCTGGCCGCACCGCCGGGCCGGCGCTATCTCGACACCCTCGACCGGCAGATCACCGAGCAGGTTCGCCGGGCCGAGGCCGCCGGCTCCATGGACTACTCGGCGGCAGACCAGACCCTCTCCGACATGCGCTCCGCCGTCGCCGCGATCCGCGACGGCGACGAACTGGAGGAGGCGGACGTCCCACACGGCTACGGCGGCCTCTTCGATCCGCGCTACCAGCGCTTCCTGCGCCGCATCGACGCCCTGGACCCCGCCCGTCTGGCGCGCGACCTGCCCGCCGGAACCGGGACGCTGGTGCTGTGGGGCACCGCCGACTCCCAGATCGCGCGCAGCGACGTCGACCGCCTGATGACCGGGCTGCCCGACGGCGAGCGGGCCGACATCCCCGACGCCGACCACGTGTTCCGGAGGTACAGCGACGCGCCCGGGGCGGAGGCGCTCGATTCCCGGCGCCGCTTCTCCCCCGATGTGGCTCCGGCCCTGCGCGGCTTCCTAGAGTCCGAGATCGGGATCTGACGGCGGCTGCCACGGCCTGCCCCCGGCGGGGCGCCTGCGCGGCCGCGGCCGCGCAGGCGCGGTTCCCGCATCAGTAGTCGCCCTTCTCGATCTCGGAGGCTACGGAGCGGGCCAGGGTCTCGGCGTTGGACAGCGCCACCTCGGCGGGGATCGACTCACTGGCCTGGTAGTCGACCGCGGCGGTGTGGCAGGCCATGGTGTACAGGTTCGACAGCCGCACGGCGGTGCAGCCCCAGTCGAAGCCCTGCACCGTCTCGCTCCAGCCCTTGGCCTCGTCCCCGAGCCCGGTCAGCTTGTGCGGGGCCGTCTTGCCGCGAGCGGCGGCCTCCAGCGCCGTGGACGCGGCCTCGGTCCCCGGCCTGCCGGTGCTGTCGGCGTAGCGGACGATCACCACACGCGCGGCGGCGGGCACCTCGGAGGCGGTCTGGGGTGTCTCCCAGCGGCACTCGTAGCCCTCGCGGCGTTCCGGGTCGAAGTCGTCGATCCTGCGGCTGAGCTCGGTGTCGCGCGCGGGCACCAGGCCGTCGAGGACGCCGCCCGGAACGGCCGAGCAGTCGGGCGCGGACTCGTACTCGCCGCCCGGCGCCGAGGTGAGCGAGACGATCGCCCACACGCCGGCGGCGGCAAGCCCCAGGACGACGACCGCCAGCGAGGCCACGACCGCGGTGGCGCATCCGCGGCTCTGCCCCGGTGCGGAGGAGATGGGCTCGGGTCGGGCGGCGGCGCTGAACGGTACGCCGGGGCCGGGCTGCGCGGGAGGGCCGCGGCGTTCCGGCGGTCCGGGCTCCCGGCCCGGCCGGTACCCGGGACCGCCCGAAGGTGGCTGGGCCATGCGTGCCTCCCTGTAGTGCCGTCCACGGAGCTCGGCGCGCGCGGCGCACCCGGCGACGCTGCGGCGCCCAGTCACGCTACTACCCGAACCGGGCGGACTCCCCCGCCCGCACGCGGCCCCGCACCCCGGCGGCAGCCGGCGGCGCACACCAAGCGGCACGGACGATCGCCCGCGCCCCCGGCGGCCCCCGGCGGACGTCAGAGCGAGGCGGCCACCCGCTCGGCGGCGGTCACGGCGCCGTCGCGGGCGGCCTCGTAGTCCATGCCGCCGTCGCCGGAGTCGCCGCCGTAGAAGACCTGGACGAGCATGTTGTCGCGGCGGAAGACGACCTCGGCGGCGGAGGCCTCGGGCGTGCCCGGCCAGACCAGCGCGCCCTCGCCCAGCTCGGCGACCGGATCGGCGCCCTCCAGGCCGCCGATGGGCGCCAGCTGCTCCAGCCGCCGGCCGGCGGCGCGGGCACCGCTCACCTCGCCGGCCTTGTCGGTGAAGTGGGCCGTGAAGTCCAGATGGAGCGAGCGCGGCGGGGCGTCGTCGGCCCCCACGGACGTCCACACGCAGGTGGAGGTGTCCGCGTCGGCCATGGGGCCCTGTCGGCTGGTCTCCAGCTCGCCGCCGGGCACCAGCTCGGCCACCGCCTCCTGGGGCACCGCGGAGCAGGCCGGCGCGGAGGCGTAGGTGTCGGCCTCGTCGGCCTGTTCGGCCGGCTCGCCGCGCCCCACCAGCAGACCTGCGGTGACCGCGACGGCCACGACCAGGACCGCTCCGGCCCCCGCGGCGATCCACAGCCACCGCGCAGGGCCGTGCCGCTCGCCGCGGGCCCGCTGGTCCGGGGCGCGCCCGATACCCGCCATCGGTCAGGCCACTACGACGTTGACGAGCTTGGGTGCCTTGACCACGACCCTGCGGACCTCCTTGCCGCCGATGAATCCCTGCACCTTCTCCGAGGCGAGCGCGAGGCGCTCCAGGTCCTCGGGGGCGATGTCGGGAGCGACTTCCAGCTTGTCACGGACCTTGCTGGAGACCTGCACGACACACGTGACCGACTCCTGGGTCAGCAGTTCGGGCACCGGGGTGCGCCAGTTGCCGATGGCGACCGACCCGGCGTGGCCCAGCCGCTCCCAGCCCTCTTCGGCGGCGTAGGGCGCGAACAGCGACAGTGTGGTCGCGACGACCTCGGCGGCCTCCCGCACGGCGGGGTCCTTGGCGCCGGGGCCGGAGTCGATCGCCTTGCGGGCCGCGGTGACCAGCTCCATCAGCCGCGCGACGGCGACGTTGAACCGGTGCGCTTCGACGGCCGAGGTGATCCTGTCCAGCGCCTGGTGAGTGGCCTTGCGCAGCGCGACGTCGCCCTGGGCGGGGTCGGTGCCGGGCACGGAGGCGGCTCCGGCCTCGGCCATCACCTTGAAGGCGCGGTTCAGGAACTTCAGCGAGGCGGCCGGGGAGACGTCGGCCCAGTCGATGTCGTCCTCGGGCGGGCCGGAGAAGATCACGGTCAGCCGCACGGCGTCCACGCCGTACTTCTCGATCTCCTCGCCCAGGTCGACGCCGTTGCCCAGGGACTTGGACATGGCCTTGCCCTGGTTGATGACCTGGCCCTGGTTGAGCAGGCGGCGGAAGGGCTCGGTGAAGGACACCATGCCCATGTCGTAGAGGACCTTGGTGAAGAAGCGGCTGTAGAGCAGGTGCAGGATGGCGTGCTCCACACCGCCGACGTACTGGTCGATCGGCCCCCACTCGGCGACCTTGTCCACGTCGAACGGTGCGTCCTCGGCGTGCGGGGAGCAGTAGCGCAGGTAGTACCACGACGAGTCGACGAAGGTGTCCATCGTGTCGGTGTCGCGCTGGGCGGCACCGCCGCAGGAGGGGCACGCGGTCTCGACCCAGTCGGGGGCGGCGGCCAGCGGCGAGACGCCCTTGGGTGCCAGGTCGGCGCCCTTGAGGTCGTCGGGCAGCCGCACCGGAAGCTCGTCGTCGGGCACGGGGACCTCGCCGCAGGCGGGGCAGTGCACGATCGGGATGGGCGTGCCCCAGAACCGCTGCCGCGACAGCAGCCAGTCGCGCAGCCGGTAGTTGACCGCGGCGGAGCCGGTGCGTCGCTCGCCGAGGATCCCGATGATGCGCTCGATCGCCTCGCCCTTGGACATCCCGTCCAGAGGGCCGGAGTTCATCAGCCGGCCTTCGCCCGCGGTGGCGGCCCCGGTCTCGGCGGGGTCACCCTCGCCGGTCTCGACGACCTCGCGCACCGGCAGGCCGAACTTGAGCGCGAAGTCGAGGTCGCGCTGGTCGTGGGCGGGCACGGCCATGATGGCGCCGTGGCCGTAGTCGGCCAGGACGTAGTCGGCGGCCCAGACCGGGATGCGCTCGCCGTTGACCGGGTTGACGGCGTAGCGGCCCAGGAAGACGCCGGTCTTCTCGCGTTCGGTCGACTGGCGCTCGATGTCGGTCAGACGCGAGACCTGGTCGCGGTAGGCCTCGAAGTCGGCCCGGTGCTCAGCGGTGCACAGCTCGTCGGCCAGCTCGGCGTCGGCGGCCACGACGAAGAAGGTGGCGCCGTAGAGGGTGTCGGGCCGGGTGGTGAAGACGGTGACGGGCTCGTCGCGGCCCTCGATCCGGAACTCCACATCTGCGCCGGTGGAGCGTCCGATCCAGTTGCGCTGCATCAGCAGCACGCGCTCGGGCCATTTGCCTTCGAGCTGCTCCATGTCCTGGAGCAGGCGGTCGGCGTAGGAGGTGATGCGGAAGTACCACTGGTTCAGGCTGCGGCGCACGACCTCGGTGCCGCACCGCTCGCAGCGGCCTTGCACGACCTGCTCGTTGGCGAGCACGGTCTGGTCCTTGGGGCACCAGTTGACCAGGCCCTCGTTGCGGTAGGCCAGGCCGCGCTCGAAGAAGCGCAGGAACAGCCACTGGTTCCACCGGTAGTACTCGGGGTCGCTGGTGTGCAGCCGGCGCGTCCAGTCCAGGGCGACCCCGTAGCGCTTGAAGGATTCCGCCTGGGTCTCGATGTTGGCGTAGGTCCACTCGGCCGGGTGGGTGCCGTTCTTGATGGCGGCGTTCTCGGCGGGTAGGCCGAAGGAGTCCCAGCCGATGGGGTGCAGGACGTTCTCGCCGAGCTGGAAGCGGTAGCGCGCGACCACGTCGCCGATGGCGAAGGCCTCGGCGTGGCCCATGTGGAGGTCGCCGGAGGGGTAGGGGAACATGTCGAGGACATAGGAGCGCGGACGGTCGTCGGCCGGGTCCTCACCGGCCGTGAAGGGGTTCTCCTCGGCCCATCGCGCCTGCCACTTGTCCTGGAGTGCGCGGGCGTCGTAGGAGTCGCTCGCCACCTGGTCTCCGTCTACCGCTGTCATCGCTGGATCGTCCTCTACCGGTCAGTGGGGGCGTCTCTCTGCGGAGAGTCCTCCGGCTCATCCTGTCCGAGCACGCCGCGGGTCGGGCCGTGTCGTCGTCAGGGCGAATCTCTGTGCACCACAGGTTAGCGCGCCCGGGTGCCGTGGGTTGACGCACAGCGACGTACCCGGACCCGCGCCCCCGTGCGGGCGAGCAGGGCCGGTGCGCAGCCGGGACATGCTCGACGGCCGAGGGATGCCCGTCGGCGGGCGCTCCCGCCGCCGCGGAGCTTGCCCGACCAGGTCGGCTCGGCAGCTTTCGCGCCGCCGCGAAGGGCGACTCCTGCGCGCTTGCCGGGAACCGCGCCCGGTCGGCTTCGCTACCGCATCGGTGACGGCGGCGGGCTGCATAGCGGGGCCCACCGCGACAGGATCGCCATCAGGTCGGGCACTCCCCACGCGTACACGTGGCGGTTGGCGGCGTCACCGTTGCCCTCGATCTCGACGAGGTAGCCCGGCTTGTCGGCGGCGTCGCCGGCGAAGGCGAAGACGCGCAGGGTCAGCGGCGCGGCGAGGCCTCCGTCGCCGATCACCGTCCAGGGTGCGGACTCGAATCCGGCCGCCTCGAGCGCCTCGTCCCTGCCGAGGTCTTCGGTCCAGGCCTCCTGGAAGAAGTCGCGCATCTGCCGCCACTGGCCGCCGGCACAGCAGGGGGCGGTCTCAGGCACTGGGCACCTCCGAAGTCGCCTTGCAGCGGGATCGGGCCAAGTCTGCCTCATCCGGACGGCCGGACAGGACCGGGCCCCGCGCCGGTGCCCCCGCCTCCCTTCGCGTGCGCGGCTCGGCGGACCGGCGCCGAGCCGCCGGGCGGTAGGGCTGCCTGCGGCGGGAGCCGCGCGAGCCCCGGCGGGTGCTGCCCTCGGAGGGCTTGTCGGCCGGAGTGCCGCCCACGCTCGCGGGCGCGGGCGGCCCGTCGGCACTCCGCCGCCGCGCGCTCGTGCTCCTCAGCGGCCGCGGGAACGGCTTCGGGCCTTCGGCTCACCCCGGTGATGGGAGAATGGCACCCGGGCGGCCTCCCCGCTTCCGCCCTCCCCGCGGCCGCGCCTGCACAGCGACCGGCCGCCCTCCGCCGCCCCGCACTGCCGGTGCACCCGCCCCATGCCGGTCACACCCCCTAGCCTGTGGAGATCCTCCGACGATGACCGTGTCCGCCTCCCCCCGCCGCGCCCGCCGGACGCTGATCGCCGCCATGGCGGTAATCGGCCTGCTGACAGGCGCCGCGGCCTGCGCCCAGGGCGAGCCGGAGCCGGAGCCGAGCAGCTCCGCGCCGGTTCTGGGCGCCGACAACGACCGGGTCCAGCTGATGGAAGGCGCCTCCGCCTCGGTCGAGGGCTCCGCGAAGACCGGGCCGGTCGAGCTGCGGCTGACGGGCTACCGCGACGGCTCGGAGCCGACCGTGGTCATCTCCGCCCGCCCCGAGAACGGCGAGGCCCGCGAGCACACGCTGACCCTGGGCGAGCACCTGGAAGCCGCCGGCGCGTCCTGGCGCGTCTCCGAGATCGGCATCAGTGCGTCGGAGGCCCAGCCCGCGAGCGTGACGCTGACGCGCGAGGCGGAGTGACGGTCCACAGCGGCCGAACCTCGCCGCTCTTGTGGCCATCGCAAAGGAATGCGTTTTCCAATTGCGGCGGCCACACGACCGACGGCGATGTGCGGGCTCCAGCCGCGCGGCCGCCCGCTTGCCCAGCGGCCTCTGGGGCGGGCGGACACACGGACCCGCGCCCGCCCCTCCCATCCGGAACCAAGTTACTCTGCGGTAGAAAGGTGACCGAAACCACCTAGCACTGCAGGAGGCGCGATGCTCAACCTCGCCGCACTACTCGAAGACGGCGCCCGAACGACCCCCGAACGCGACTGCCTGGTGTTCGGTGACCTGCGGATCGACTACGCCACCACCAACATGATCGCCAACCAGGTGGCCGAGATGCTCACAGCGCGCGGCATCGGGCGCGGCGACCGGGTGGCCCTGGCGAGCCCCAACACGCCCTACTTCCCGTTCGTGTACTTCGGCGCGCTCAAGGCCGGGGCGGTGGTGGTTCCGCTCAACGTGCTTCTGACCTCCCGCGAGATCGCCTTCCATCTGGAGGACTCGGGCGCCAAGGCGCTGTTCGCCTTCACGGGCACCCCCGAGCTCCCCCTCGGCGAGCGGGCGTTCGCCGCGTTCGGCGATGCCCCCTCCTGCGAGGTCTACATCGACCTGCCGACCGCGCCCGGCGCGGTCGAGTCCCAGATCGAGGGCGCCGAGACCATCTGGGCCGCGCTGGCCGGCACCAGCGGAACCTTCTCCGCGGTGCAGACCGACGCCGACGAGACCGCCGTCGTCATCTACACCAGCGGCACCACCGGCCGTCCCAAGGGCGCCCAGCTGAGCCACATGAACCTGTTGTTCAACGCCGTCGCCTCCGACGCGCTGTTCGACAAGTCCGAGCACGACGTCTACCTGACGGTGCTGCCGCTGTTCCACATCTTCGGACAGACGACGATGATGAACTGCGGCCTGTACCGGCACGCCACCCTGGTGCTGCAGGCCCGCTTCGACCCGGACGAGGCGCTGTCGCTGATGGAGCGCGAGCGGGTGACCGTGTTCGCGGGCGTGCCCACCATGTACTGGGGCCTGCTCGGCGCCAAGGGCGAGCACGACATGGCCGCGGTCGCCGCCAACCTCAATACCGCGGTCTCCGGAGGCAGTGCACTGCCGGGCGAGGTCGCGCGCAACATGAAGGACCGCTTCGGCGTGGAGATCCTGGAGGGCTACGGACTCTCGGAGACCTCGCCGGTGGTCTCCTTCAACAACCCCAAGGTCAAGGCGAAGACGGGCTCGATCGGCCGCCCGATCTGGGGTGTGGAGATGAAGCTGGTCGATAGCGTGTTCGAGGACGTCGAAGGCGAAGGGCCGGGCGAGATCGCGGTGCGCGGGCACTGCGTGATGAAGGGGTACCACAACCGCCCCGACGCCGACGCGCAGGTGTTCAAGGACGGCTGGTTCCGCACCGGCGACATCGCGCGCCGCGACGACGAGGGCTTCTTCTTCATCGTCGACCGCTCCAAAGACATGATCATCCGCGGCGGCTACAACGTCTACCCGCGCGAGCTGGAAGAGGAGCTGATGACCCACCCCGAGGTCAGCCTGGCCGCGGTGGTGGGCGTCGGACACGAGAGCCACGGCGAGGAGATCAAGGCGTTCGTGATCCGCGAGGAGGGCTCGGCGCTGACCGAGGCGCAGCTCGTGGAGTGGTCCAAGGAGCGGCTGGCCGCCTATAAGTACCCGCGGCTGGTGGAGTTCCGCGACTCGCTGCCGATGACCGCGACCGGAAAGATCCTCAAGCGCGAACTGCGCTGAGTCCCGCCTCCGGAGGCTGCGCGCGTGCGGTGGGAGCGGAGGAAGGGCGCCGCTCCCCCGCTGCGCCGGGCCGACCCCGCGGGTGCCCGCTCACAGCGGCCGCCACTGGGCGCCGCAGGCCACGCAGCGGAACTCGACCGGTTTTCCGCAGGACTTGCAGTGCGGACCGGGGCTGTACTCACCCAGGTGGTCGGCATGGCGGTCGGCGAAGTAGCGCAGCTGCATGCAGGCGTTGCAGCGGATCTGCACGGTGGTAGGGCTTCTGGGCCAGGGGGCCTCAGGTTCGATGGGGTGGTCCGTCGACTCGGCGTCTGACTCGGTGTCCATCTCGACCCTTCGCGCGGCGCAGTGCTGTTGTCATCAGCCGCCACCCTTGCGAACACGGGCCGGGCGGTCAAGGCGGGGGTGTGCGCTGCGCGAGCAGCCGCTCGACCCGCCCCGCGGCCTCAGCGAGCCGCCCGGCGGGCAGGCTCTGCCGGTCGAGGGCGGCCAGGACCGCGTCGCGGGCCGCGGTGAACAGCGCCTCGTCGGCGACGTGCGCGGCCGTGCCGGTCTCGACCGCCCCCGCGGCGATCCCGGCGTCCTGCGCCGGGTTGCCCAGGCACAGCAGGTCGGCGCCCGCTGCGAGCGCGGCCGCGGCGCCGAGCGCAACCCCCTGGATGCGGTCGGCCGCGCCGGTGTGTGCCGACAGGCCGCGCATGTCGAGCGCGTCGGTCACCGCCACGCCCTCGAAGCCCAGCCCCTCCCGCAGCAGTTCGTAGCAGCGGGCGGAGACGCTGGCCGGCGCGGTGTCCAGCGCGGGCACCGCGAGGTGGCCGGTCATCACCATGTCCGTCCCGGCCGCCACGGCCGCGGAGAAGGGGACCAGTTCGCGGCTGCGCAGGGTGGCGGCGTCGGCCGTCACCACCGGCAGGCCCAGGTGGGAGTCGGTGGCGGTGTCGCCGTGGCCGGGGAAGTGCTTGGCCGCGGCGGCGACCCCCGCGGCGTGCAGCCCTTCGACGAACGCAGCGGTGTGGGCCGCGACCGGCTTGGGGTCGGCGCCGAACGACCGGTCGCCGATCACCGTGTTGCGGGGGTCGGAGGCGAGGTCGGCGACCGGTGCCAGCGCCGCGCCGATCCCGGCCGCGGCCAGCTCACGTCCCATCGCGGCGGCGGCCCGGCGGGTCCGGTCGGGCGAGCCGCGGCCCAGCTCGCCGTGGCCGGGGTGGGGGCAGGGGTTGGACGAGGTCCCCGCGGCGTGCAGCCGGCTCACGCGCCCGCCCTCCTCGTCGGAGGCGGTCAGCAGGTCGGGGCGGAGGCTGCGCAGTTCGGCGGAGAGCCGTGCGGGGTCGTCGGCGAGATTGTGCGCGAAGTAGAGGACGGCTCCCACGCCTTCGTCGACGGCGCGCGCGAGCCACGACGGCGCCGCGGTGCCCGCGAACCCGGGCATCAGGACGGTGTGGGCCATGCGGCGCAGGACCGGATCGCCGGCGGCGCTCACTGCTTCACCGCGCCCTGGGTGAGTCCCGAGACGAGGCCGCGCTGCACGAGCAGGAAGAACGCCATTACCGGCAGGGTGATGACGGTCGAGGCGGCCATGACCTGCCCCCAGTCGGTGGTGTACTGGCCGAAGAACTGGCGCAGGCCCACGGCCACGGTGTACTTCTCCGACTGGTTCATGAACGTCAGGGCGAGGATGAACTCGTTCCAGGCGGTGATGAAGGAGAAGATCGCGGTGGCCACCAGTCCGGGCGCCACCAGCGGGAACAGTACCGACCAGAACATCCGGCCCCACGAGCAGCCGTCGATGTAGGCGGCCTCTTCCACCTCGGCCGGGACGGCGGCGGCGAACCCGCGCAGCATCCACACCGCGAACGGCAGCGCCAGGGCGATGTAGACGATCGACAACCCGATCAGCGAGTTGAGCATCCGCAGGTCCCGCACCTGCAGGAACAGCGGGATGACCAGCGCCTCCAGCGGCACCATCTGCACGGTCAGCACCAGCACCAGCACGGTGGTGCGCATCCGGAAGCGGAAGCGGGCGACCGCCACGGCGGCGAGCAGCGCCAGCAGGCTGCTGCCGACCACGGTCAGGGCGGCGACCGCCAGCGAGTTGCCCAGGTAGCGCAGAAAGCCCGCCTCGACCAGGACGAAGCGGAAGTTCTCCAGCGTGACCGCCGCGGGCAGCAGTGCCTCGGTGCCCGAGGCCGGGCGCGCCGACAGCGCGCTGACGAGCATGAAGTAGGCGGGGAACAGGGTGAAGGCCAGCACGCCCGCCACCGCCAGGACGCGCGCGAGGGTGCGCACGTGCCCGCGCGCCCGGGGCCCGGCGGGCATCACCGCAGCTCCTCGTCGCGGAAGAGGGTGCGCAGGTAGACGACGGTGATCGAGAGCAGCATCAGGGTGAGCAGCACGGCGATGGCCGAGCCGAGCCCGTAGGACTGGTTGGCGAAGGAGCGCACGTAGGACCACACGCCCAGGTTGAGCACGTCGCGGTTGCCGCCCGAGCCGCCGGGCATCAGATAGACCTGCGCGAACACTTTGAAGTCCCAGATGGTGGAGAGGATGGTGACCACGGCGAACACCGGCCGGATCGTGGGCACGGTGACGTTGCGGAACCGCTGCCAGGCGCCCGCGCCGTCCAGCAGCGCGGCCTCGTGCAGCTCGCGCGGGATGGTCATCAGTCCGGCGAGCACGGTCACCGCGACGAACGGGAAGCCGTGGTGGATGACGTTGAGCGCGGCGATGGCGTAGAAGGCCGACCGCTCGGCGAACCAGTTGTAGCCCTCGGGACCGACGACGCCCGCGGTCTGGAGCACGCGGCGCACCAGCCCGTCGTCGACATCGAAGATCCAGACCCACACGTAGGTCCCCGAGACAGCGGGCATGGCCCAGGCGACCATGATGCAGCTGAGGACCGCGGTGCGCGCGAACCTGCTGAGCGTGTTCAGCAGCAGCGCCACCAGGGTGCCGAAGGCGACGGTGCCGGCGACGGCCACGACCGCGAACACGGCGGTGTTGGGCAGCGCCACGGTCCACAGGTAGCGGTCGCCGAGCAGGCGGGCGTAATTGTCCAGGCCGATGAAGTCGCTGCGCCCGGACACGACGTTGTCGAGGCCGTAGTCCTGCACCGACAGCCACACCACGCGCCCGATCGGGTACAGCAGCAGGATCCCGATGACGGCAAGACCGGGCGCGAGCAGCGTCCAGGGCAGGGCGCGGCGGCGGGTGCGCGCGCTCAGCCGGGGGCGCCCGCCCCCGGTAGGCGCACCCGTGCCCCTGGCCGCGGGCGCGCCGACCGGGGCGCCGGGGTCCTCGGCCTGCCGGGTCGAGAGCGAGTCGGCCACCGGCTCAGGAGTCCTTGTTCAGGATCTGCTCGATCTCCCCGGCGGCGCGCGAGGTGGCCTCCTCCACCGTGGCCTCGTCGTTGAGGATGTCCTGGAGCATTGCCTCCAACACCTTGTCGCCCTGCACCTTGCCGAAGTTCTCGGTGGCGGGCAGGCCGCGACCGGCCTCGCTCATCTGCTCGGCGAAGGGCCGCACGAGCGGGTCGTCGGAGGAGGTGTAGGGCTCCAGCTGCTTCTCCTTGCCGGGGAAGTAGGTGGTGGCCTCCGCCCACCGGCGGGCGTTCTCGTCGTCGGTGAGCAGCTCGATGTAGGACCAGGCCAGGTCCGGGGCCTCGGCCGTGTTGGAGATCGTGAGGTGCGATCCGCCCAGGAAGGACGGGCTGTAGCCGCCGTCGGGTCCGGGGATCGGGAAGGCGCCGATCTTGCCCTCCAGGCTGGGATCGGCCTCCAGCATCGCGGCCGGCGTCCAGCTGCCGCCGATCATCATGGCGACGTCGCCGGCGATGAAGTTGTCCTGGAGGTCGGTCTCCATCCAGGTGGCGGCTCCGGCGCTGGAGAGCCCGTCCTCGGTGGCCAGGCCGGTGTAGAAGGAGATCCCTTTGCGGGCCTCGGGCGAGTCGAGTCCGGAGGTCCAGCTCCCGTCGGAACGGGTCGCGAGGTCGGCGCCGCTGCCCCACACGAAGGGAAGGGTCTGGTAGACGGCGTCGCCGGGCACCGGGAAGGCGGTCATGCCGTCGCGCTCCTCGGAGACGGTGAGGGCGGCCTCGCGCAGCTCCTTCCAGGTGGTGGGCTGCTCGATGCCGAGGTCCTCGAAGACGTCGGTCCTGTAAATCACCGAACGCACACCCGCATACCAGGGCACGCCGTAGAGGGCGCCGTCGACGGTGCCCGCCTCGGCCAGGCCCGGCACGTAGGCGTCGGTGGAGCCGACGCGCCCGGAGACGTCCATCAGCGCGCCCGCTCCGGCGAACTCCGGGGTCCAGGTGGTGCCGACCTCGGCGACGTCGGGCAGGGTGTTGCCCGCGATGGCGGTGGTGAACTTGTCGTGGGCGTCGGCCCAGGGCACGAACTCCACGTTCACGCGCGCGCCGGTCTGCTCGCGGAAATCCGCGGCCACCCTGTCGAAGTAGGCGGTGGCGTCGGGATGGGTGCCCTCCATGATCCACACGTCGAGGGTCTCGCCGCCACCGGATCCGCCGCCGGACCCGCCGCAGGCGGTGGCGAGGAGGGCCAGAGCGGCGGCCGCCGCTGCGGCCTGCGGTCGTCGGGCGCGGGTGCATGCCATCGGAGATCTCCCGTCCACTCGCGATCCCCCCGGGTGGTAAGGAACCTACGCAAAATCACGGCCGGTGTGAAGTAATCGACACACACAGGCTGCGACTCGTGCGCGGCCCCCGGCACCCGGGCGTCGGGTCGACACGCTACCGCGTCAGACCGTCACCGTCCGTTCGCCGAACCGGTCGGCGGCACATACCGTGTCCGGCGTTTTCGGCGGCCGCCGGCGGGACCGCCGTCAGAAGGCGCAGGGCAGCGACTTGATCCCGTTGACGAAGCTGGACGCCAGCCGCCTGGGGCGCTCGGCAGCCCGGATGCCGGGCACGCGCCGGTGCAGCTCGCGGAACATCACGGTGACCTCGCGCCGCGCGAGGTGGGCGCCGAGGCAGAAGTGCGGGCCTGGGCCTCCGAAGCCCAGGTGCGGGTTGGGCCTTCGGGTGATGTCGAAGGTGTCGGGGTCGTCGAAGACGGCGGCGTCGCGGTTGGCCGAGGCGTAGAAGAGCACCGCCTTGTCGCCGGCGCTCAGGCGGTGCCCGTTCAGCTCGTAGTCGCACGTGAGCGTGCGGCGCATCCACACGACCGGCGAGGCGTGGCGGACGATCTCCTCGACGGCGCCGGACGCGTGGGTCTCGAAGTCCGACCACCACAGGTCGCGCTGCTCGGGGTACTCGGTGATCAGGCGCAGGCCGTGGCTGATGGCGTTGCGCGTGGTCTCGTTGCCGGCCACGGCCAGCAGGATGAAGAACGAGCCCAGCTCCTGGTCGGTCAGCGCTTCGCCGTCGACGTTGGCGTTGACCAGGGCCGAGGTGAGGTCGGAGGTCGGTTCGGCGCGCCGCTGCGCGGCCAGCTCCGCCAGCAGCCGCGACAGGCTCTCGCCCGCCTCCAGCAGGCGGGCCATCGCGGTCTCGGCGTCGCTGCCGAGGTAGTCGGGGTCGTTGCCCGCCAGCACCACGTTGGAGTTCTCCAGTACCTCGCGGTGGCGCTCCTCGGGGATGCCCATCATCTCGCAGATGACCACCAGCGGCAGGCGGGCGGCGACCTGGGACACGAAGTCGCACGGGCCGGTCGCGAGGAGGTCGTCGACGATGCGGGCGGCGTGGCGCTCCACGTCCTCCTGCAGCCGGGCGAGCATGCGCGGGGTGAACCCGCGGGAGACGATGCGCCGCATCCGGGCGTGCCGGGGGTCGTCGAGGTTGATCATCGAACCGAAGTACTCGGCGAAGTCCGGGGGCATGTCCGGGATCGAGACGGCGCTGGGCTCGGAGGCGAAGGCGCCGGGCTCCCGGCTGGCCTCGGCCACGTCGGCGTGGGTGACCAGCGCATAGTAGCCGGGGCCGGGCGGCAGCGGGCCCATGTCGGGCTCGGCGTAGAACTGGGGCGGGTGCCTGCGCAGGCGGGCGAAGGCGGCGTGCCGCTCTTCCGGGGGCAGCTTCCAGAACTCGTCGTCGGACAGGTCGATGCCGGAGATGTCGGGCAGCGCGCCGACGGCGGGCGGCTGGGGCATGAGGGGTGAACTCCTTGCGGCTGTTGCCGGAGACGTCACACACACTCTTTACACGCAACCACATTGTGTCAAGCACCCGCGAGGCCTGGAGGCCGACCGGTCCCCCCGGAATCCCGGAGAACGCATGCAGGTCGTCGTGGTTCCTCGGGGGCCCCACGTGCCCGAACCCCGTTGATCTTGTAGCTATCGTGAAGGAAAGCGATTTCCCTATACGATAGCTACAAGATCAACGGTGCTGGGGCGGGTGGCCGGCGCCGGCGGGCGCCGCGGCGCCCGCCGTGGCCGCCGCAGCACGCCGACAGCTCCGGCTACTCCTCACCGCCCGTGGCGATGCGCAGCGTGGAGATCAGCTCGGCGGGCTTGTACACCGCTAGGCCGATGGCCGCCGAGAATGCGGCGAGCATGTGCAGATAGATGGCGGGATCGCCGTTGGTGAAGCGCTCGGCGGCCTCCTCCTCGCCCACCGAGTAGGCCTCCCACACCGTGATCACGGCGAACTCGACCTCGGGAGGGAGCATGTCTGCGACGGTCGAGGCGACGGCCTCGCGCGAGTCGGCCGGCTTCCAGACCACGCCGGTCTCCTGCACGCGCCGGGAGAGGAAGGAACCGAAGACCTTGAGCTCGGAAACGGTGGCGTCGGTGTCGTCGCCGATGTCGGCCAGGGTGCTGTCCAACAGGTCGCGGTCCTTGCGGACGTAGGCGTCGACCAGCGTGATAGCGAGCTGCTTCGTGCGGTCCGTGTCGTCTGTGCCAGGCATACTCCCATGATGCCCGCAGCCGTGTCCCGGATGGGCACCAGCCCGGCTCCGCGCGCCGCCCGGGGCGGGACGGTCGCGGCGGCGGCCGGGCCCGACCCCGTGTCCACGGGCGGACCCGGCCGCCGCCTGCTACGACCGCTCGAAACGCGGCCGCAGCGGCATGTGCGCAGCTGTGCCGTCGAGCTTGACGCCCAGGATCTGGTGCAGCTGGACGACGTTGCGCTCGAAGCCGAGGATGCAGCCGTTCATGTACAGCCGCCACACGCGGGCCGTGCCCTCGCCGACCTCGCGCACCGCCGCGTCCCAGTTGCGGTCCAAGTTGTCGGCCCAGTGCCGCAGCGTCAGCGCGTAGTGCTCGCGCAGGTTCTCCTGGTGGCGGATCTCGAAGCCGGCGTCGTTCATCCGCATCTGGATCTCGGCCGGGCCCTCCAGCTCCCCGTCCGGGAAGACGTAGCGGTTGATCACGCCGCCCGGCTTCATCGCCGGAAGGTCGTTGCGCGGGCGCGTGATGCAGTGGTTGAGCAGGCGCCCGCCCGGCTTGAGCTTGTCGTTCAGCCCGGCGAAGTAGTCCGGCAGGTTCTTCTTGCCGATGTGCTCGGTCAGGCCGATGGAGCTGATGCGGTCATAGATCCCGTCGGGCACGTCGCGGTAGTCCATGTGCCTGACCTCGGCCAGATCCGTCAGCCCCTCCTGGGCGATGCGCTTGCTCGCCCACTCGGCCTGCTCCTTGGACAGCGTCACGCCCAGCGCCTTGACGCCGTATTCGCGGGCGGCGTGCATCACCATGCCGCCCCACCCGCAACCGACGTCGAGCAGCCGCATGCCCTCCTCCAGGCCGAGCTTGCGCGCGACGAGGTCGTGCTTGTCGTACTGGGCCTGCTCCAGCGACGCGTCGTCGCTGCCGAAGACCGCGCAGGTGTAGGTCATCGACGGGCCCAGCACCAGCTCGTAGAAGGCGTTGGAGACGTCGTAGTGGTGGTGGATCACCTCGGCGTCGCGGTCTTTGGCATGCCTGGTGCCCAGCCAGGACAGCCGGCCGCGGCGCATCTCCTGCGGCGGTGGCGGGATGCGGTTGACGAACTTCACCCATCCGATTCCGCGGACGATCTTCGCCAGCTCCGCCGGCGACGTCCGCACGCCGTCGCCGAAGGCGACGCCGGTCATCCGGTCCAGGGCGGTGTACATGTCGCCCTCAAGGTCGATGTGGCCGGCCACGTAGGCACGTGTTAGCCCCATCGCCCCCGGCGACTGGGCCAGGTAGTTCAGCGCCGCCGGATTGCGCACGACCAGCGTCGTGTCGCTCTCGGGGTCGCCGGCCGTGCTGCCGTCATAGGCGCGGAAGCGAACAGGCGCGTCCTTCCCGACGACGCGTTCGAAGATCTCCGCTAGCCGCATGATTGTTCCCTTCTCACCTGCGTCAGCCCACACCGCGCCGTGGGCCGGCGCCTCACTTGTTACCGACGCACTTGGCGTAGAGGTCGAGGAGACGCTCGTCGGGGTCGTAGGCCCGCTTGAGCCCTCGGTACCCCTCGCCGTTGTACAACCGCCAGAACTCGTCCTCGGAGTAGAACGCGTCCGAGTACAGCGACTTGTGGCCGCCCAACCGGGAGACCTCCTCCTCGACCGCCCGGTTGTGGTGGGCGCGCCGCTGCCCAGGGCGCATGGGGACCATGCCCCAGAACCCGAAGTTGACGTAGAGCCGCTCCCGCTCCAGCGGGTACAGCGGCCACACATGAGCGCGCCCCGCGGCCGGCGGCGCGGTCTCGCGCAGCCGAAGGGGGCACATCCACACCGGAGAGATGCCGATGTCGGCGTGGAAGAAGTCGAGGAACTCCGCACCGCGTTCGACGCCGACCTCGATGTCCTGGATGACCGGCTCCTGCTGGGGACGGCCGCGGTAGCGGTTGAGCAGGCGGCTGAAGTCGGTGCGCCGGTCCAGCGCCACCAGCTTGCGGTACACGTCCGAGCGCTTCAGCGAGCGCGGCCACAGGCGGCGAACGGCGGGGCTGCCCAGCCCGAACGCACCCGAGCACCAGAACCAGTCGGTGTCCCAGCGCCACAGGTAGTCGTGGGCCGTCAGGTAGTCGCCGGGGCCGGGGCCCGCGAAGCGCGGGATGGACCGGTAGAAGATGTCGGTGCCGGTGTAGTCGCTGGTCCAGGGCGCGTGGTCGACGAACGACGCCACGGTCAGATACTGCTCGCCGGGGCCGTAGGAGACTCCGTCGACGAAGTCGACCCGCTCCCCGTCGTGCTCGCCGTCGCCGCAGATGCGCGAGAAGGCCTCCATCGCCTCCTTGGTGCCGCCGAAACGCAGGTGGCGCAGGTGGACGTACGGCTTGACCGGCTCCAGCTCGATACGCAGTCGCAGGCTGTAGCCCAGCGTGCCGTAGGAGTTGGGGAAGCCGTAGAACAGCTCGCTGTGCTCGTTGTCGCGGCGGGCGGTGACGACGTCGCCGGACCCGGTGAGGATCTCGATCTCCTCGACCGACTCGTGCGGCATGCCGTTGCGGAACGAGGACGACTCGATGCCCAGGCCGGTGACCGCGCCGCCGAGGGTGATGGTGCGCAGCTGCGGGACCACCAGCGGCATCAGGCCGTGCGGCAGGGTCGCCGCGACCAGGTCCTCGTAGGTGGTCATGCCGCCGACGTCGGCCACGCGATCGACGGGGTCCACGGCCAGCACGGAGTCGAAGGCGGAGACGTCCAGGCGCGGGGCGCCGGAGTCGTCGCGGAAGCGGAACAGGTTCGACGTGGGTTTGGCCAGCCGGACCGGTGCGTCCGCGGGCAGGCGTGCGTAGTCGCGCTGGAGCCGCTGCACGGCCTCGACGTGATCGGCGAAGTCCCGCTGCGATGACTGACGAATCGCTCTCACCCGCTTCTCAACCCGCTCGGCGCGCCGCCGCGCCGCTGCCGTCCTAACCTGCCGCCGACGATGGAGGCAGACCGTGGAACACCCTATTCCCCTCTTACCCGCCAGTAGCCCAACGGGGCCTGTGACCAGTGCAACCCGCACACCTGGGAATTCCCCCGCCAGATGCGCACACTCCCCCGGCCGCCCGGTCACAGGCGCTCCACATCATGTTCCCCACTGCCCCACGGCCGATACCTCACGCGAGCCGGGGCGGCCGATTGCGGCCGCAGGGCTGTGCCCCGCCCAACCCAGCCAAGCGGACGCGAAGCGGCCCGGCGGGCCCCGACACGCGGAGGGGCGGGCACCGGGAGAGCGCGGGCGGCACCGGAGCGATCCACCGGGCCCCGACCCCGTTGATCTTGTAGCCATCGTGAAGGAAAGCGATTTCCATTTGCGATGGCTACAAGCTGTGTGGGGCCTCCCTCTGGTCGGCCGTACCGGAGGAACAAAACGAGGGTGAACCGGCCCGCTCCAGACCCACTTCAGGGAATGTCACGGAACGATAACGGGATTTCGTGGGCGCCTCGCGATGGAGTGCGTTTGCCCAGCTCAGAGGTGCTAGCTCCGCTGTTTTGGGAATAGATCAACGGTGATATGCCACAGTCCGGTGCGGGCGCGCTCTCGGCGGGCAGCGTAGGATCGGCCAACGTGCGCATCGCCTTCGTCGACTCCGGGATCGGCATGCTGTCGACCGCCGCCGCCGTGCGCGCGGCCCGGCCCGACGCGGACCTGGTCCTCTCCATGGACCCCGACCACATGCCCTGGGGCGCCCGCGCTCCGGAGGCGATCGTGGAACGGGTCCTCGCCGGCGCCCGGGCGGCCCTCGGCGCCGGGGGCCGCGGCGAGGCGCGTACCGGGACCGGCGCCCCCTCCCCGACCGGCGCCGTCGCGCCGGACGCGATCGTGGTGCCGTGCAACACGGCTTCCGTGCACGGCCTCACGTCGCTGCGCGAAGCCTTCGAACCGCACACCCCCGTCGTCGGCACCGTCCCGCCGATCAAGCCCGCCGCGGCGCGCGGCGGACCGGTGGCCGTGTGGTCGACGGTGGCGACCTCCCGCAGCCGCTATCAGCAGAGCCTCATCGAGGAGTTCGGCCAGGGCGTGGAGGTCGTGCCGGTGCCCTGCCCGGGACTCGCCGAGGCGATCGAGTCGGCCGCACCCCGCGCGATCGACGCGGCGATCGCGCATGCGGTCGCGCGCACCCCGCCGCAGACCACCGCGGTGGTTCTGGGCTGCACCCACTACGACCTCGTCGAGCAGCGCATATCGGACGCCCTCGGCGGCCGCGCGGAGATGTTCACCGCCGCCGGAGCCGTCGCCGCCCAGACCCTGCGCCGCCTCGGCATAGCTGCGGCCCCTGAGCTCCCCCTGACCGGCGGCGTCGCCGTCCTGGCCAGCGGCCGCCCGACCCGGCTCCCCGCAGCCGCACTCGCCTACCGCTCAGGCGCCGCCCTGACACGCGTGCCCCAGACGTGACGGCTCGGCTCCGCGCGCGAGCCCGTCCCGCTGAACGGTGGCGCCCGCCGCTCTCGGCCTTCGGGCACGCGCGGGACACGCGGCGCGGGCACTACGTCGCGAACACCAGCACGATCGCCATCACCGCCATGGTCTCCATGGCCACCACGCCTCCGGTCCTGAACCCCCGCCACCCGCGGCTGTGGGGTCCCAACCACACGCCCACGGCGGTCACCAGGGCGGCCAGGGCCCAGAACACGGCGAAGTACCAGATCGCCGTCGAGCGGCCGCAGGAGGTGGAGCAGATCTCAAGGCCCACGAGCCCGAGCCCCAGGTACAGGAACACCACCGGTCCGGTGATGAGGGCGAGCACCGTACCGATGAGAGGTGGCACGAACCATCTCGGGTCGTAGTCGTCGGGACTCGTCTCATGCGTTCCGTCGCGCTCGTCTGCCATAGGCAGCGATACTGCCAGCCATCGGCCGACCGCGGCTGAGTACGGGCACTCACCCGGCTCGCCCCTCCCCCGCGCAGGGCCGGTTCACCCGAGCGCCGGCGCCGCGGTCCCCGGGGAGCACAAGGCACCGGGCGGCGAAGGCGATCAGCCGCGGCCCGGGGCCCTCACGTCGAACGGCGCCGCTCCCTGGCTAGGTGCGAGCGGTGTCCGAGCGCAGGAAGGAGAGCAGGAGCGACACCACCTGGTCGGGGAACTGGTCGTGCGGATAGTGGCCCGCGCCCTCGATCATCTCAAGGCGGCCGAGGCCGGACGGCAGGGCGTCGACGACTGCCGAACCCTCGGCGTGCGGGTCGGCCCAGTCGGGGTCGAGGGTGCCCATCACGACCAGGACGGGGCACCGGACGCCGCCGAGCTGCGCGCCCGCGTCGGTCGGGGCGCTGCGGCCCATGCCTTGCATGGCCTTCATCCGGCCCGGCTCACGCAGCAGGGAGTCGATGCGGTCGATCCGCTCGGACCAGCCGGCCGGCTTCGCACCGGGGTAGGCCACGTCGAGGTATGAGCGCCAGAGCCGCACACTGCCGAAGACGGCCGTGCCGAGCAGCCGCAGCATGCCCTGCCGGAAGCGCTTCACCCGCAGGTCTCCGAGCCCTACCGACTGCTTGCGGGTGAACGGCGCCAGCTCGACGACCGCGGTCACCAGAGCGGGGTCCTTCGCCGCGGCGATGGTGGCGGCGCCGCCGGACACCGAATGGCCGACGAGCACTGCCGGGCCGCCCAGGTGGCGGATCACGGCGAGCAGGTCACCGGCGATGTCGGTCCGGCTCCAGGCCGGCCAGTCGACGCTGGACTCTCCGCAGCCGCGCAGGTCGACCGCTACGACCCGGTAACCCGCCTCCACCAGCGGAGGGATCACGGCGCGGTAGGCGGCGCGGCTGTCGCCCATGCCGTGGGCGAGTACGACCAGCGGGCCGGACCCCGCCACCTCGTAAGCGATGGTGCCGTCCTCGACGGCAAGGTACTCGGTCATGGCATCGCCCCAGCTTTGCTAAGTTCGTTAGCTCAAAAGCTAATACCATTACCCATGCCTGTCAATGACGAACCCCACCCCCGGACGGCTCGCATTCGTCGGACTTGGAGCCATCGCGAATGGAAAGCGCTTTCCATTCGCGATGGCTCCAAGATCAACCGGAAATGCCCACGCCAGCCGCGTAGCCGCCCGGTTGCCCGGTTACCCGGGGCGGGTCTCAGCCCGCGGGCGCGGGGCTCGCCTGAGCCGCCGGGTACGTTCGCTGAGTGGAGGCCGCGGCGCCTCCGCCGGCCGGCGGGGCGGGCGCGGGCACGGCGGCGTCGGTGAGCAGCCGGACCAGGGAGCGCAGGCCGGACGTGTCCTTGTCGGCCAGCAGGGTCTCCAAGAGCGACAGCGCCGCCTTCTGGTCGCCGGGGACCGCGCGCACGCGGGGCCAGTGCAGTTCGGCCGCCACGTCACTCAGCGCCAAGGTCCGGCCCACCTGGCCCAACGCGTTCAGCAGCAACGCGTCGCCGGGACGCTCCACCAGCGCCGCGCGCACGAGGTCGGCCTGGTGCTCGGGGTCGACGTCCTCCGGCGACTGCCCGCGCAGCATCGGCAGCACCTCGGCGGCCGCGACGGGCACCTCGCGGGGACCGAGGCGGTCGGCCTCGGCGCGGATCTCCTCCAGGTCGCCGAACTCCTCGGCCTCGCGCCGCACCCGCTCCAGGGACCGCTCGGCGCGCCGGAGCGCGCAGTCGGCCGTCCACCGCGCACCGCGCGCGACGGCCAGCCGGGCGCAGACCAGGCCGACGCGCAGGCACAGCCGACGCGACCCCACGCGCTCGAAGTAGCGCGTCCACGAGGTCAGCGTCGTACCCAGGCGCCAGTCGTTGTCCAGCGCTCCGGCCGCCACCAGGTGCTCGGCGGCCTCGGCCCAGCCGGGCCGCATCCGCGGGTGGGCGTCGGCCTCGCGCAGCTCCGGCAGTGCCGCACGGGCCTCCTCCGGCGAGCGCCGCCCGGCTCGGGCGAGCCACGCGAGCACGCGGGCGCGCTCCACGGCCGTGCGGCGGCGGGCCGCCGCACGGGCCGCGCCGCCGGGCCAGGCGGCGGTAATCCCGGCCTCCACACGCTCCAGCGCCGAAAGCGCCTCGTCGAAGCGGTCGAGGTGGCGCAGGGCGCGCACGTAGCCGAATGCGTAGCCCAGGCTGACGCCGCCGCCCTCAGCGCGGGCCGCAGCGGCGCGCGCGTCCAGCTCGCGGATCGCCTCGTCCGGGCGCTCGTCGTCGACCAGCATGTCGGCCTGTGCCAGCACCAGCGACTCCCACGCGGGCTCGCCGGGCCGGGTGTGGCCGAGGCTCTCGGCCACCAGTGCGGCCCGGTCGACGACGTGGCCGGGGCCGTCGATGTTGGTGTAGCACTCCAGCACGAGTTCGGCCGCGCAGGCGGCGGGACCGCATCCGGCGGCGTCTCCACCACCCGCGTGGGAGGCGCGCAGGCGCGCGAGCGCCGCGGGCAGGACCGAATCCCCTTCGGCCCGGTCCCCCACACGCGCGGCCAGCGGCCAGTGCCCCACCAGCGCCGCGGCCCAGCTCGGCGCGGCCTCACCGCCGGCGATGCGCTCCGCTGCGGGCACGGCCTCGGCCGCCGCGTCCGCCTGGCCCTCCGCGGCCATCTGCGCGAGCCGCACCAGGCTCTCTGCCAGCTCGGGCTGCCCGTCCGCCCGCAGCTTCCGCGCGGTCTCGCCCAGCCATCTCCACAGCGCCATCGGTGCCGACTCCTCGCGTCTTCCTCCGTGCCGGTTAGGTTCCCCGGCGGCGCCCGCGCTCGCGCCGCGCGCCTCCCGGAGACGCTACCGAACGTATCAATGTGATCACCGCGAGGCGGCGAGAATGCGGAAACCGCCGAGCAATCCGGCGGATAGACTCGATGAGAGAGCCGGGGGGCGACGTTGCAAACAGCCGCGACCGGCGCGGCGGCAGTGACGGGAGCGCAGGCGACTATGGGATGGCGAGACCGGTTCGGGCTCCGCAAGGCCAATCGGCGCGGCAAGGCGCGCTTCGATCGTGCTGCCGAGGACTCCGACGTCCGGGCACTGATCGACTTCCACAAGAGCAAGGTGGGCGTGGAGTTCTTCGTCGAACCTGAGACCTTCGCCACCAGCACGACGGCGGTCGCCGTGGCCACCGACGGCGAGTGGATCCGCCGCCGCGTCGGCTCCACGGACGTCATCCGCAAGGTCGCGCGCAACCTGGCGGCCCCCGTCTACGATGTTCAGATCGTCGGCTACCCGCAGCGCATGCGCGACTGGACCGCGCGCAACAAGCGCGGCCTGTCGATGGACGAGTAGCCGGGGCCGCATGCCCGACCCCGGCTCGGCCGTGCCGCGCAGCGGGGCGCCCGCGGCACCGTGCCCCGACGCCGCACCGCGTACGCACAGCGAAACGCGCTGCGGCGACATGCAGCAGGAAGGCGACCCGCGCCCATGACCGCCCCGGCCCCACCGAACAAGAACGGCGTGCCGCCGTGGCTGCCGCGGGCCCTGATGATGGTCGCCTGGACGGTGATCGCGTTCGCGGTGGCGGGCTGGATGTTCCTGCAGCTGCGCGGCCTGCTGGTGCTGCTGCTGATATCCCTGTTCCTCGCGCTCGCGCTGGAGCCGGCCGTCAACTGGCTGAACAAGCACCGCTGGCCGCGCGGCCCCGCGACCGGCGCGGTGATGCTGGGCGTGGCCACCGTGGCCGTGGTGTTCTTCTCCGTGCTGGGGTCGATGCTGGTCGGCCAGGTGCTGGAGTTCATCGACCAGGTCCCCGCGATGAGCCGCGGCCTGCTGAACTGGGTCAACGTCACCTTCAACACCCGGTTCGCGCCCGACACGCTGCTCAGCGAGATCACCGACGCCACCGGATTGGTCGACCAGTACGCCTCCAGCCTCGCCGAGAACGCGTGGGGGGCGGGCACGACGCTGCTGTCGCTGCTGTTCAACGGGCTGACCATCGCGCTGTTCACCTTCTACCTGACCGCCGACGGTCCCCGGTTCCGCCGTACGATCTGCTCGGTGCTGCCGCCGCGCACGCAGCGCGAGGTGCTGCGCGCCTGGGAGATCGCCATCAGCAAGACCGGCGGCTACATCTACTCCCGCGCGCTGCTCGCGCTGGTCGCCACCCTCGCCCACTACGTGGCGCTGGTCGTGCTGGACGTCCACTACGCCTTCGCGCTGGCACTGTGGGTGGGCGTCCTCTCCCAGTTCATCCCGACGGTGGGCACCTACATCGGCGGCGCCGTGCCGGTGCTGGTGGCGCTGATGCAGGGGACCTGGCCGGCGCTGTGGATGCTCGTCTTCGTCGTCGTTTACCAGCAGTTCGAGAACTACCTGCTCCAGCCGCGGATCACCGCCCGGACCCTCGACATGCACCCGGCCGTGGCCTTCGGCTCGGTCCTGGCGGGGGCCGCGATCCTCGGGGTACCCGGGGCGCTGCTCGCGCTGCCGGCCGGCGCCAGCATGCAGGCGTTCCTCAGCGTCTACATCCGCCGATACCAGGTCGCCGAGCATCCGCTGCTGGACTCCACCGAACCGAGCGCGGACTCCGGTGCCGATGCCGATGCCGGGACTGCGCCTCCCGCTTCCGCCGCCGGGAACGAACACGCCCGCGACGGCACTGCGCACGGACGGCGCCGCGACGGCACCGGGAGCGGGCCGGCTCCCCGGGCCGGACAGCTGCTCGCCCGGTGGCTGGCCCCGGTGGGCGCCGCCCGCGCCACCGCCGTGCGCAGCCGCCGGAACGCCGGGCAGGGCAGCGGGAACAGCGACCAGGACAGACCCCGGCGCTGATTCACACCGAATTCCCACCGACGAAAAGAATCCCTGGCGCGCACCGGTTTTGGTCATTGGTGACGACAGTTTGCCCCAACTCCTTCAGCCGCCGGGTTCCCTAATCAGGGTTTCCCATCGCATACTCGCCCTGGGAGGGGGACTGAAGGATGAAGCAGGATCTCACCGCCTTGTGCTGTGAATGCGGCACGAGCCGGATGGTCAGCACCTACCGGGCGATAGGCGAGGCGCAGTCGGCCTACGGGCTCGCCCGGTGCGTCGTCTGGCGTCTGTGCCGCACCTGCGGACACCGCACCTACCACGCGTACATGCGCGAGGACGAGGACCGGGACGAACTGGAGGACGCCCTCAACCTCGACCAGGCGCTCGCCGCCGAGGCGCTGGACGAGGAGGTCGAGCAGATGCGGCTGTGCGGCGTCGACATCGGCCACGCCCCGGTCCCCGCCATCTGGGACGGCCAGCCCGTGGGCATGGTCACCCAGCGGCTCTCCGACCTCTCCTACGCGATCGTGCTCGACCCGAGCGCATCGGTCGTGGCGAGGCTCAAGCTGATCGACATGATGTGGAACGAGCTGTCGATCGGCGACAACGACGACCGGTGGTATATCCAGCCCGCGGACGACGACACCCCGGGCTATGCCGTCCGGCTCTTCGGCTACCGTGTCCGGCGCTGAACCGGCGGACCCGGCCACCCGCCGGCGCGCCGGGGCTTTCGGGACCGGGAGCGGGGATCAGCCCGCGACCGGGTCGGCCGCGAGCCTGTGCAGCGCCGCCCGGGCGACCTCGGGGTCGGTGGTGCCCCAGTAGGGCGGCAGCGACGACCGCAGGAAGCCGCCGTAGCGCGCCGTGGCCAGTCGCGGGTCGAGCACGGCGACGACGCCGCGGTCGGCCGCCGAGCGCAGCAGCCGCCCCGTCCCCTGGGCTAGCAGCAGCGCCGCGTGGGTGGCCGCCACCGCCATGAAGCCGTTGCCGCCGCGGGCGCCCACGGCCCGCTGGCGGGCCGATGCCAAGGGGTCGTCGGGGCGGGGGAACGGGATGCGGTCGACGATGACCAGCTGCAGGGAGCGGCCCGGGACGTCGACGCCCTGCCACAGCGACAGCGTGCCGAACAGGCAGGAGTCCTCCTCCTCGGCGAACTCCTCGACGAGGCGGCCCGTGGAGTCGTCGCCCTGGCACAGGATGCGCACGTCCACGCGCTCGCGCAGCTCCTCGGCGGCCTGTGCGGCGGCCCGCATCGAGGAGAACAGGCCCAGAGTCCGGCCCCCGGAGGCCTCGACCAAGCCGGCGATCTCGTCCAGGTAGCTGGGATCGAGGCCGTCGCGGCCGGGCGGGGGCAGATGGCGGGCGACGTAGAGGATGCCGCTGCGCGCGTGGTCGAACGGCGAGCCGACGTCCAGGCCGCGCCATCGGGGCTCACCGGCGGCCTTGTCGGGGTCGTCGGCCTCGTCGGCCTCGCTGACAGCCGCCTCGCCGCCGGTCTTGGCGGCGGTTTCGGCGCCGCCGGTACCGTCGTCGGCGGCGCCGCTTTCGGCGGGACCGCCCGCCGGCGCCGCGCCGCCCGCCGTCGGAACGGCGGACCCCGCCTCCGCCGGTGGCCGGTCGGTGGACTCGCGGCCCAGACCCCATTGAGCGGCCAGCGGAGCGAAGGTTCCGCCCAGGGCGAGGGTGGCCGAGGTGAGGACCGTGGTGCGGTCGCCGAACAGCTTCTCGCGCAGCAGCCCGCCCACGGCCAGCGGAGCGACGTGCAGGTTCGGAGACTGCTTGGGACCCTTGGCCAGCCACACCACGTCGGTGCGCTCGCGCAGCGGGGGCTCGAAGGACTCCAGGATGCGCACCGCGGAGTCGTGGACCTCGTCCAGCGCCGCAAGCGCCTGCTTGCGCTGGGTGGCGTAGTCGGGGTCCTGCTCGGGCGATCCGCTGCGGATGGCGCTCAGGCAGGCGTGCGCGGCGTCGCGGACCGCCGCGACGGCCCCGGCGAGGGCGTCGGGCAGGTGGTCGAACCGGCCCGCCTCGGACTCGCCGAACAGCAGCGCCAGCCCTTCGCCGGACTCGCTGAGGCGCTCGGTCAGCCCGGCCTCCACCAGCCGCCCCGCGCGCTTGGCGGCGGTGTTGACGGGCCGCTCCCCCAGCTCGCCGGTGGCCACCGAGGTGACGCGGTCGACCAGCTCGTGCGCCTCGTCGATCACGAGCACGCGGTGCTCGGGCAGCAGGTGGTAGCCCTGCATGGTCGAGATGGCCAGCATGGCGTGGTTGGTGACGACGACGTCGGCGCCACCGGCGTCGGCGCGGGCCTGCTCGGAGAAGCACTCCTGGCCGAAGGGGCAGGCGGCGGCGCCGACGCACTCGTTCGCCGAGACCGAGACCTGCCGCCAGGCGAGGTCGCTCACGCCGGGGGCGAGCTCGTCGCGGTCGCCGGTGACGGTCTCCTCGGCCCACTCGTGCAGCCGCTTGACCTGGCGGCCCACCGATGACAGCTGGCGGGGGTCGAACAGCTCGGTGTCCTCAGGCTCGGCGGCGTCCGCGCCCTGCAGGCGGTGGCGGCAGAGGTAGTTGCGGCGGCCCTTGAGGATGGCGAACTCGGGCTCGCGGTTGAGCAGCGGCGCCAAGGCCGCCGACAGGCGCGGGAGGTCGCGCTCGATCAACTGGCGCTGGAGCGCGAGGGTGGCGGTGGTGACCACGACGGTGGTGTCCTCGGACATGGCGTGGCGGATGGCCGGCACGAGGTAGGCCAGCGACTTCCCGGTGCCGGTGCCCGCCTGTACGACGAGGTGCTCGCCGGTGTCGATCGCCGTTGTGACGGCCTCGGCCATGACGGCCTGGCCCTCGCGCCTGGTGCCGCCGAGCGCACGCACTGCGGCGTCGAGAAGGGTGTCGGCGTCGGGAAGTTCAGCCACGCGTGCGACAGTACCGCCTGCCGGTGACGCGCCGGCCTCGTTCTCCACAGGCGCCCGCCGCCGGGGCTACGCGTCCATCGCCCTCCCGGGAACCCCGCGCTTCCGCCGGGCGGGTCCCGCCGGGCCCCTCAGGACCGCCCCGCGCTGACGGTCAGCTCCTCGTGCAGGAAGCACAGGTGGTCGCGCACGTCGAGGCCGTCCTTGAGCGGGGTCGCGTAGGACCAGGCCACGTCGGGGACCTCGCGCTCGCCGAGCCGCAGCGTCCAGTAGGTCGCCCGGCCCTTGTAGGGGCACAGGGTCCGGGTGCTGCTGGGGACCAGCAGGTCGCGGCGCACGTCGTTGGGCGGCAGGTAGTACCGGTTGGGCAGTCCGGTCTCGGAGAGCACCTTGGGACGCGCCGAACGCGCGATCTCCACGTCGCCGAAGGCCACCTGCACCAGCACGGATGCGGGCCGGGTGTCGACTCGGTGGTAGGGGTCGCGCAGGTGGCCGCGCACGGGATCGTCCTCGTCGAACCAGGTGTCGGCCGCGTCCCAGTACATCGCCGCGAGCCCGCGCAGCCACGCGGCCGCGGGCTGGGGATCGGTGTAGGCCCACACAGCGTTCTCCGCGACACGCTCGCCGACCCGCATGTGCCAGTAGGAGGCGTCGCCCTTGTAGGGGCAGTGGGTGCTGCGGTCGCTGGGGGTCAGCAGGTCGGAGCGGACGTCCTCGGCGGGCACGTACAGCTGCGGCAGCAGCGACGTCTCGTGCAGCAGCACCCCGCGCTCGGAGGCGAGCACCTCCCGACCGCCCAGCTCGGCGCGCACCCGCCGGGGAAAGGGGTGCGCGTGCAGAACGTGGTGCGGCGATTGGAGCGTGTAGTTCACCGTGTCCGGCGCGTCCTTCGCGAACGGTCCTCCGCCCATGGTCAGCGACATCCCGGCCTCCTTCGCGGTCGAAGCGGTGGGCGCAGCTGGTCCTATCGCCGCCCACTACCCGTACCGCCCCGCCAAACCCCGTTGATCTTGTAGCCATCGTGAATTAAAACGATTTCCAGTGACGATGGCTACAAGATCGGCGGTGCTGCGCCGTCTAGGACCAGTCGCCTCCCGGTCCCTTTCGGCTCGCCCGGTGGCCGCGGCCGGCGTCGCCGTCGAAGCCGGTCTTGCGCCCCCGGCCGAGGTAGATGGCGGTGCCACCGCCTCCCAGGGCGGCCAGGCCGGTCGCCACCAGGCCGGCCAGCGCTCCGCCGGCGACCGGCAGGCGGCCGCCGGACGCGTCGTCCTGGTCGGCGCCTTCTACGGGATCGGCGGAGGACTCGTCGCCGGGGGCGGTGGGCGGCGCGACCGTGGGTCCGGGCGCGGGGTCCCGCTGCGTCGGCGCATCGGTCGCGTCGCCGCCCGGCGCTTCGGGCGGTTCCGACGGCGAGCCGGTGGCGGCCCCCGCCATGCTGCCGGGATCCGTGCTCGGGGCGGCGCCCCCGCCGCCCGGGGGTGCGGCGGTGGGAGAGGCGCCGTCCGGTACGCCGCCGGAGTCCGCGGTGGCGTGCGGTTCGTCGTCGGCGTGCGGCGCCTGGCCGGGCTCGGGCGAGGCGGTGCCGCTGCCGGGAGGGGGTTCGGTGGCGGGAACACCGCCGGAGGGGACGTGCACGGCCGCACCGACGAACCGCACGCCGTAGTCGAACGCGCTGACCGGGTCGCCCTCGGCGTCGATGCGCGCGACCTCGAAGCGCACGGACAACCACGCCGCCGCGTGGCGGGGCCGGGAGTCCTGCGACGGCGGCGTCGCCGACTCCGCTGGGCGGCTGACGCCGCGTTCGGCGCTGACCGCCACGGTGACGGTGCCGTCGCCGGAGTCGGCCGTGAAGGTGCTGGAGTAGTCGCCGTCGGAAACGTCGGCCGGCTGGCCGAGGACCTTCAGTCCCCGCACGGAGATCCGGGCGTCGGGCCCGCTCGCGGCGCTCCACCACGCGGTGGAGGTGGCGGACTCGAGCACCAGGAGGGCCTCGCGGTCGAACGCCTCGGCCACGGGAAGGGCGGCGGAGGCCGAGTCGCCGCGGCGGCAGTCGGGGGTGAAGCGCACCCCGGTGACGCCGGCGGTCGCGGTGAGCCGCCCGCTGTCGTAGACCACGGAGCTGTAGGCGTCGTCGGGGCCGGCGGGGAAGTGCCGCTCGGTCGCGACGTCGTCGGGGTCGGCGTCCCAGTGGGCGGTGGTGATCGACCCCGCGCCGCCGGAGGTGTCGACCTGCCCGATCGCTCCCTGGCCGCACCAGTCGACATAGGCGATGCGCGCGCCGGCCTCGGGCTTGCCGGAGTCTCCGGGCGCGAGTGCCGGAGCCTGTTCGGCCTCGGCGGGCAGCACGGGGGCGAGCGCCGTCACGAGCGCCGCTGCCGCGGCACCTCCGGCGCCGAGGAGGCGCAGCGCCGTTCTTCGGAGGGGGGTGGGGGAGATCGGGGTCACGGTCGTCCTCTGCTGGTTCAACGGCCGCGGGCGCCTGCCGACGGGTCCGGGGGGCGGGCCGGCGGGGTTTCGGGGCCGTACAAAGGGGCTCCTTAGAACCTACATTCCGCTCCCCGGTATCCCGTAGTCGAACCTGCCGCAGATCGGCGCCAGAGTGCCGCGGTGGGTCCGGTCCGGACCGGGGCGCCGTGCCCGCACCCACCGATCGACCGCGCAACGTGCGCACGGCACGCTGTGGGGACGTGCGGGCGCCCCGCGGAGTTCCCATCGGCCGGTAGCGGCCACGGGGCGGCGGGTTCCGGTCGGGCCGCAGCGAATGCGGAGTACGCCGTAACGCGGGGGCCGAGCCGGACATGTGGCGGGGTGAGGACGCAAACACCCCGGCGAAAGGGAGCCCGTTGCCCTATGACGGCCCAGACGGCCAACCGGAGACGCCTGCGCCGCCCTCCGGCCGCGAAGCCAGGTTCGAGGCGCTCTACAGCGCGTGCTACGCCGATGTGCTCGGCTACCTGCTCCGGCGGGCCGACGACCCCGAGTCCGCCGCGGACCTGGTCGCAGAGGTCTTCATGACGGTGTGGAACCGCCTGGAGGACGTCCCCGGCGGCAGCGGCTCCCGGCCGTGGGTCTTCGGGGTCGCCCGAAAGGTCCTGAGCAACCACCGCCGCGGAGCCCGGCGCCGCACGGCGCTGGCGGCACGGCTGCGCTCGGAGCTGAGCCGGGTTCACGTCACCCGGCCGGAGACGGCCGAGCCCGCTCTGGGCGAGATCGGCGCGGCCTTCCGCTCGCTGTCGGAGACGGACAGGGAGGTGCTCGCCCTCACCGGCTGGGAGGGACTGAGCCCGTCGGAGGTCGCGATCGCGCTGGGTTGCACCCGCGGCACCGCCCGCGTTCGCCTGCACCGGGCGCGCGGGCGCTTCGCCCGCGCGCTGCGCAAGGCGGGCGTGGAGGTCGGCGACGCCGCGGTCCCCGACCGGCCGCTTCCGCGGGAACGGTCGGTCACGGAAGGAGCGAGCTGATGAGGAACCGCGACAGGGTGGACCCGCTGGTCGCCCGGCTTCGTCCGCGGGTGGACGCGTCCGAGGGGCTCGACCCGGCACGGCCGGGCGCTCGCGAGCTCCTCGCCACCATCACCGAGAAGAACCAGGAGCCAGCTGTGGCACCGAAACGCACCACCCGCCGCCTGCTGATCGCCGTGCCCGTCGCGGCGGCGCTCGCCGCCGCGGGTGTCGCGGCGACGGCGCTGATGCCGACGTCGGCCCCCGACCCCGTGGCCCCGCAGGAGGCGGCGGCACTGGAGATCGAGGTCGACGACGGCCTCGTCGTCGCCGAGGTCAAGAACCCGACGGCCGACCCCGAGCGCTATGCCGAGCAGTTCGCCGACCACGGCCTGAACGTCGACCTCACGATGGTCCCCGCCTCGCCGACGCTTGTCGGCAAGCTCACCTACCTGGACCAGAACATGACCGGGAAGGGGACCGACGACCGCGACGTCGAGGTGATCGAGTCGCCGGAGAAGTGCACCCCGAACGGCATCTGCCCGGTCGGCGTACGCATCCCCGAGGACTACGCGAACCCCGTCCAGCTCGCCTTCGGCCGCGCGCCGGAGAAGGGCGAGACGTATCAGACGACGAACACGGCGACGGCCCCGGGAGAGGCGCTGGAGGGCGTCGACGTGGTCGGGATGACCGTCGACGAGGCCAAGGGCGTGCTCGCCGAGCACGGACAGGAGGTCGCCGAGTACCGCGTCGACGGCGAGGCGGCCGAGGCGGAGGCCGGAGAGGCGGCACCCACCGCGGCACCCTCCCCGGCACCCACGGCGGCACCCTCCCCGGCACCCACGGCGGCACCCTCCCCGGCTCCCGGGACGGCCGCCTCCCCCACCGCGGATGCCCAGCCCCGGCAGGACACCGGGGGCCAGGACGGCAGCGGGTCCGGGTCGGTCGGCGTCACCGAGAAGGCCGAGGACGTCCCCGGCGGCTACTACGTCCACGACGTGGGGCTGTGGGCACCGGGCGAGGTGCTGCTCTTCGTGGGCGAGGCGCCGAAGTAGCCACCGGCTCCGCTCGGACGGCGAGCGCCGCGCACAGGTCCGGCCTGCGCGCGGCGCCCGCGCGGCGGGCGGAGTGCGCTCGCCGACGCGGCCGGGGCCGCACGGACGCAAGGGCGCAAAGGCTCAGCCGCCCCGGACGGCGGGGAAGGCGGGGATCAGCGCCAGCCACGTCCCGCTGACGGCGATCGTCGCCTGTCGGACCGGTCCGGTCGGCGGCCGCTTCTGCTTCCAGGCGCGGCTGAAGAGCCGAATCAGTCCGAGCACCGCCGGTCCGGGGCTTCCCCCGGTGAAACACGAAGGACGACCCGGCAGGGAGGCCGAAGGCCTTGTGCCGGGTCGTCCCAAGACCGTGGAGCTATGGGGATTCGAACCCCAGACCTCCTCCATGCCATGGAGGCGCGCTACCAGCTGCGCCATAGCCCCTGATCCGATTCCATTCTAACGGATGCCGAGAGTGCCTGGGTCCATCGCGCGACCTCCACCGGCGGCGCTCGGGCGCGGCCGCCGCCCGCGGTTGGAGGGGAGGGCGGGCGGCGGCCGCGGTTTCCAGGGTGGCCTCGTGCCGCGGTGCGCAACGGTCAGGCGGTCGGCTCAGCGCCTGCCCGCCGGCGCCGTCCGGTGCTGCAATCGGCCACGCCGGGGGACCGCCCGCCGACGCGGCTGAGCTCGTCGGGAGGCGCCGCCGAGGCACTCGACGCCCCCTACGGGCTGCCGCCTGCTTTCGCTGCCGACTGCACGGCGGTGCCACCGCCGTGCAGTCGGCAGCGCCGGTCAACGGAACCGCCGCGGTTTCGCGTCAGTGTGAGCGTTCACACATCGGGGCGTCAAGGGGACTTCGACGCTCCGTGTTCGCGGCCCGGCGTCACCGCTGGTAGGCGGACGCCAGCGCCCGCAGAACGGGCGAGCATCCCGCGTCCACGGCGAGGGCGGCGAGGCTGTCGCCGCGGGTGTGCCCGCGGTTGAGGATCGCCACCGGTTTGCCCTGCTCGGCCACGCGTTTGACGAAGCGGCGGCCCGACAGCACGGTCAGCGACGACCCCGCCACCAGCAGCGCCTCGGCGTCGTCGACCAGCCGGTAGCCCTCCAGCACGCGCTCCCGGGGAACGTTCTCGCCGAAGTAGACGATGTCGGGCTTGAGGACGCCGCCGCAGTCGGCGCAGTCGGCCACGGTGAAGCCGCGGGTGGAGGCCAGGACCGCGTCGGCGTCGGGGGCGATCTCCACGTCGTCCACTCCCCCGGTGAAACCCGGGTTCAGGGCGGTGAGGCGCTCGGCCAGCCGGTCGCGGGTGATCGCAGCGGAGCACGAGAGGCACACCACGCGGTCGTAGCGCCCGTGCAGGTCGACGACGCACCTGCTGCCGGCCGCCTCATGCAGGGTGTCCACGTTCTGTGTGATGACTCCGGAGACGACACCGGCCCACTCCAACTCGGCCAGCGCCAGATGGCCGTCGTTGGGGCGGGTCTCGTGCACGTGTCGCCAGCCGACGTGGTTGCGGGCCCAGTAGTGGCGGCGGAAGTCAGCGTCACCGACGAACTGCTGGTAGGTCATCGGCTTGCGGGGCGGCGAGTCCGGCCCCCGGTAGTCGGGGATGCCCGAGTCGGTCGAGACGCCGGCCCCGGTCAGCACGGCCACCGGTCCCCGCCCCAGTACCGCGCGCATGCGCGCGACCGCGGTCGTGAGGTCGTCGGTGTCGAGCGTGTCGGTCACGCATCGAGCGTATGCGCCTTCGGCCTGGGCCGCTGTGTCTGACGTCTCGGGCGGACGCATCCGAAATTCTCCGGCAACCCACTTTCCCGAATGCTACGGTGAGTATCGGCCGCCTGTCTGGCTTATCCACGGATGCGCATTTCGCAAGCGTGCGTCGCAGCACGGCGGTCGGACGAGGGTAAGGATTCGGCGGCGGCACGCAAAGCCGCACGCCGACGGGGGGAAGCGGGTGACGATCGTGATCGACCGGGAGCACGCCGCGCCCCCGAACCGCCGGTCCCGGCTCGGCGTCTGCGCTGCCGACCGCGCCCCGCGCTCGGCGGAAGCCGGGTCGCCGGCCCGTGTCCCCGCCGCGACGGTCCGCCCTGCTCTCCATCTCCTGCGCCCGGCCGTCCTGGAGTCCTCCGGCACGCGCGCAGGCGCACCCGCCCACAGCGCAGCCTGAGTGACCGTTCGACCGCCGGGGCCCCGGCGAGCGGCTCCGACCCCACCGCCCATCCGCCAGACCGGCAGCTGACGAGGTATGCCCGATGACCGACACCGCGACCACGACGACCGGCGACTCAGACGGTCCCCGCGACCAGGCCGACCAGGCCTCTGCGCACCCGCGATCCGGCCTGCTAATCAGCGTGCTGGTCGGCTCGGCGTTCGTGATGATCCTCAACGAGACGATCCTGAGCGTGGCGCTGCGGGACCTCACCGCCGCCCTCGATGTCTCCACCACCACGGTGCAGTGGCTGACCAGCGGATTCCTGCTCACCATGGCCGTCGTCATCCCAACGACCGGCTTCCTGCTCGAACGGTTTACGCCGCGCCAGATCTTCCTGGCCTCGCTGAGCATGTTCACCCTGGGAACACTGCTCAGCGCGATCGCACCGGGATTCGCGACGCTGCTGGTCGGACGCGTCGTGCAGGCGTGCGGCACCGCGGTGATGATCCCGCTGCTGATGACCTCGGTGATGCGGCTGGTTCCTCCGCACCGGCGCGGCGCGACGATGGGCACGATCACCATCGTCATCGCCGTCGCACCCGCGCTCGGCCCCACCATCGGCGGCGCGGTGCTGGCCGGCCTGGGATGGCGCTGGATGTTCTTGCTGGTCCTGCCGCTGGCTGTGGGCGCGCTGACCATGGGCGCCATCTGGCTGCGCTTGGAGAGCCGCACCCGGGCGGTGCCGCTGGACGTGTTCTCGGTGCTGCTGTCGGCCGTCGGGTTCGGCGGGCTGCTTTACGGCCTGTCCTCCTTCGGCGAGTCCGGGGGCGGCGAGCACCCGGTGCCGCCGTGGCTGGCGGTCGCGGTCGGAGCCGCCGCGCTGGTCGTCTTCGTCGTGCGCCAACTCCGCCTCCAGCGCCACGACCGCGCGCTGCTGGATCTGCGCCCCTTCACCAACCGCAGCTTCGTGGTCGCCCTGATCCTGGCCGGGCTGCTGTTCATGTGCCTGCTGGGCGTCGCGTCGATCCTGCTGCCGCTGTACCTGCAGACCGTGATGGACACCGGCACGTTCGTCAGCGGGCTGGCCGTGCTGCCCGGCGGGCTGGTCCTCGGCGTGCTCGGGCGCCCCGTGGGTGCGATGTTCGACCGCTTCGGCGCCCGGCCCCTGGTGATCCCGGGCGCTCTGGCCATGGCGGTGTCGCTGTGGCTGTTCGCCGCACTCGGGCCGGATTCGCCGCTGGCCGCGGTGATCGCCATCCACGTCGTGCTCATGACCGGGCTCGGGCTGATGATGACGCCGCTGATGACCGAGTCGCTCGGGTCCCTGCCCGAACACCTCACGTCCCACGGCAGCGCCATCCTGACCACGCTGCAGCAGGTCGCGGGCGCGTTCGGTACCGCCGTGTTCGTCACGGTCGCCGCGCTCGCCAGCGCCACCGCGGGCGCACCGGACGCCACCGGCCTGCGCACCGCGTTCGTCGTCGCAGGGTGCATCGGCGTGCTCGCAGTGGTCACGGCGCTGTTCGTGCGCCGACCCGCCGCCGCCGCCGAGGACCCCGCCCCCCGTTGATCTTGTAGCCATCGTGAATTAAAACGATTTCCAGTGACGATGGCTACAAGATCGACGGTGTTGTGGCGCCAGCGCGCGCGACCGGCTGGGGGAGCACCCGTGGCAGCCGGACGCCGGCTACGACGGGAGCATCCCGACCCTGGGCCAGGTGCGGGGCCGCATCGTCATCCTGCAGGACTTCGGCTCCGGCCACGCCTACGGGCCGCGCTGGAACGGGGAGTGGACCGACATCCAGGACGACTACAGCCTGCCCACCCTGTTCCATGTCCCGGAGAAGTGGGACGCCGCGCGCACCGACTTCGAGCGGGCGGCCGCGGGCGGTTCCGACGTGCTCTACGTCAACCACCTCAGCGCCTCCGGCGGCGCCCTGCCGTCCTCGATCGCCTACGGCGCGCTCGGGGTTAAAGGCATGAACTCGCGGGGCGCTGGACTATCTGGACGACGGGGGCACCCAGCGCACCGGGGTCGTCATGGCCGACTTCCCCGGACCGGGCCTGGTGGAGTCCGTCATCGCCCGCACCCCCGGCTGAGCGGCCCGGGGCGTGCCGGGCGCCCGCCGCCTTCGGCCCGCCCCGGCGCCCTCGGAAGGGTCGACGGGGGCCGCGGCGTCCGGAGGCCCAACGACGAAACGACCCTGCCGGGAAGACGATGTCCCCCGTGCAGGGCCGTTCCTGAGACCGTGGAGCTATGGGGATTCGAACCCCAGACCTCCTCCATGCCATGGAGGCGCGCTACCAGCTGCGCCATAGCCCCGTGCGGGTGCCGCCCCGGCGAGCGCGGCGGCAGTACCGACTGTAGCGGAATCCGGCGCTCTCGTCGAAACGAAGGCGCCCGCCCCGGCCCCGTCGCCGTGAGCCGGGACGGGCGCGGCTCAGCGGTCGTCGCTGAGCGTGCGCTTCTCGGGCAGGCTCGCCGCGTTGTGCTCCAGCAGCCGCCAGCCGCCCGAGCGCAGCGGACCCATCAGGGACCAGGAGCAGTTGCCCAGCGGGCCCAGCACCTGGCTCCGGTCGGGCGGCAGGCCGAGCATGCGATTGATCCCGGCGCGCAGCGCGGCGCCGTGGCCCACCGCCACCAGCAGCCCGTCCTCGGGCACCAGCGCCAGGCCGCGCTCGATCGCGTCCTGCACCCGCTCGCCCACGGCGTCGAGGTCCTCGCCGCCGGGCGGCTCCATCCGGGCGTCCTCCTCGGGCCAACGCTCGCGGATCTCGGTGGTGGTCAGGCCTTCCCACATGCCGCCATAGCGCTCGCGCAGCCCCTTGTCCAGCGTGACCGCCAGCCCGGCCTCCTCGCCCAGCGCGTGCGCGGTGGCGGCGGCACGGCGCAGGTCGGAGGAGACGACCGCGTCCGGCCGCAGCCGTGCCAGGAGGCCGGCGGCGCGGCGCGCCTGGGCGGTCCCGCGCTCGTTGAGGGGGATGTCGGTCTGTCCCTGGAACCGCTTCTCGGCGTTCCACGCGGTCTGGCCGTGGCGCCAGCAGACGACGCGGCGGGTCTGGGTCACCGGCGCCCCTCCTCCGCGCGGCGTACCGGCGCACGGCGGATGCGGGGGTCGGGCGCGCTCACGCCGGGCCGGCGCCGTCGGCGCCCTCGTCGCCGGCGGCCTCGCGGTCGGGCCCGCGTGCGGCCTCAGGCAGCGTGATGCGCGGGCAGTCCTTCCACAGCCGCTCCAAGCCGTAGCTCCCGCGCTCCTCCTCGTGCTGGATGTGCACGACGATCTCGGCGTAGTCGAGCAGCACCCAGCGCCCGTCGCGCTCGCCCTCGCGGCGGACCGGCTTCACCCCTCCGCGGTCGCGGAGGCGGTCCTCGACCTCCTCGACAATGGAGCGCACCTGGCGGTCGTTGGGCGCCGAGCACAGCACGAAGGCGTCGGTGATGACCAGTTGGTCGCTGACGTCGTAGGCGACGATCTCCTGTGCGAGCTTGTCTGCGGCCGCTTCGGCGGCGATGGTAACGAGCCCGACGGCCCGGTCAGTGGCGGACACGATGTAGCAGCTGCCTCCCTCGGGCGGCTACCCCGCCGTCGCGTCGTCGAGGTAGAGCCCGGTCTTGTTGATGTAGCGGACGATGCCGTCGGGTACCAGATACCAGATGGGCTCGCCCTTTCGGACGCGCTCCCGGCATTCGGTGGAGGAGATCGACAGGGCCGGGACCTCCACGAGGCTGACCTTTCCGTCGGGCAGGCCGGGATCGGTGAGCCGGTGTCCGGGGCGGTTACAGCCTACGAAATGCGCGAGATCGAAGAGTTCGTCCACGTTCTGCCAGCTCAGGATAGCGCCCAGGGCGTCGGCGCCGGTGATGAAGAACAGCTCCACCTCGGCGCCGTGGATCTGGCGCATCTCCCGCAGGGTATCGATCGTGTAGGTCGGCCCGTCGCGGTCGATCTCCACGCGGCTCACGCTGAACTGCGGGTTCTCCGCAGTGGCGATCACCGTCATCAGGTAGCGGTCCTCCGCGGAGGTCACCTGGGTGAGGTCCTTCTGGTACGGCTGCCCGGTGGGCACGAAGACCACGTCGTCCAGGTGGAACAGGTGGGCGACCTCGCTGGCCGCCACGAGGTGCCCGTGGTGGATCGGGTCGAACGTACCGCCCATGACACCCACGCGGCGCGGATTCCTGCGCCTGTGCTCCGCTCCGGAGAGGGCCCCCGCCGGTTCGTTGCGCAACCTACCGCTCCGTTTCCTGCGTGTCGCCGACAGCCGTCAAAGCGGGGCTTCACGGCGCCGGATCTCCGCTTTCGCCCGGTCTGTCCCGACATTAGCCGACGGGACCTGCACCTGCGGCGCCGCTACCCCCGGCCCGCGGAAAATCGCGTCATATCTCGATGCGCGGAAGCGTGGCATCGCGCATCACGGAGGCATAGCATGCCGATATGTCCACCAACGCTCCAGACCGCGCCCGCGTACGACTCGAAAACATAAGCTCCCGAGCATACGAGCACCCGGCCGACCGGGGCGCGCTGGTCGCGCTGCGGTCCCTGCGGGGCTTCGACGAAGTCTTCAAGCGACTCTCCGGCCTGTTCAACGAACGCGCACTGCGCCTCATGTTCCTGTCCAGCGCAGTCCGCGTGAACGAGCAGCAGTTTCCGGAGGTGCACAACTACGTCCGCGACGCCGCCTACATCCTCGACCTCGACGACGTCCCCGAACTCTACGTCCAGATGAACCCGCGGCCCAACGCGATGGCCATCGGCAGCAGCAAGCCGTTCATCGTGATGACCACCGGGCTCTTCGACCTGCTCGACCCTGAGGAGCAGCGCTTCGTCGTCGGCCACGAGGTCGGCCACATCCTGTCCGGACACGCCGTCTACCGCACCATGCTGCTGGCCCTGATCCGGCTCGCCGCCCGCGTTGCCTGGATCCCGCTGGGCTACATCGGCATCCGCGCGATCGTCACCGCGCTGGAGGAGTGGTACCGCAAGTCCGAGCTGTCCTGCGACCGCGCGGGCCTGCTGGCCGGCCAGGACCCCGAGGCCGCCAAGCGTGCGCTGATGAAGCTGGCCGGCGGTTCGCGGCTGGCCGAGATGAACCCCGACTCCTTCATGGAGCAGGCCCGCGACTACGAGCGCGGCGGCGATGCCCGCGACAGCCTGATCAAGCTGCTCAGCCTCATGGGCCAGACCCACCCGTTCGCGGTCATCCGCATGGCCGAGCTCAGCCGGTGGATCGACGACGGCTCCTACCAGCGCATCATCGACGGCGAATTCCCGCGCCGCGACGGCGACCCGGACGCCTCGGTGGGCGCCGAAGCGCGCAACGCCGCCAAGTCCTACCGCGAGTCCTGGGAGCGCTCTGAGGACCCGCTGATGGGCACGCTGCGCGACGTGGCCGGAACCGCCGCCAACACCGGGGGGCGCATCTTCGACACCGTGGCCGAGCGCTGGAACCGTGCCGGTCGGCGCAACGGGGACAACAACAGCGACAACGCCTCCTCCTCGTCCTAGGACCGGGGGCGGCGTGTCAGGGACGTGTCAGGGCTTGCGGGCCACACCCCCGGTCATGAACCGGGCGGCGACCGACGTGCTGTCGCGCACGATGCCCTCGGGCCGCCACAGCGGCAGCGGCACCACGCCCGGAGGCAGCAGATCGAGGCCGGCGAAGAAGGCCTCCAGCTCCGCGGGCGTGCGCACCCGTCCGGTGCCCAGCTGGCTGAGCAGGACACGCTCAAGCTCCGCGCTCTCGGGAGCGTCGCCCAGCCGGGTGAAGTTGGTGATGAAGAAGAACGACCCGGACGGCACCGCCTCGGCCAGCGCCGAGACGATCCCCCGGGGGTCCTCCTCGTCGAGCAGGTGGTGCAGGATGCCGCAGAGCATCACGCACACCGGCCGGTCGGACTCCGTCAGCGCGCGGACCTCCGGGATGGCCAGCACCTCGGCGGGCCGGCGGATGTCGGCGGTGACCACCGCGGTGTTCCCGTCCCCGCCCAGGATCGCCTCTCCGTGCGCCGCCACCAGCGGGTCGATGTCGACGTAGACGACCTTCGCGTCGGGATCGGCCTCCTGGGCGACCTCGTGGGTGTTGCGCCCGGTCGGCAGCCCCGAACCGAGGTCCAGGAACCGGTCCACGCCCTCGTCCGCCGCCAGGTGGCGCACGACCCGGTGCAGGATGTCCCTGTTGTGCACGGCGATCTGCTTGAGCTCGGGCATGACCTCCAGGCTCGCGTGCGCGACCTGCCGGTCGATCTCGTAGTTGTCCTTGCCGTCCAGCATCACGTCGTAGACGCGGGCGGCCGTGGGAACGCCGGTGTCGAAGCCGGCGGAGCCGTTGGGGTTGCGCGGGGGCCGGACGTCAGGCATGGCGGGGGCTCCTTGAACGCTGTATCGCCGTGTACACGGGCATCGTAGCGCCATCCGGACCATTCGGGCGCAGCCTGTGCACCGGTCCCGTCGCAGGGGACGGGACCGGTGCCGCGCGACGGCCTCAGCGCAGGTGTCCCTCGCCGGTCACCACGTACTTCGTCGAAGTCATCTCGGGAAGGCCCATCGGGCCGCGGGCGTGCAGCTTCTGCGTGGAGATCCCGATCTCGGCGCCGAAGCCGAACTGGCCGCCGTCGGTGAAGCGGGTCGAGGCGTTGACCATCACCGCGGCGGCGTCCACCAGCGAGACGAACCTGCGCGCCGCCGACTGCGAGTCGGTCACGATGGCCTCGGTGTGCCCGGTGGAGTAGCGGCGGATGTGGGCCAACGCGTCGTCCAGCGAGTCGACCACCTTCACCGCCAGGTCGGCCGACAGGTACTCCGCGGCCCAGTCGGCCTCGGAGGCCGGCACCGCCCCGTCGTCGTACTCGCGCACCCGGTCGTCGCCGTGCACGGTCACACCGAGGTCGCGCAGCGCCGCGAGCACCCGCGGGAGGAACCGGCGGGCGGCTGTCGCATGCACGAGCAGGGTCTCGGCGGTGTTGCAGGTCGACAGCCGCTGCGTCTTGGAGTTGACCGCCACCGCGAGCGCCATCTCGGTGTCGGCGGACTCGTCGACGTAAACGTGGCAGTTGCCCTCGCCGGTCTCGATCACCGGGACGGTGGACTCGTTGACCACGGCTTGGATCAGCGAGCCCCCGCCGCGCGGGATGAGCACGTCGACCAGGCCGCGGGCGCGCATCAAGGCCTGTGCGGAGTCGCGGCCGGTCCCGGGGACCGACTGGACGGCGTCGGCGGGCAGCCCGGTCTTCTGCAGTGCGCCCCGCAGCACCTCGACGATGCGGGAGTTGGAGGATCGGGCCGAGGACGAGCCGCGCAGCAGCGCCGCGTTGCCGCTCTTCAGGCACAGTGCCGCGGCATCGGCGGTGACGTTGGGGCGGCCCTCGTAGATGATCCCGATGACGCCCAGCGGCACCCGCACCTGGCGCAGCTCAAGCCCGTTGGGCAGGCTGGCGCCGCGCACGACCTCGCCCACGGGGTCCGGGAGGTCGGCGACGTCGCGCACGGCGTCGGCGATGGCGCCCACCCGCTCGGCGTCGAGCGCGAGGCGGTCGACCATGGCCTCGCTCTCGCCGGCGGTACGGGCGCGCTCGACGTCTTCGCCGTTGGCGGCCGCGATCGACTCGGCCTCGGAGACCAGGGCGTCGGCCATGGCCAGCAGCGCCTCGTCCTTGACGGCCCGGCTCAGCGGCGCGAGATCGGCCGCGGCGTCTCGGGCCCGTTCCGCGCCGGCGCGGACCTCGCGCTCGGTATCGCTCATGGTGCTGGTCGCTTCCCAGGTTGTCGGGGGGTCGGGGTGTGGCCTTCAGCCTAGCCGGGCGCCGCGGCGGCGGTGGGCCGACGACGGGTCCGGCAACGGCGTGGGGGGGGCCCGCCCCGCCCCCCCCCCCCCCCCC
>NZ_JAVREK010000029.1:0-64512 GCF_031845375.1 Streptomonospora wellingtoniae
AGGCCGCCAGGTGATGACTGGGTTGATAGGCCGGGTGTGGAAGCCTTGTGAGGGGTGGAGCTGACCGGTACTAATAGGCCGAGGGCTTGTCCGCCGTGGATGCTGGGTGCTCGCGCATGCTGTTTTTGCCTGGCCGGCTGCTGCTGTTGTGGTGGTTGGTTGGGTGTTCTTGGTTTTCCTGCGCACCTGTCTGGTGTTTGTGGTGGGTGTGTGGGTGTGTGGTTTGCGGTGGTGATAGCGGGAGGGTCACACCCGGTCCCTTTTCGAACCCGGTCGTTAAGCCTCTTTGCGCCGATGGTACTGCCTTCATGGTGGGGGTGGGAGAGTAGGTTGCTGCCGCATTTTTTGTTGGGGGGTTCCGTTTCGTGCGGAACCCCCCATTTTTTATGCCCGGAATCAGGGGCATGCCCGTCGCTATCGCTCCTTCCGCACGGCCTCGTCAGCCATCTTCGTGTCTCTTTTCCGGAACGTTCGCCGCCATTATGCGCTGGTAATGCGGGCAGCTCGCGATGTCCTCAGCCGTGCAGGTCAGCGCACACTCCAGCAGATACTTCGCGGCCTCCGCCTTTGCGATACGAGACTCCAATTCGGCGACACGCGCCTTCATCACCGCATTCCGTTTGACAGGGCCCGGCGCGTTCAGGAGCGTGCGGATCTGTTCGAGTCCGAGTCCTGCTTCCTTGCAGCGCAGGATGATCGCCACGCGCGTTGCGTCCCCGGCCGTATAGCAGCGCCGACCGTTCGCGCGGCGCTCGGGGGTAAGCAGCCCAGCGGCTTCCCAGTGGCGCAGTACGTGGGTGGCCAGGCCGAAGCGCGCGGCGAGTTCGCCGATACCGGATCTTGAGGCCTCGAAGGAGGCCGGGCCTTCCTGGGCAGGCGAGCTTGACTTCATGTCGACATTAACTCGCAGGCTTGTCCCCCTGACAAGCCTCGCGCCGCACCGGGCGCCCGGGGCCCGCGCCTCACGCGGGAGCAGAGAATGAGCGATGATCACAGCCCTACCGGCGCCGCCGGTACCGGCGCCACCCCGACCACGGGTCCACCCGCCCCGCCGCACCGGCGCCCCGGTGGCGGGGACGACCACGGCAATGGACCTTCCAGCGGCCTGAGGACCAGGCTGGACGCCTTCGACGACCTCCCCGACGCTGTCGCACTGCGGCGCCGGTCCTACCAACTGCTCGGGCTCGGCGCGGGAGACTCCGTCGTCGACGCCGGATGCGGAGCGGGCCGAGCGGTAGGCGAGATAGCCGCGATCATCGCAGGCAGAGGCGGCTCGGTCGTCGGGATCGACCTCGACGAGGACATGATCGCGACTGCTCGGCTCCGGTGCCCCGAAGCGGACTTCCATGTGGGTGACGCGAACGCGCTGTCCCTGGACGACTCCTCCGTCACCGCCTATCGCGCTGACAAGGTGCTGCACGCCCTCACCGACCCTGCCGCCGCCCTCGCCGAGGCGCACCGCGTGCTCAGGCCGGGCGGCCGCATCGTTCTGGTCGGGCAGGAGTGGGACGGCTGCCTGGTCGACGCGGAAAGCCGCGATCTCACGTTGCGGATCACTCGTGCCTGGGCCGACGCGCTCCCCTCCCCTGGCAGCGCGCGTGCGTTTCCCCGGCTGCTGCGCCAGGTGGGCTTCAGCCGTGTCGAGGTCGAGGCCAGGTGTGCGCTCTTCACCGGCCGGGCGTTCCTTCCTCCGCTCATCGGCGCCGCCCGCGCGGCAGTCGACTCGGGAGCGGTCGCCCCGGCCGACGCACAGGCGTGGCTGGAGGATCAGCAGCGCCGCATGGGCTCCGGCAACTTCCTGGCGGCAGCGCCGTTCATCCTCGCATCGGCACGCAAACCCTGACGCCGCGGTCTCCAGGCGCCGCACGCTGTCCAGGGTGCCCGGCGGCGTCCCGGAGCAGGCGCACCGATGCCGCTTGCCGCTGTTGTGCTGAAAACACCGCGCCGGCCCGGAGATGCTCCGAACCGGCGCGCGGGCTGTTCTGTGGACAGCCGGTCAATGCATACTGCCGCTCGAACCGGCGCAGCGGCCTCAGTCGGCCGGCGCCTCCTCCGTGTCCGCTTCGCGGTCGGCGGCCTCGACCTCCTCGCGGGAGACGCCGAGAAGGTAGACGATGGTGTCCAGGTAGGGGACGCTGACCGAGGTGTCGGCCTGCTCGCGCACCACCGGCTTGGCGTTGAAGGCCACGCCCAGCCCGGCCGTCTGCAGCATGTCGAGGTCGTTGGCGCCGTCGCCGATGGCCACCGTCTGGTTCAGCGGCACGCCCGCCTCGCCCGCGAAGCGGCGCAGCGCCTCCGCCTTGCCCTGCCGGTCGACGATGGGGCCCACCAGTTGCCCGGTGAGCTTGCCGTCGACGATCTCCAGCGTGTTGGCCATCGAGTAGTCGATCTCCAGCCGCTCCACCAGCGCGTCGGTGACCTGAGCGAAGCCGCCGCTGACGATCGCGCACTCGTATCCCAGCCGCTTGAGTGTGCGCACGAGGGTGCGGGCCCCCGGTGCGAGCACCAGCTTCTCGCGTACTTCGTCCACCGCGGAGGCGTCCAGCCCCTTGAGCAGGGCGACGCGGCGGCGCAGCGAGTCCTCGAAGTCGAGCTCGCCGCGCATGGCCTCCTCTGTCACACGGGCGACCTCTTCGGCGCAGCCGGCGTGCTCGGCGAGGAGCTCGATCACTTCGCCCTGGATCAGTGTGGAGTCGACGTCCATCACGATCAGGTGCTTGCCCCGGCGGTGCAGACCGCTGGTCTGGAGCGCCACGTCGATCGACTGGGTCGCGGCCTCCATGGACAGGTCGCCGCGCAGCCGCTCGGGGTCGGCACCCGAGATGTCCAGCTCGATCGAGGTGACGGGGTAGCTGGCCAGGCGCTCGATGCGCTCGATGTTGGCTCCGGCCCGGGCGACGCACGAGGCGATCGCGCCGAGGGCACCCGGGCGAAGGGGGTCGGCCAGGACGGTGACGTGCAACTGCTCGGCGGACGCGGCGGTGACGCGCCCGTTCCCGTTTGAGAACTCGACGTCCATGTCGAGGTCGATGCAGGTCTTGTCGACGGCGCTGCGGATCTCCGTGAAGACCCGGTCGTGGCTCACGCCGGGGGCGACGCTCTCGTCGACGGTCACGAGTGCGCTGAGGACGAGACGTCCTCCCACGACGACCTGCTCGAGGTCGACGAGGATCACAGGGAACACGGACAGGGTGCTGAGCAACCGCGCGCTGACGCCTGGGCGGTCGCGGCCGGTCACCGTTACCAGGAGCGTGGTGTGATCATTCATGGCGCCAACCACGGTACTCGCCCGACTTTTCGGGCGTGCGGGCAGGGCCGCGGCCAGCACCCCAACGTTCACTTGACGCTCACCGTCCAGTAGGCGTGCAGGTCATCAGGCGTCACCGGTCCTTCTTCCGCTTGCGCTTGGGCCGCTTGGCCTTGACCTCGATACCGCCGAGCATGCAGGTACCCGTAAGCCGGATAACGGGATAATTCGGATCAGTGACCGCGTCGGTGCCGTGCATGCTCGTGCCACCGAGAATGCCTGCTGTGTTGTTCACCACCCGCACCCCGTGGGGCACGGTGATCTCCAGGCCGCCGAGGATGACGGCGCACTGGATGGTGACCTCGCGCTGGGACAGCACCGCCTCGCGCAGGTCCAGCTCGACCCCGCCGCAGAGCACCGAGATGTTCGTGCGCGGCTCGACCAGCCAGCGGCCCTTGCGCTCGGCTCCTCCGAACACGGCGACGATGTTCTCGCGGCCGGTGCTCTCGGTCGCCATGCGCCGGGCCTCCTCGGTCGCGGCGGACATCGGGGAGTTCCGGTCGCCGCCGAGATCGGCCTCGCTGGGCAGGGGGAGGTCGCGGGTGATCTCGGTGAGGTCGCCGACGGTCTTGGCCCGGTACAGGGCGTCGATCCGCTCTTCATGCTCGGCCTGTGTCAGACGCCCTTCGGCGACCGCCTCGCGCAGCCGCTCGGATACGCGGTCGCGGTCGGCGTCGGAGGCGCGGATGTGTTCGGGTTCCATGGCGGGTGGCCGTCCCTCTGCTGTCTTCCCTCGTCGTCTTCGCGTGGCGCCGCCGTGCGGCCGCCCGCCGGCTCAGCGGCAGCCGTGCCGACGTTTGCGCTTGGCGGACTTGGGCTCCTTGGTCCTGGCCTCAACGGCCGAGAGCCAGGAGGACCCGGTGATCACCACCGTAGGCGCACCGGGGTCGTCCGCCTGGTCGGTACGCACGCTGGTGGCGCTCAGGACCTCCGAGACCCGGTTGACCACGCGCACCCCCGGCGGCACGATGACCTCCAGGCTGCCGAGCGCGAGCGCCACCTGGACGTTGACCTCTCCCGCGGAGAGCACAGCGGAGCGCATGTCCAGCACGGCGCTACCCAGCAGCACGGTGACGTTGGTGCGCGGCTCGACCAGCCAGCGGCCCTTGCGCTCGGCATGGGCGAGGACCGTGCGGATGTTCTCGGTCTCGTCGGGCGAGCGAACCAGGTCACCGGGCGGATGCCCTGCTGCCGCCTTCCCGGGCAGGTCGGACGTGAGCGGGGCGAGCTCGCCCAAGGTTCGCGCGGAGTATGCGGCGTCCATGCGCTCACTGTGCTCGTCGTGACTGAGCCGGCCCTCGCTCAGCGCCGAGGCGAGAAGCTCGGCTACGCGGTCGCGGTCGGCGTCTGAGGCCCGCAGGTGCTCCGGGCCCGCTGCTGGTGGGGAAACCGTCTCGTTCATAGCCCGAGTATCGGCGCCGGCCGCCGCGCCGCGAATCCGGTGACGTCCCTGGCTTTCCCCTGATGTTCCCGGCGGTGTCCCCGGGGTCGGCGGGAACTGGGGCCCGACCTGCCTGGGAGGGTGCCCTTCACTCGGCGGCGGCGCCGTAAGCGGCGACCCGGGCGCGGCGCACCGCGCTGTCGAGCATGCGCAGCGCGTCGCGTCGGGACTGCATCTGCCCGGCGCTGAGCCCGCGCCCCTCGTCGTCGCCCGCCAGGCGCACCACGACGGCCAGACGGTCGGCCTGGGCCGCGAGCCGGTGCGCGCGTTGCGGGTAGCCGGGTGCCAGGCCGCCGGCGGGCGCGCGGTCGGCGTCGCGCAGGTCGGCCAGCGCGCGGGTGACCTCCGGTCCCCAGGAGGAGATGTCGTCGACCTGCCCGAACAGCGCCGCCGACTCGCGGATGGCCGACTGCAGCCCGTGCTCGGCGTCGGCCAGCGGTACAGGCTCGGGGTCGGCCGCGGCGGCGGGATAGGGAGTCCAGGACACGCCCAGGTAGGAGGACCCTCGCCGGTCCTCGCTGGGAACCAGGCCGATGCGCGTCTCCGCCAGCCGCAGTAGCACTGCCTCGCGTGCGTCGAGGGCCGCCTTGTTCAGCTCGTTGCCTCCGACCAGGCCGAGCGGGTCGCCGGGGACGGGTAGGCAGAGCCGGAAGGCGCTCAGCCCGCGGGGGCGCAGGCGGGCCAGCGCGGAGCGCAGCGCCGCGCCCTGCTCGAAAGGCAGGCCGTCGGCCACCTCGCCGACGACGTGCGGCCCGGTGTCCCGTTCGACCGCGCCGACGGCGTCGTCGAGCCCGGCCCGGCCCGCGAGCCAGGCGTTGCCCCACGCGACGAGCTGTGCGGATGAGAGTTCTCGCAGCATCGGGTTCAGCCTAGATGCCCTGGATCGGTGGGCGCAGCGTGAGCGGCGTCCAGTAGGTTCGCATCGGTGGGGGCCGCCGCCGCCGGGCTCCCGGATGTGCCGCAGGGCCGCGGTCCCGGCCCCGCGCGGCCGTACAGCGGCGGGCGGGCGGCTCGAATCCCCGATCCCCTGTATGACGACGGAGAGAGTGCGATGAACGGCCAGGTGCTGCGCATGAGCGGCGTGACGGTGCGCCGCGGCGATGCGGAACTGCTTCGCGACGTGGAGTGGACCGTCGAGGAGGACGAACGCTGGGCGGTCCTCGGTCCCAACGGTGCGGGCAAGACCTCGCTGCTGAGCGTGGCGGCCGCGCAGCTGGCGCCGGGCGCCGGCACGGCCGAGGTCCTCGGCGAGCCGCTGGCCGAAGCCGACGCGACCGAGCTGCGCAGCCTCGTGGGCTTCGCCGGTTCCGCGGTGGCCAACCGCGTCCCCGACTCCATGACGTCCCTCGACCTGGTCGTCAGCGCCGCCTACGGCTACGTGGGCCGCTTCGGCGAGGAGTACGGCACCGTCGACTACGCCCGCGGGCGGGCGCTGCTGGCGCGCTGGGGTGCGGGCCGCCTGGCCGACCGGCGCTACGGCACCCTGTCCGAGGGCGAGCGCAAGCGGGTGCTGATCGCACGCGCGCTGATGGCCGACCCCGAGCTGCTGCTGCTCGACGAGCCCGCTGCGGGTTTGGACCTGGGCGGTCGCGAGGACCTGCTGGCCCGGCTCGCCGCGCTGGCCGGCGACATCGACTCCCCGGCGCTGGTGATCGTGTCGCACCATGTCGAGGAGATCCCGGCGGGGTTCACCCACGTGCTGATGATGCGCGACGGGAGGGTCACGGCTTCCGGCCCGGTGGAGGAAGCCATGACGGGAGAGAACCTGAGCGAGACGTTCGGGCTGCCGCTGAAGGTGGAGCACGACGGCGAGCGGTGGCGCGCCCGCGCGGTCTGAACCCCGACGGCGAGACGGGGCCGACCGCCCTCGCCGACCGACCTGGACAGGCCCGATCGGCGGATCCGGATGGCCGCAAAGGAGGGCGCTGTCCGCATGCGGCCAGGTGGTGACGGTTTGGTGCAAGGTCACCGGGCTCTTCTGGGGACGGGCGGGTACATCCGCCTTATGATCGCCGCGTGTGCCGGTGGCCGTGCCGCCCGCGCACGGGCCGCCGCCGGCCGGGCGCCGCGGCGGCCGCGCACTGACCGCCTGTGTCCCCCCTGACAGGAGAGCCGGAGCCGCCCCGATGGGAACCATCGTCATCATCCTGCTGATCTTCGTCGCCATCCTGGCCGTGATCGGCTGGCGAAGCGTCCGTATCGTCCCGCAGGCCATGGCCGACGTCGTGGAGCGGTTCGGCGGCTACCACCGCACCCTCAGCTCCGGATTCAACATCGTGGTCCCGTTCGTCGACCACGTCCGCGAGCGCATCGACCTGCGCGTCCAGGTGGTCAGCTTCCCGCCGCAGGCCGCCATCACCCAGGACAACCTGTCGGTCAACGTCGACACCGCGGTCTACGTCCGGGTCACCGACCCCTACAACGCCACATACCGAGTCGCCAGCTTCATCCAGGCGGTCGAGCAGCTGGCCTCGGCGACGCTGCGCAACGTCGTCGGCGGGATGGACCTGGAGCAGACCCTGACCTCGCGCGACCAGATCAACCGCGAGCTGCGCGCGGTCCTGGACGAGGCCACGGCCGAGTGGGGCATCGAGGTCAGCCGGGTCGAGCTGAAGGCCATCGAGCCCCCGGAGTCCGTCCAGGAGGCCATGGAGAAGCAGATGCGCGCCGACCGCGACAAGCGTGCGGAGGTCCTCAGCGCCGAAGGCCAGAAGCAGTCGGCGATCCTGCGCGCCGAAGGTGAGCAGTCCGCCGCGGTGCTGAGCGCCCAGGGCGCCGCCGACGCCGAGAAGGTCCGGGCGAAGGCCGAGGCCGAGGCGATGACCGTGCGCGCCCGCGGCGAGGCGGATGCGATCACCATGGTCGCCAGGGCACTGAAGGCCGGCGACGTCAGCCAGGAGGTCCTGGCTTACCAGTACCTGCAGAAACTCCCGGAGATCGCGCGCGGCGACGCCAACAAGGTGTGGATCGTGCCCAGCGAGATGGGCAGGGCGCTGGAAGGCATCGGCGGTGTGTTCGAGCGGGTCCGCGAGGCCGGGGCCGGTTCCCCGTCCGAGGCCGCTGCCGCCGCCCCGGACCCCAACGGGACCGTGTCCGAGCGGCGCCTGCAGAGCTGAGGCGCCCGCGGGCACCGCTCGGCTGCACTATGAGCGGGTCGGGGGCGGCCGCCCTGGAGGACCCGCTCCCGGGGGCCTGGAGGTCCCCGCCGCCTCCCCTCGGCTTCCGGGGGAAGCGCCGGGGACTTCCGCCGCCGGTCGCAGCCTGCGAGTCGGCGCCTTCGCGGATGCGCCGCGAAGGCGCGGGCGGCAGCGGGGGTGCGGCGGGCCGGATCAGCCCCGCGGCCGAGCCGCCCGCCTACCCCCTCCGCGCGCGGTCGGGCTCACCGCTCGGCCCCGGCCGGGGCCTTGGCGGCGAACGCGGAGTCCTGGAGCCAGCCTTCCCCTGCCGTCTCCGAGTTCTCCCGCTCGTAGCGTGCCCGTGCGGCCGTCAGCAGATCCCACCACGAGGTGACATCAGGACGCCGCCGCAGCAGGGCCCGGCGCTCGCGTTCGGTCATCCCTCCCCAGACCCCGAACTCGATGCGGCCGTCCAGAGCCTCGGCCAGGCACTCGGTGCGCACCGGGCAGCCGCGGCAGATCAGCTTGGCGCGGTTCTGCGCGGCGCCCTGGACGAACAGCGCGTCGGGGTCGACCTCGCGGCACAGTGCGCGGGTCGTCATCTCTGCAGTCCACATGTTGCCCCACTCCCAAGATCACATGTGTGTCGGATGCGCCGGCGGGCGCGGTCGCCGGCGCGGGATTCGGTGAGGGCGGACACGGCCGGGAACGAGTCCCGCTCGCGGGTCCGAACAGGGGGTCGGCTCGTCGCGGCGGGCCGGGGTTTCGGCTCGCTATGTCCTACCTCACCGCTGTGGTTGAAACTACGGACCGGCGGAGACGACCGACAGGCCCCATTGGACCCATTTCTGATATAGCCCGAGTGGGCCATAGCCAAGTGGACGAAAACTTGCAACACGTTCAGTCGCCGATCCGATACTGCGCGGGATGCAGCGAGGTCGGAGGTGTGGGGGCGGTATACGGGGCGATCGGGGGCATGGGCTCGATGTGACGGAGGGCGCGTTCCGGACCGACGCCTCGACGGGGTGCGCCGCGTAGACTGTATGCAGTGGACGTCGAGTTCGGCCAGGTCAGCGGCCTCATCCGGCGGTCCACGCGGCGTGTGGAGCCGGTCCGCCGACAGTGCGCTCCCGCCGCTGCTCGCGCACCCGTCGTGAAAGGTGTCCATTGAGTCCGTGGGAGGCGCTTGCCATTCTGCTGGCGGGTATCGGCGCCGGCGGGGTCAACGCGGTCGTAGGGTCCGGGACCCTCTTCACCTTCCCCGTGCTGCTCGCCTTCGGCTATCCGCCGGTGACCGCGTCGATCTCCAACAGCATCGGCCTTGCGCCGGGCGCGCTCACCGGCACGTTCGGCTACCGGCGCGAGCTGCGCGGCCAGGGCCGCCGCGTGGTGCGGCTGGCCGCGATGTCCTGCCTGGGGGCCGTCACCGGCGGAGTGCTGCTGCTGAACCTGCCCTCCGAGGTCTTCGAGCGCGTGGTTCCGGTTCTCATCGGCCTCGCCTGCGTGCTCATCGTCGTCCAGCCGCGCATCGCCGCCTGGCTGCGCAAGCGCAGGGACACCCGATCGAGGCGCGGCCCGCTGCTGCCGCTGGGCGTCTACGCCGCCGGCACCTACGGCGGCTATTTCGCCGCCGCGCAGGGGATCGTGCTGATCAGCATCCTGGGCACCGCACTGGACGACGACATGCAGCGCGTCAACGCGCTGAAGAATGCGCTCGCCGCCACGGTCAACGCGACGGCGGCGGTCTTCTACATCACGTTCGGCTCGCCGTCGTGGCCGGCGGCGGCGCTGATCGCGGCCGGGTCGATCATCGGCGGCTACACCGGCGCGCGCCTGGGCCGCAAGCTCAAGCCCTTCGCGCTGCGGGGGCTGGTCGTGGCCGTCGGTCTGACAGCGGCCGCCCAGCTCGTCCTCGAGCAGTTCTGACAGGCCGGCGGGCGAAACCGGCGCCGGGGGGCGCGGGCGCGCGGCGCACCGCCTTTCTGCGCCCTTTCAGCCGGACGCCAGGTACCCGCGGCGCTCCGCGTCCTCGACCAGCGCCATCGCATAGGAGCCCAGCGCCTCCGAGCCCTCGGCGATGACCTTCACCCTCTCCGCGACCTGCGAGCGGGTCACGCCGTGCCGGACCCACGTGCCGCCTTCGGTGTGCCAGTTGGCCAGCATCGGCGCCAGCCGGTCGATCGCCTTGGCGAAGCGCGCCTCGGGGGTCGCGTGCTCCTCGAACTCCTCCCACAGCGCGCGCGTGCGCTGCGCCTGGTCGTCGGGCAGCAGCGCGAAGATGCGGTCGGCCGCGGCGCGCTCCCGCTCTGGCTGGGAGCCCGCCTGGTGGGTGTCGTAGATGAACGTGTCACCGGCGTCGATCTCGACGATGTCATGCAGCACCAGCATCTCGACCACCCGGTCGATGTCGGTGCCGTCCGGCGCGTACTCGGCGAACACGCGGGCGGCCAGCGCGAGGTGCCAGGAGTGCTCGGCGTCGTTCTCGCGGCGCGAGCCGTCGACCAGCATGTTGCGCCGAAGGATGCGCTTCAGCTTGTCGGTTTCCAGGATGAACCGGAGCTGGGACGTGAGCCGTTCGTGATCGACGCCGCTGGCAAACACCGGTGCCGGTTCCGTCACGTAGTCGCCCTCCTCGCAACAATGGATCGTCACGTTGAAACCAGGGAGTTCTCCCGGCCGCCATGGGGATGATCCCATGCAACGGCGGTCGACTGACGCCGGAGCATCCGAAAATCGAGACTGCATGGAGCGGCGAGTGAACGCACGGCCACGGCTCATCGTCATCGGCGGCGACGCGGCGGGGATGAGCGCCGCCTCGCAGGCGCGGCGGCTGCGAGGCGCGGAGGATCTGGAGATCCTCGCCCTGGAGCGCGGACCCCACACATCGTACTCGGCATGCGGAATCCCTTATCTGGTCGGCAAGACGGTACCGAGTCCCGAGGAGTTGATCTCGCGCGACCCCGCGACTTTCCGCCGCGACCACGGCATCGACGTGCGCACGTCGACCGAGGTCGAGGAGATCGACCTCGACCGTCGAACGGTCACCGCCCGCACTGCCGGCGCGAAGGCGCGCGAGGAGCCGTTCGACCGGTTGATGGTGGCAACCGGAGCCGTTCCGGTGCGGCCCGACCTGCCGGGGATGGATGCGCCCGGCGTGTTCGGCGTGCAGACGCTCTCCGACGGGATCGCCGTGCGCGACTTCCTCGACACCGAGCGGCCGGGCACCGCGGTGGTGGTCGGCGGGGGCTACATCGGCCTGGAGATGGCCGAGGCGTTCGTGCAGCGCGGTATGCGGGTGCACCTCGTCGAGGCGGCGCCGGAACCCATGACCACCCTCGACCCCGGTATGGGGCGCCTGGTGCGCGACGCACTGGTGACGATGGGCGTGGACGTGCACCTGGAGGAGCCGGTCACCGGGATCGAGACCGCCGCTGACGGGCGGGCCAGTGCGGTCGTCACCGATCGCGCGAGCTACCGGGCCGGCATCGTCGTGCTCGGACTCGGTGTGCGGCCCGGCAGCGACCTGGCGCGCGCGGCCGGAATCGCGATCGGCCCCACCGGCGGCGTCTCCGTGGACCCCCGGATGCGCACCTCCGCCGAGGGGGTGTGGGCTGCGGGCGACTGCGTGCAGAGCCTGCACCGGGTCTCTCAGGAGTCCGTGTCCATCGCCTTGGGCACCCACGCCAACAAGCAGGGGCGCGTGGCCGGGACCAACATCGGCGGCGGCTACGCGCGCTTCGGCGGCGTGCTGGGGACGGCGATCAGCAAGGTGTGCGGGCTGGAGGTGGCAAGGACCGGGCTGAACGAGGCCGAGGCCGAGCGTGCGGGGTTCGAGTTCGAGACCGCGACGCTGGAGTCCACGACGCGGGCCGGCTACTACCCCGGAGCGGCGACGATGACGTTGAAGCTGCTGGCCGAACGCCGATCGCGGCGGCTGCTGGGCGCGCAGATCGTGGGGTGGGAGAACGCCGGCAAGCGCATCGACGTGCTGGCCGCCGCACTGTGGAACGGCATGCCCGTGGACGACGTGGCGGCGATGGACCTCGGTTATGCGCCGCCGTTCTCACCGGTCTGGGACCCCGTTCTGATCACCGCCCGCAAGCTGGCCGAGACCATGTGAGCAGGCCGAGACCGTGGGAGGGCTCTCCGCCGGTCGCGCGAGCCGGCGGCAACCGCGCCCCGCGTGCCGGCGCGCCGTCCGGCTCAGCTCAGCCGGACGGTCGCCTCGGTCGGCGAGGCGAGCGGGAGATGGGTGTGGAACCACTCGACCAGGGCGCGGTCGGCCAGCACGTTGCCCGGTGCCGGCGGCCCCGGCTGCAAGCCCGGCTCGGGGCCCATGGTGTGCGCCAGGTCGGGGACCTCGATGTGCCGCAGAGCCTGGGCGGGGTAGTGGGCGGCCAGCGCGTCGTGGAGGGCGCGGGTGCGCTCGGGCTCGATGACGTCGTCCTGCTGGCCGCTGACGATCAGCAGGGGCGGCTGGGGCCGGCGGGCGGCGAGGTCGCCGGCGCGGGCCGAGAAGTCCAGCCAGGCGGCGACCTCGCGGGAGGTGTCGTTCCAGGTGTAGGGGATGCCCAGCCGCCGTTCGCGTGCGGAGAGCACGGCCCGGGGGTCGATGATCGGGTTGACGGCTCCGGCGGCGGCGATCGGCAGCCGGCTCTCCGCCAGCGCCAGCAGCGCCGCGGCGCCGCCGGCCCCCACGCCCATCACCCCGACGGAGGAGTCGGCGACGGGGAAGCGCTCCCGGAGCTCGCTGACCGCGCGGGGGATCTCGGCGGCCGCCTGCTCGACGACGGGCCCGTACAGCTCGATCAGGTAGTCGGCCTGTCCGCGCCGGTTGACCTCGGCGACCCCGCCCTCGGGCAGGCGCGCGCCGAACATCGGAAGTCCGAGGTAGAAGCGCCAGGCGGGCAGTGAGGCCAACGGCAGGGTGCCCGCCAAGGCGGCCTCACTGCGCGGCGGCTCGAACGCATGCAGCGCGACGACCATGGGCGCGTGGTCGGCGGCGACCGCGGGCGGTACCGCGACGAAGGGGATTCCGGCCGCTGTGCCGGTGGTCGGCTGTGTGGGGGTGCTGTCGGCTCGCACTGAAGGCTCCTCCCGTATTCGGATGCCGAAAGCCGTCGTGGCGATCTGGACCGACCTCATTCGTGCTGAGCATGCATGTCGCAGCCTAGTTCAGCCGAAGTGATGGCCGAGGTAGTTCCGCAGCAGGATCTTGGCCTCCTCGATGAGGCGCGGGTCGCCTTCGGCGTCACTGCGGAACGCCAGCTTGAGGACCGCATCAGCCGCCTCCACGGCCACGGTCACCGCCCGGTCCAGGCCCTCGCTCTCGCCGGCGCCGCCCACCGAGGTGAGCAGTTGGCGGATGCGGGTGGCGATGACGCGGTTGTTCTCGGTCGCGGAGTCCAGCAGGCGGGTGTCGACCACGTCGCCGAAGTGCAGACTGCGGAACCCGGGAACGGTGCGGTGCATCTCCAGGTACTCGTCGATGATCGCATCCGCCGCTCGGGTCCAGTGACCGTGGTCGCCTGTAGCGAGGCGTTCGCGTACCCGCGCGGTGAAGAGGTCGAGGTAGCGCAGCCCCAGCGCCTGGGTGATGGCCCGCTTGTCCGGGAAGAACTGGTACACCGAGCCGATCGCCACCCCCGCGCGCTCGGCGATGCGGGTCGTCGACAGTTCGCTGTAGCCGCCCTCGTCGAGCAGTTCGGCGCAGGCGTCGAGCATGCGCTGCACGCGGACCATGCTGCGCTGCTGGGCCGGGAGTCTGCGCAGCGGGGCGCGGGACAGCGAGGTGGCCACAGAGTCGAGGGATCCGCCCTGGGCCGCTGCGGGCGCCTCGGCGCCGTCGTCGGCGCGGCCGTTCGGCGATGGCGTGTGCGGGCAGGAGGCGCCGCGAGTGGAAGTGGTCATCACGCACCTTCTGACTCGGCCCTGTGGGGGCGCGGTTCCCATGGAACGCCGACATCGGGGCCTTGATCGTCCGTATGGCCGGATACGGCCAGCCGTGCGGGCGCGGTCGAATGTGACGGATCGTCGTCAGAGGCCACCCCCGCGACTTGGAGACGGGCCCGCGGCTGAGTAGCGTCTCCGGAATGGATCTCCCGACACTCGCCTCCGACTTCGAGGCGTTCATCCAAGAACTCCCCAAAGTCGAACTGCACGTGCATCTTGAAGGGTCCATGCAGCCGGCCACGCTGCTGGAGCTCGCCCGCAAGCACGGCGTCGCCGATGTCCCCGGCTCGCTGGAGGAGGTCCGCGACTGGTACCTCTTCCGGGACTTCCCGCACTTCATCGAGGTCTATCTGGCTTCGGTGCAGACCCTGGTCGACGAGGAGGACTTCGCGCTGCTGGCGGCCGACGCCGCCGCCCGGCTCGCCGCGCAGAACGTCCGCTACGCCGAGGTGCACGTCAGCCTCTATGCCCACCTGATGCGCGGCGTGTCCGCGCGCACCGTCTTCGCCGGGATCGAGGCGGCGCGTACCGAGGCCGAGCGCCGGCACGGCATCAGGCTCCGCTGGATCCCGGACTTCCCCGGCGACTACGGGGTGGACAAGGGCGAGCAGACGCTGGACGCCGTCCTGGCAGAGGGGCCCGAGAGCGTCGTCGGGTTCGGCGTGGGCGGCGTCGAGGTCCCGCTGGGACCGATGGCCGAGCTGTTCGCCAGAGCCCGGGCGGCCGGACTCCACAGCCTGCCCCACGCCGGGGAGATCGGCGGTCCCGAGCGGGTGGGCGAGGCCCTGGACCTGCTGCGTGCCGAGCGGATCGGCCACGGGATCACCTGCATGCGCGACTACGCGCTCGTCGAGCGGCTCCGCGAGGAGGCCGTTCCGCTGGACGTGTCCCCCACCTCCAACCTGCGCACCGGCGCCGTAGCCGAGATCTGGGAGCACCCGCTGCCGCGCATGCTGGAGGCCGGGTTGGTGGTCACCCTGAACAGCGACGACCCCCCGATGTTCGGGACCGACCTGACCAACGAGTACCGCACCGCCGCCCAGCTGGGACTGGGCGCCGAGGGTCTCGCGGCGCTGGCGCGCAACGGCGTGGCGGCCTCGTTCCTGGAGGAGCCGGCCAAGCGGGTGCTGATCGCGGAGATCGACACGGTGCTGGCCGGCCACACCCACACCCTGTAGGCGCAGCGCCGCGGCGGCGCCGGGCCGCGCCGCGCGTCCGCGGCGGGCACCGAGCGGCGGTGCGGGGCTATCCGGCCTCGGCCTGCTCCTCTTCGCCCTCCTGGCCTTCGGGGGCCGGGGCGAGTCCCACGCCGCACTGGGAGCGGAACGACTCCCAGGTGGCGCGCGCGTCCTCGGCGGCAGCGCCTTCGTACAGCACCGGGACGCCGCCCTGGATCTGCCCGGGCTTCCACTCGTCGCCGATCACCTCTCCGTCCTGGAAGGTGAGTTCGAGCACGCCGGTCTCGGCGGTGGGGCCGCTGTAGTTGTAGAAGGCGAAGTTGCCAAGGCCGTAGTGGACGTAGGTGTCGCCGAGGTAGCCGCCGGGGGAGAGCACGTGGGCGTGCCCGCCGACCACGGCGTCGGCGCCGGCGTCGGCGAGCTCCTGGGCCAGTCCGGGGGCGTGCGCCTTGGGGCAGTGGTCGCCCTCCAGTCCCCAGTGCAGGTAGGTGATGACGGTGTCGGCCTCCTCGGCGGCCGCCGAGACCGCCTCGACCAGGCGGCTGCGCATCTCGTTCTTGGCCGAGGCGAGCCCGGGCTTGCCGGGGCCGGCGGTCCAGGCGGAGATGAGGTGGTCGTCGAGGACGTCGGCGGCGCCGACGACCGCGACCTTGCCGCCTTCGGTGTCGAAGACGTGCGGCGCGTAGGCCTCCTCCTCGCTCTGGCCGGCGCCGACGACGGGGAACCCGGCTTCCTCCGCGCCGGCGAGGGTGTCCTGGAGCCCGGTCGTGCCGTAGTCCATGCCGTGGTTGTTGGCGACGGAGGCGACGTCGACTCCGGCCGACTCCAGTGCGGTGAAGGTGGTCTGCGGTGCTCGGAAGACGAACTGCTTGCCGGGCGCGGGCGTGCCGCCGTCGGTGACGGCGGTCTCCAGGTTCACCACGGCCAGGTCGGCCGCCGAAAGGGTCTCGGAGATGCCGCCGAGGGCGGCGGCGGGGTCGGAGTCCAGGCGCTGGCGCAGCTCTCCCTCGAAGTGCACGTCGCCGCCGATGGCTACGGTGATCGGCGCGCTCTTCTCGGGGGAGGGCGAGGCCTCCGGCGAGGACGGCGCGCCGTCGCCGGCCGGCTTCCCGGAGTCGTCGGGTTCGGTCGAGCCCGACGAGCAGGCGGCCAGCAGTGCGAGCACGGCCATGGCGGCGCCTGCGCGTACGGAGGCGAGGACCGCCGGGGTAGGGGTCGAGGAGTCGTAGGGCATTCGGCGCTCCAAGTGTGGGGGCGGCAGCGTGTTGCGGGGCGGGGGTGCCGTCACGGAGCGGGCGCGACCGCAGGGCTGATTCCCGATGTCCGGAGAACGGAGCCATGGCGAGGATACGGGGCGGGGGTCACGCCGCTGCATCCGTCTGCGGGAATCGGTTGTTACGCAGAGTTCCCTCATCCTTCTCCGGTGTGAAGTGCTGTGGTCGGCGTGTCGGGGAACTCCAGGTCACCGATGGGCCTGCCGGTTGCCTGGAGCGCGTCAGTTTCTTGAATCATTCCAGTTTGTGGCTTAGGGTCGCCGCATGGACAACGTCGCCGACGATCTCCGTTCGGCCGGACTCAGGGTCACCGCGGCACGGGTGGCCATCCTGGATCACGTTCGGTCCGGCAACCACCTCGACGCCGAGCGCATTGCGCGCGGAGTGCGGGGCTCGCTCGGCCATGTCTCCACCCAGGCGGTCTACGACGCGCTGCATGCGCTGACCAAGGCCGGCCTGCTCCGGCGGATCGAGCCCGCGGGCTCGCCCGCGCGCTTCGAGTCGCGGGTCGGGGACAACCATCACCACCTGGTCTGCCGCTCGTGCGGTGAGGTCGCCGACATCGACTGCGTGGTGGGCGAGGCTCCCTGCGTGGAGCCGTCTGAGACGCACGGCTACGCGGTCGACGAAGCCGAGGTGGTGTTCTGGGGCGTCTGTCCGCAATGCCAGGCACAGGCGGCGGGATCCGGGGGCGGTGAGCCCGCGCAGACCGAGTCCGGCGGCTGACCCGCCCGAGCCGGGACCCTGCGTCGCAGAGGGCGCGGCGGGCTCGGCCCGGCCGTAGCCGAGGCCTCTTCACGCATTTCCAGCATTTTTCGAAAGGTGCGAGCAGTTGAGCGTTCCCTACAGCACGGACGATGCCGGTCACCCGGCTCCCAGCGATGGATTGTCGCAGTCGGTAGGCCCCAACGGGCCGCTGCTGCTCCAGGACCACTTCCTGATCCAGAAGATGGCCCACTTCAACCGCGAGCGCGTGCCCGAGCGCGTCGTGCACGCCAAGGGCGGCGGCGCTTTCGGTGAGATGGAGATCACCGAGGACGTCAGCCGGTACACCTCGGCCGACCTGTTCCAGAAGGGCAGGAAGACGCCGCTGCTGCTGCGCTTCTCGACCGTGGCCGGCGAGCTGGGTAGCGCCGACAGCGCCCGTGACCCGCGCGGCTTCGCGCTGAAGTTCTACACCGAGCACGGCAACTACGACATCGTCGGCAACAACACGCCGATCTTCTTCATCCGCGACCCCTCGAAGTTCTCCGACTTCATCCACTCGCAGAAGCGCCGCGCCGACAACCAGCTGCGCGACAACAACATGCAGTGGGACTTCTGGACGCTCAACCCCGAGTCGGCCCACCAGGTGTCGTTCCTGATGACCGATCGCGGCACGCCCAAGACCTGGCGCCACATGAACGGCTACGGCAGCCACACGTTCCTCTGGTACAACGCCGAAGGCGAGAAGTTCTGGGTGAAGTACCACTTCAAGACCGACCAGGGCGCCGAGAACCTGGACGCCGACAAGGCGAAGGCCCTGGAGGCCGCCGACCCGGACGCGCACCGCCGCGACCTGTGGGAGTCCATCAAGAAGGGCGACTTCCCGTCCTGGACCGTCAAGGTGCAGATCATGCCCTTCGACGATGCGGTGAACTACCGGTTCAACCCGTTCGACCTGACCAAGGTGTGGCCGCACGGCGACTACCCCGAGATCACCATCGGGAAGTTCACGCTGAACCGCAACCCCTCGAACTACTTCGCCGAGATCGAGCAGGCTGCGTTCGAGCCGTCCAACCTGGTGCCCGGCATCGGCGGCAGCCCGGACAAGATGCTCCAGGGACGGCTGTTCTCCTACCCCGACACCCACCGCTACCGCATCGGCCCCAACTACCTGCAGCTGCCGGTCAACCAGCCCAAGGTCGCGACCCGCAGCTACAACCTCGACGGGCCGATGACCTACAGCAACAACGCCGACCCGGTGTACGCGCCCAACACCGCGGGCGGGGCGGTCTCGGCCAACGAGCTCTACGAGGGCGAGGGCTACCACGTCTCCGGCGAAATGGTGCGCTCGGCCTACGAGCTGCACAAGGAGGACGACGACTTCGGCCAGGCGCGCACGCTCTGGGAGAAGGTCCTCACCGACACCGAGCGCACCAGCATGGTGGGCAACATCGTCGGCCACGCCTCGGCACCCGAGGTCACCGACGACATGAAGAAGCGCGTGGTCGAGTACTGGACCAACGTCCACCCCGACCTCGGCGTCGGCGTGGCCAAGGGCCTGGGCGTGCAGGCCTGAGCTCCGTCCGGCTCTGGCCGTAGCGCAAGGTCGCGGGGTCCCGGTGGGAACCGGGCGCCGCGGCCCTCCGCCCCGGGGCGGTCCGCGCGGTACCCGCAGGGTGCCGCCGGGCCGTCCCGGGGCTTTCTGCTGTTAGGGGCGGATGCTCGCCGCCCGTGAACATGCTGGCGAAGGTTCAATGCCTGTTGATCCTTCTTTGGATCGTCCAAACGAAATGAACGGAATTCCCGATTTCGTTAATGGAATCCGCTCGCTGGAGCCGATTGTCCGTCCAGGTGGCGGTTTGGAGTCGATATCCAAGTTGTCGGGAATCGGGGGTTTTTGGGCGAGTCGTTGCCAGGGAAACTCGGGATCCTGTTCATCTTCCACTGATCGCGGACTGATCGTCCTTAGATATTTTGGTCTCTGACCTGGTGTTTCGTGATGTCGTCGGGGTGTGTATGCGACCTGATTCAGGGTGCGGCACTTCTCTTGGGAAAAACCACAAGCGGGCGGAGGAAAGCTGTTAGTGTTGTCTATCGGCGGCGCGGCGAAACCGGCCCCGGCACTTCTCGGGACGGCGCCGTCCGGCTGCCGTCGGCGCGCGGGCATGCGTATTCCCGTGCTGTCCGCTCTTTTTTCGATGGCGGCGGCAACCTGCTGTCCCCTTCGGGGCGGTGGATCACTACCCCGCCTTCGGTGAGGCCTTTGCCCCGAAAGAACACCATCCGTATTCGCGTCTGCGAAAGGTCATGCCTGAACATGCGCAAGCATCTCTCCACCTCCGTGTCCGCCACGCTGCTGGCCGTCGGCCTGGTCGGCGCGGCCCCGGCGACCGCCTTCGCCGGACCTGAGACCGACGGCTCGGGCGGGGTCGCCTCCGGTAACCAGATCAACGTCCCTGCTGACGTCGAGGCCGAGCTGTGCGGCAACGCGCTGTCCGTCCTTGGCATCTCACAGGCCGACTGCACGCGTGTCTCGGAGATCCTGTACGCGGCCAGCGACGAAGGGCAGTCGTCGCCCCAGACCGACGGGTCGAACGGTGCGGCCGCGGGTAACCAGATCAATATGCCGGTCGACGCGGCTGTCGACATCTGCGGCAACTCCGCGGCCATCGGCGGTATCTCCAAGGCCGACTGCACCACCGTGGTCAACAAGCTGGCAGACGAATCCGAGGGCGGGGGGTCCCCGCAGACCGACGGGTCGAGCGGTGTGGCCTCCGGCAACCAGATCAACATTCCTGTGGACGTCGCACTGGACGTGTGCGGCAACTCGATCGACGTGCTGGGCGCCTCGGAGGCCGAGTGCACCACTGTGGTGAAGGCCGTCGAGAAGTCCTCCGACGACGAGGGCAGCGAGGGCGGGGGGTCCCCGCAGACCGACGGGTCGAGCGGTGTGGCCTCCGGCAACCAGGTCAACGTCCCCGTTGACGCCGCGGTGGACATCTGCGGCAACGCCGTCGGGGTGTTGGGAGTGGCCGAGGGCGAGTGCCTGGAGAAGATCAGCCACGACGAGGGCGGCGACGAGCCGGGTGACGACGGTGAGGACGGCGGCGACGAGCCGGGTGACGATGGTGAGGACGGCGGCGACGAGCCGGGTGACGACGGTGAGGACGGCGGCGACAAGCCCGGTGACGACGGCGACGAGGCGCCCTCGCCCGAGCAGCCCGGCGAGGACAGCACGCCTGATGACAAGAACGCTCCCGAAGGCAGCGACACCGGCGCTTCCGGCGGACTGCCGCTGACCGGCCCGGCCCTGGGCGGCCTCGTCGCCGCCGCCGTGGCAGCCATCGGCGGCGGTGGCGCCGCGATGGCGTTCAGCCGCCGCCGCAAGGCCGCCGCGGCCGTCGCCGACGACGACGCCGCGGGCGCCGAGGAGTAGCGGCGAGCGGTCGCGGGCGCATCCGCCCCGAGCGGCCGCGTACGGACGCCGCCCCGCAGTGAGCCGGGGCGCAGCGAGCAGCCCAGGCGCTGCGCGGGGGGCGCGAACCCTCCGCGCAGCGCCTTCGTGTTTCGGGGGAGAAGAGGTCCGGGCGTGCGGTACGGCGCGCTCGGGCTCGGGCGGCCGTCTCTCGTTCGCCCGGCGGCGGTTTCGCGGGGCGGATACGCGCAGGTGGGTGACGGTGACCCGCTGACCGCAGGTGCCACGGCTCCTATAGCCTCGAAAACGTGCTCCGCATCCTGCTGTCGCCGCGCATGCTGGCGTTCCACGCGCTGGTGGCGCTGATCGTGCCCAGCTTCATCTGGCTCGGGTTCTGGCAGCTCCACCGGTGGGAGGACAAGTCCGCCGCAGTCGCTCTGCAGGAGGAGAACATGGCTTCGGCGGCCGTCCCGGCGGACCGGCTCACCTCGCCGGGGGAGGACGTCTCGGCCGCCGAGCAGTGGCGCCGGGTCACCGCTACCGGGCACTACGACGCCGAGCACGAGCTGCTCGTGCGCAACCGCGACGGATCCGGCGGGGTGGGCCTGCACGTGCTGACACCGCTGGTCACCGACGGAGGTACGGCCCTGCTGGTCAACCGCGGCTGGATCGAGCAGCCGCCCACGGCCACGGCCCGGCCGGACGTGCCCGCGCCCCCCGAAGGGCAGGTGACGGTCACCGGGCGGCTGCGGTTCAGCGAGACGGAGGAGAGCACCGGCATCCGCGTGCGGGGCGGCCTGCCCGAGGGCCAGGTCATGCTCATCGACGTGGACCGGATCGCCGGCGACCTGCCTTATCCCGTCTACGGCGGCTACGCCGAGCTGACCGAGCAGCGCCCCGAAGGCGCCGAACACCCCGAGGCCGTGCCTTCACCCGAGATGAACACGGGGATGAACCTCTCCTATGCCGTTCAGTGGTGGGTGTTCACCCTGATCGCGGTGGGCGGATGGGTCTTCCTCATGCGCCGGGAGGTGGCCGAGGCCCGCAGCGGCGGCGGGGGAACGGAGGACTCCGGATCGGGCTCGGGGGCCGACAGTCCGGGCGGGGACGGCGCCGACGGCAGGGGACCGGACGGCGGCGCCCCGGGCCGGGCGCCGGAAACCGGCCTCCGCGAGGCGGCGACCGCGGCTGAGGCCCCGCCCGGGGCCGGGACGAAGGCGCCGGACGAGACCCGCGCCGAACGGCGGTCCCCGAACGCCGACGCCCGGTCGTAGCTCCGCGCAACCGGGCACGATTCAGGGGGCGCCCGGCTGCGGCCCGGGCCCGAATCCCGCACGGCGGCAGTGGCAGGATCGGAGTATGAGCGAAGACGGGGGAGCGCCCGGTGTCCACCGCGTTACACGTCGCGCGGGCAAGCCGCGTGTGGTGGGAGCACGCGGCCGACGAGTACCAGGCCGAGCACGGCGGGTTCCTGCGCGACACCGGCTTCGTGTGGGGGCCCGAAGGGCTCGTCGAGGCCGACGCGGGCTTGCTGGGACCGGTGGATGAGCTGCGCGGCGCCCGGGTGCTGGAGCTGGGCTGCGGTGCCGGCCAGTGCTCGCGGTGGCTGCGCACCCACGGGGTCGAGCACGTCGTGGGCGTCGACGTCTCGCACCGCCAGCTCCAGCACGCGCGCCGGATTGACGAGCAGACCGGCGTGGAGGTGGCGACCGCCCAGACCGACGTCCAGAGTCTGCCGTTCGCAGCGGGCGCCTTCGACCTTGTGTGCTCCGCCTTCGGCGGCCTGCCGTTCGTGCCCGACGCCGGCGCGGCGCTCACCGAGGCCGCTCGCGTGCTGAGGCCGGGCGGGCGGCTGGTGTTCTCGGTGAGCCACCCCATGCGCTGGTGCTTTCCCGACGAGCCGGGCGAACGCGGCCTGACCGCCGAGCAGTCCTACTTCGACCGCCGCGCCTACGTCGAAGAGGACGCCGCCGGACGGGCGCTCTACGTCGAGCACCACCACACCACAGGCGACTGGGTCCGCGCCATCGCGTCTGCCGACCTGGTCCTGCGCGACCTGGTGGAACCGGAGTGGCCCGGGTCCAACCAGCAGACCTGGGGCGGCTGGAGCCCTCTGCGCGGCCGCCTCTTCCCCGGAACCGCGATCTTCGCGGCCGCGAAACCGGAACGGCGGGCCGCGGGCGGCCTGTAGCAGACCCCGCCCCGCCTGAAGTCGGCATACGGGCCCGTTCATCCGGGCACCCGGGCCGATCCACGCACGCCCGGTCGTCCGCCCGCCCCGCTCAGGCGGTGGAGCCGCCTCCGCCGGCGAAGGCGGTTGCGGTGGTGCGCAGGGCCTGGGGGTCGATGGCGGCGCCGGCGAGGATGCGGTGGGCGGTCGCGTCGGGAACGCGGAGGATGCCGAGGAGGACGTGGCCGCTGTTGATGGACTTGTCGTTGTTCTCCAAGGCGGCGCGCAGCGACTGCTCCAGGGCCTTCTTCGCCCGCGGGGAGAGCCGAGTGCGCCCGCCGCCCACGCTGTCGTGCAGCCGCTGCAGCAGACCGTGCCCGAGCCGGCGGGCTTCTCCGGGCGCCGCCGCCGTATCGGCCGGCTTCGGCGCCGCGAGGAGTCGGACGGCGTCGCGCAGAGACGCGGCGTCGGCGCCGTGCTGGTGCAGGGCGCGGTGTCCGGCTCCGGTGGGTTCGGCGAGCACCGCCAGCAGGAGATGCTCTGTGCCGATGCGTTCGTGGCCGGTCGCCCGGACCTCTTCATGGCTGTGTCGCACGACCTCCCGTGCGTCTCGGGTGAACCGCTCGAACATCTCTTCCGCCCGCCTCTCCGACACGGTGGCTCGACGGGCCGTGTCGCCCGCCCGATTGTCAACATACGTTGACCTCCGCGCATTGTCAATTAAAGTTGACGTACGGGCGAGCTCCGGTACCGCCTGATTCCCGGCACCGGCTCAACGCCAAGCCGCCGGCACTGGCTCCAACTCCTAGACCGCTTCCCCCGCCGCGGCATCTCCCGAAGCCTTCACCTCCTCCTCCACCACCTCCACCGCCTTGTCCACGTCGGCGGGCGTGGTGGACAGGTGGAAGCAGAACCGCACGCGTCCAGCCCGTTCGGAGGCGATCACGCCGGCACGGGCGAGCCGGTCGGCGCTGCCGGGCGGCAGCGCCAGGGACACGATCGCCGAGTCCGCCGAGCCACCGCGCTCCAGGCCGAGCCGGGTCTTGAAGCGCGCCGCGAGTGCGAGGTTGTGGCGATGGACGGCTTCGACGCCGACATCGGCGATGAACTCCAGCGCCGGCGCCTGCCCCACCCACGACGTCCACACAGGCGAGACGTCCAGCCGTCGCGCGTCGGCGGCCAGGCGCAGCGGACCGCCGTAGACCGAGTCCCAGACCTTTGCCCCGGCGTACCAGCCCGCCGCCAGCGGAGGCAGGTCGGCCAGGGCCTCCGGGGTGCCCGCCAGGAAGCACGTGCCGCGCGGCGCGAGCAGCCACTTGTAGCCGCAGGAGACCAGCAGGTCGATCCGATCGGCCGGCAGCGGCAGCCAGCCGGCGGCCTGGGTGGCGTCGACCAGGGTCCGCGCGCCGTTGGCCGCCGCGGCGGCGAGGACGTCCTCCAGCGGTGCGACGGCGCCGTCGGCCGACTGCACCGCCGAAACCGCGACCAGGTCGGTCGTCGGGCGAACGGCGGAGGCCAGGTCGGTCAGCGCGACCAGGCGCACGCGCACTCCGCGCTCCTGCTGGGCCAGCAGCGGGAACAGCAGCGATGAGAAGTCCCCCTCCACGGCGACCACCTCGGCGCCGTCGGGCAGGGAGGCGGCGGCCAGGCCGACGAACTGCGAGGCCTGCGCCCCCACCGCGACGCGCTCGGGCGTCAGCCCCATCAGTCCGGCGAAGGCGGAGCGCGAGGCGCCCACCGCCTCGTCCAGAGCGGAGAGGTCCAGCCGCCCCGCGGCGCGGTCGCGCTCGGCCCGCAGGACGGCCTCGTGCGCGGCGAGCGGCGGCAGGCCGTAGGTGCCGGTGTTGAGGAAGGCGGTCCCGGTGCCCGCCGCGCCGAAATGCCCGGCGATGCCGGCGGGCAGGAAGTCCTCTGCGGAGCCGCCCCGTTCGGCGGCGTCGTGTGTGTCCATGCCACCGATCCTGATCCGCATGGAGCTTAAGGACAATCCGAAGTTTTCCGCATTACCTGCAGAAGAAGTTGATACCTTGCCCGCGTGCCCGAACTCCACCGGTTGCGCGTCCTGCGCGAGGTCGCCCGGCTCGGCTCGATGAGTGCGGCCGCCGCGTCCTTGTCCTACAGCCAGCCCGCGATCTCGCACCACGTTTCGCGGTTGGAGGCCGAAGCCGGGACCCCGCTGGTCGCGCGGCACGCACGAGGGGTGCGGCTCACCGAGGCGGGGCGCATCCTGGCGGACCACGCCGAGAGCGCGCTCGCTGCGCTGGCCGAAGCCGACGAGAAGGTCGCCGCCATCGCAGGTCTGCGCGCCGGGCGGGTCCGCCTGGCCGCGTTCCCGACCGCCGCATCCTCGTTCGTGCCCGATGCGCTGGCGGCCCTGCGCAACCGGGCCGGCGACGTGCGCGGCGCGCTCTCCGAGGCCGAGCCCGCCGAGGCGCTCGCGGCGCTGCGCGCAGGTGAGACCGACATCGCGGTCGCCTTCGACTACGCCGAGACCTCCGGCGACGCCGACATGCGGCTGCGGTTCGTCCCGCTCGCGCGCGACCCCGTCGTGCTCGCGGTCCCTGACGGGCACCCGGCGGCGGGCGGTGAGCCGCCGAGCCTGGCCGACCTCTCCGGTGAGGCGTGGGCGTCGGGATGCCGGCGGTGCCGCGACCACGTGGAGTTCCGATGCAGGGTCGCGGGCTTCCAGCCCCGCGTCGACTTCGCGACCGACCAGTACGTGGCCGTGCAGCGGCTGGTGGCCCGCGGTCTGGCCGTGTCGGCGCTGCCGAATCTGGCGTTCGCCTGCCACAGCGAGCCGGGCGTGGCCCGGATCGCGCTGCCCGAACTCGGCTCGCGCCGAATCTACGCCGCGGTGTCGGCGGGGCCCCAGCCCCCGGCCGTCGCAGCGATGCTGGACGAGCTGGCGACCGCCGCGGGCAGGGTGGATCCGGCGGGCGTTCGGGCGCCCGCGGCCGGCGGCGGCGCGCCTTCCCGCGCGGCCGGCGGCTCCGGAAGCGGATGACCGCGGAACCGGGCCGCCGGCTGCGGGGGCGTGCGGAAGGGGGTCAGTCCTCCGCGGGCTTGCGCAGGTGCTGGATCCAGGCCGGGGGCAGGTTGGCCAGAACGCGCTCGGTGCCGACCCCGTAGCGGTTGACCCACTCCTCGACCACCCAGCCGGACCGCGCCTGCCGCAAGAAGTCCTCGCGGGGGGCGATGACCGCCTTGACCTGCTTGGTGTAAAGGTAGCCGAACAGGGACAGGCGACCGCCGGGACGCAGCACGGAGAAGTAGTACTCCATGATCTCGCGGACCTCTTCGGCCGTGAAGTTCGCAAAGGGGAGCCCGGAGACGATGACGTCGTAGCTGACGTCGGGCCCCATGTCGGTGACCAGCTTCTGGTGCACCGTGGCGCCGTCGGCGATCCCGCTGAGATCGGGGTCGGACGTGAGCTGCTCGGCCAAGCGGCCGGCGAACTCCGGGTTGGACTCGACCAGGTCGATGGTGTCGCCCGCGCGCATGTGCTGGGCGATCACCCGCGAGACGGCCCCCGTGCCGGCGCCCGCCTCCAGGATGTCCAGGGGGGCGGTGGGGTCTTCGCGTTCGTCGATGAACCGTGCCAGCGCGTGTCCGAGAGCGCGGCTGCTGGGAGCCACCGCCCCCGTCGCGCGAAAGGTGCGGACCGCTTGGCGGACGAAGAGTCCGGCGTCGCGGAGACGCGAATCGATTCCGGTGGACTGCAGTGGTTTCTGTGGCGCTGCCATGCCTGAACGGTAGTGCTTATCGCCGCAAGCCGCAGGTTTGCCGGTGGGCGTGTGCGGTGGCCGAAGCGCTGTACAGCGGACCGGGCGGGGCGCGGGGCCCGGCCCCTGTGGACGTTCTCCGCGGTTGATCGGTGCGGAGGCGACGCGATCCGCAGGCGGCGGCCGGACGCGTGGGCGTTCGGATGTGATCGGATCGGAGCCGTCAGAGAGCCGCGGCCGCGGGTAGGGGCACGCCCGGGGCAGCCGCCCCCCGAAGCCGACCGAGTCCCGGGCCGTTCCGCCCGGTGGAGAGCGAGCAGACGTGAGCGAAACCGAGCCTTCCCCCGAGTCCGCGCGGGCCACTCCCGGCAGCCGCCGGCGCCGCACCGCGCTCGTGACGGGCGCCTCTTCCGGCATCGGCGAGGAGTACGCCCGCCAACTGGCCCGCCGCGGCTACGACCTCGTCCTGGTCGCGCGCCGAGCCCGGCTCATCGAGGAGCTGGCCGACGACCTCGCCGAGCAGTGCGGAGTGTCCGCCGCCGCCCTGCCAGCGGACCTGTGCGACTCCGGCGACGTCGCCCGCCTGGAGGAGCGGCTGCGCGCCGACGGCACCGGCGATGCTGCTCCGATCGACCTGCTCGTCAACAACGCCGGCACCGGCGGGGGCGGCGAGTTCGTCCGCCAGGACCCCGGCGAGGTCGACGCCATGCTCGACCTGAACATCCGCGCCGTCGTCCGGCTCGCCCGCGCGGTGCTCCCCGTCCAGATCGCCCGCCGTCGCCGGGCGGGGCTCGGGGCAGGCGACCTTCCGCGGATGGGAGTCGTCAACGTCTCCTCGATGGCCGGTGAGCTGGCAGCCAACCCCGGCGGCGCCGTCTACGGAGCGACCAAGTCCTTCGTCCGGCTGTGGAGCGAGAGCGTCGCCTTGGAGGTCGCGGCGCACGGGGTGCACGTCAGCGTCGTGCTTCCCGGCTTCGTGCGCACCGACATGACGCGCGGGGTCCAGGAGAAGGGCCTGCCCGAAATCGTGTTCGTGGCCAAGGAGCGCATCGTCTCCCAGTCCCTGCGGGCTTGGGCGGCGGGCCGGACGTCGGTCGTGCCCGGTCAGCAGTACAAGACCGCCGACGGGTTGCTGCGGCTCATCCCGCGCAGCCTGTTCAGGACGCTCGCGCGCCGCAGCGCCTACCAGGACGTGCAGCGCGAAGTGCAGTGAGGCGGCGGCCGGGCGCCGCGGCTCCGCGCGCGCCGCGTCCGCCTCTGCCGCACGCACCGCGGCCCGCGTTCACCCGCTGCCGCTGCGTGCGGAGTCACGAGCGGGGGCGGTGTGCGCCTAGGCTAGGAGGGCATGCCGCCTGAGGAAAGTGATCATGAAGACCTTCGATGAGCTGTTCGCCGAGCTGTCCGAGAAGGCGCGCACGCGTCCCGAAGGCTCGGGCACGGTCGCGGCGCTGGACGCCGGCGTGCACGGCATCGGCAAGAAGGTCGTCGAAGAGGCCGCCGAGGTGTGGATGGCCGCCGAGTACGAGTCGGACGCCGCCGCCGCCGAGGAGATCTCGCAGCTGCTCTACCACCTCCAGGTGCTGATGCTGGCGCGCGGACTGCGCCTCGACGACGTCTACCGGCATCTGTAGGCCGGTCCGGAACTCCGCCAGCCCCCGACCGGCCGACTCCGTGCCCCTGCTCGACCGCCGACGCTCAACGAGGACACCCGCACCATGGCTGACCAGCTCCGAATCGCCGTGCCCAATAAGGGACAGCTCGCCGAACCCGCCAGCGCCATGCTCCGCGAGGCCGGATACCGCCAGCGCAAGGACTCCCGCGACCTCGTCATGGTCGACCCGGAGAACGAGGCCGAGTTCTTCTTCCTGCGCCCCAAGGACATCGCCGTCTACGTCGGCGAAGGCATCCTGCAGGCCGGCATCACCGGCCGCGACATGCTGCTCGACTCCGGGGCACCGGTGGAGGAGGCGCTCGCCCTCGGCTTCGGCGGCTCCACCTTCCGCTTCGCTGCGCGCGGAGGTGCCTCGATGACGGTCGAGGACCTCAAGGGCAAGCGGATCGCCACCTCCTTCGAAGGGCTGCTGGAGCAGTACCTCGAAGGGAAGGGGATCGAGGCGCGCGTCATCCACCTCGACGGCGCGGTCGAGAGCTCGATCCAGCTCGGCGTGGCCGACGCGGTGGCCGACGTGGTCTCGACCGGGACGACGCTGCGCAACGCCGGGCTGGAGCTGTTCGGCGAACCGATCCTCACCTCCGAAGGCGTGGTCATCCGCCCGCGCGGCGCCGCGCAGGACCCCAAGATCGAGCAGCTGCTGCGCCGGCTCCGCGGTGTGCTGGTGGCGCGCGACTACGTGATGATGGACTACGACGTCCACGCCGAGCAGCTCGACGACGCGGTGGCCCTGACCCCCGGCATGGAGGGGCCCACCGTCTCGCCGCTGCACCGCGAGGGCTGGGTGGCCGTGCGCGCCATGGTCCCCCGCTCGGACGCTCAGCGGATCATGGACGATCTCTGGGAGCTCGGGGCACGCGCGATCCTGGTCACCGACATCTACGCCTGTCGCCTGTGAGCACCGGGTCGAAGACGGACGCCGCCGACCGCGGCCGGCATCACATCGCATCTTGCGCCGCGCCGTCCGCGTGAGGGGAGGGGCGGGAGTGCCCGCATCCGCTGATTTGGACGGACGCGCTCCGCTCACGGTTCCCTCCGCTTCCGGTCACGCGCCCGCCACCTGCGCTTTCGCTCCGCGTCCGGTTCCGGACGGGCCGAGGCGTTCGTCCAGCAGCGGGATCGCGTCCATCATGGAACGCGGATCGTCTGTCCGGCCGCCGATCCCGGTTCCGCTCCGCCCCCGCGGAGACCGTGTCCGCGCGGCCGGTAGCGCGAGCCGGCAGATCACGACTTCATCGGTCCGCCTCCCCGAGGCCGCGGGCGGATCCGATGACCGACCCCAGGTGGTGCCGTGGCGACCGAAGGCCTGATCGATCCGAGCGCGATCCCGATTCCGCAGGTCAAGCCCGAGGACCTGCGCACAGCGGCTTCGGCGCTCAGAACCGACGGCGGCGACATCTCCCAGTTCGGCCAGGACATCAAGTCCTCGTGGAAGGGCCTGGAGGGCATCTACATCGCCCCTGAGGACAACGTCCTCCTCTCGGCCATCGACCCGGTCGCCACTAAGGGCGACGAGGTGGACGGGGCGGTCGCCACCGCGGCCGACGCGCTGGAGACCTTCGCCGACGAAGCCGAGCGGATCAAGGGCAGGCTGCAGGGGCTGAAGGCCGACGCCGAGTCGTTCGTGTCCGACGTCGAGGGGGACGACGACTGGCGCGAGGACGAGGACAAGGTCAACGAGCACAACGGCATGAACGACGACGTGCTCGCCGCCCTCAACGAGTACATGACCGCCGAGCGTGACTGCGCCAACAAGATCACGTCGCTGTTCGGCGGCACCACGTTCGTGGCCACGGCGCCGGGCGAAGAAGGATCGGTCGGCTCGGACGAGCAGGCCCACGGCTACACCGAGATCCCCGAAGGCGTGGAGACGCCGTGGGCGACGCCGCAGGAGTACGACGCGCCCTGGTATGAGGATGCCTGGAACGGTGTGAAGGACTTCGGTGTCGGTTTCGCCGAGGACCTGGGCAGTCTGGTCGGGTTGTACGGCGAGGACGGCTGGGGCGTCGGTTCGTGGAGCGAGTGGGGCAGCAATCTCAAGAACAACTGGGGCGACACCCTGGCCGGCCTGGGCAGTCTGGTCGGCCTGTACGGGGAGAACGGGTGGGGTGTCAGTTCTTGGGGCGAGTGGGGCAGCAACCTCGGCAACGGCTGGACGGAGTTCGCGCACGCGATCGTGCCCTGGCGTGAATGGGGCGATCGGCCGGGATATGTGATCACGCAGACGATCTGCAACGTGGGCAGCATGTTCGTGGGCGGCGCCGGTGTGGTCAAGGCGCTGGCCAAGGGGGCGCGCAAGGTCGGGGGCAACGGTGATGTGGATGTGGACGCCAACCGTCCCGACGCCGACGTCGACCTCCAGGACGCGAGCCGGCTGAGCGACAGCCCCGGGCAGACCACGCAGGGCCTGCAGAACCGGCTGGACGACCTCGACATCGACCAGCAGCAGCTCGACGGTATCCAGGACTCGCTGGACGAGGCCGAGGGCTTCGACACCCAGCCGACCCCCGTCGGTGGCGGCGACCCGATCGACACCGGCGGCAACACCCCGAGCGGCGGAGGCAACGGGAACGGTGACGGCACGCCGGACGGCGACGGCGTCCCGAATGGCGACGGTGTCCCGAAGGGGGGCGGCGACGGTGTCCCGGAGGGGGACGGGGACAGCACGCCGGACGGGGACGGTGTCCCGGACGGTGACGGGGACAGCACGCCGGACGTCGACAGCACGCCGGACGGGGACGGCACGCAGGACGGCGACAGCACGCCGGACGGCGACAGCACGCCGGACGGCGACGGCACCCCCGAGGACGGGGGCCGCGGGGAGGAGGACGGCCCGGGGACGGACGGAGAGGACGCGCCTCCCCTGCCGCCGGACCCCAAGGGCAGCCAGGTTCTCGATCGGCTCGACGAGTCCAGGGTCGAACGCGGTGACGACGGCCTGATCGACACCGTCGACGGTAGGCCCGTCAACTCCTATCTGCGCGACCTTGTGAAGCAGCGGGCGGAAGGAATACGTGACCTCGTGGCCGACAAGGGGGCGTCGAAGAACTCGCTCGGCGGCCTCGGCGGCGCGGTCAACGCAGTCGTGATCGACCGGCGCACCGGTACCGTGATCGAAGCCGTGAACGGGCGCCGTGACGACGTCATTTCACCTGACGATGTCCACCCCCTCCTCGCGGAGAGGCTCGAATCGATGCGCGATAACGGGCCCTACAAGATGTACGATCGGCGTACCGGCGAGGAGATCGGGGAAAGCGAGTTCCCGCACAATGACAACCCCCTCCGGCACGCCGAGGTCAAGGCTTTGAATGAACTGCTGAACCTGCGTGGGAGGGACGCGGGCGCGGATGTGCTCTCGGACTTCCAGGTCGATCCGATGTTCACGCTCTACAAGTCCGGCCCGACCCCGGCTCCGTGCTGCGCCAACTGCACCAGGCTAATCGATGGCGCCGGCAGCAATACCGACCGGCTGCTCTATCCGCCAGGTCATCCGAACAGCGCCGAAACAACGGTCGAGGGGGATTATGGAACGGGTTGAGGACACGGATATCGAGTACGATGACGGAATCGCTTTCCTCAATGACGATGTTTACACCGGCGAGGTTGTCGAGCTCGATTCGGACGGAAACGTGATCGGGCTGATCACGTACAAGAGGGGGCACGAGCACGGGCCGTGGCTCGAGTGGTATTCGAGCGGCGCCCGGAAAGTCGAAGGGCAGGTCGACATCGGCAAGGGCGCGGTCGGGACGTGGCGGCACTGGCATGAGAACGGCCGTCTCGCCCAGGAGCGCCGGTTCGACGACCGCGGCCGTGCGCTGTCCAACCGCACCTGGGACGCCGAGGGAAACCTGGTCGAGGACCGGCAGTACTCCAACCCCATGTGACGGTCCGTCGCGGTGGTGACGGGTCGTCGCACCGGGACGGACCCGTGCTCGCTCCCGGTAGCGGCGGGCGCATGGCGGCTCGAGGCCGGTGGGTAGGATCCGACTCGGCGGCCGGGGCGGAGCATTGCGCCCCCGGGAGCAGTCGAGTCCGAGGAGGACCGGTGGACCGCGCAACCGCATGGCCCGCGGGTGCCGAACCGGAGCCCGCGGTCGTCGAGCGAACCGTCGGGGCCACCGGCGGGGAGCTGGTGCTGCGTCGCGCCGGGGAGCACTTCGAGATCATCAGCAACGGGGTGTTCCTGATGGACACCCGCGACGGCGAGTCCGAGCGGGAGATGGTGCGGGCCTGCCTGGCGGCGCTGCCCGGCGGCGGCCGCGGCGCTTCGGGCCCCCGGGTGCTGATCGCCGGTCTGGGCGTGGGCTTCTCGGCCCGCGAGGCGCTGGACGACCCGAGAGTGGAGCGTGTGCGGGTGGTCGAGCTGGAACCCGCGGTCGTCGAATGGCATAGCGGTCCGCTGGGCGCCGCCGCGGGCCGTGTACTCGCCGATCCTCGCTGCGAGGTGGTCTGCGGCGACTTCGGCGCGTGGCTCGCCTCTGCAGCCGAGGAGGCCGAAACCGCCGGGCCCTGGGCCGACGTCGTCTGCCTCGACACCGACAACGGACCGGACTGGACGGTGGTCGAGGGCAACGGCCGGCTGTACGAGGCCGCCGCGCTCGCACGGCTGCGGAGGCTGCTGCGGCCGGGCGGCGCCGTCGCCTTCTGGAGCGCCATGCGCGCGCCGGACTTCGCCCGACTGCTGGAGCGCGAGTTCGGCGCGGTCGAGACCATCGAGGTCGCCGCCCGGGCGGGGGAGCCCGACGTGGTCTATCTCGCGCGGGGCCCCGCGCCCGCGTCCTGACGCCCCGCCGACGAAAGGGGCGCACCCGTACGGGTACGCCCCCTGGCACGGCGTGCGTTCACTCGGCAGGTGCCTCGTCGTCGGCCTGCTGCTTCTCGATCTCCTTGCGGACCTCGTCCATGTCGAGCTCGCGGGCCTGGCGGATGAGGTCTTCCAGGCTCTCCTTCGGCAGCGCGCCCGGCTGCGCGTAGATGACCGTCTTGTCGCGGACCACCATCAGCGTGGGGATGGACTGGATGTCGAAGCTGGCGGCCAGCTCCTGCTGGTCCTCGGTGTCGACCTTGGCGAAGAGCAGGTCGTCGTGCTTCTCCGAGGCCTCTTCGTAGACCGGGGCGAACTGCTTGCACGGTCCGCACCAGGACGCCCAGAAGTCGATGAGAACGAACTCGTTCTCCGTCAGGGTCTCGTTGAAATTGTCCTTGGTGAGTTCTGTCGTGGCCACGAAGTCTCCTGCTGACGGGTCGGTTGCGTGCTGCCTCGTAGAGCGGTCGTGCCCGCTGATTTGTTCCACAAGCCTCGGCGTGGCCACAGATCAGGGCACACCCCGCGGTGTCGAGCCCCAAGGCCCGGGGGCGACGCTATGCCCTCCCCTCGCCGGCCGTCATCTCGACGGCCGGGCCCGGCGCCGCGTGTCGCCCGCTACCCGCGAAGGTCGGCCCGTTCACTCTCGCGGATCCCTACAAAACACCGGTTCAATACCGGTTTGGGAGGAATATGTCGAGGTCACTAGGGTCATAGCGACAGGAAGATCGCTACGGCACCGGCCGCCCGGAGGGCGGTCGCCGACGGAAGGGCGGCAATGGCCGCGGGTAGAGACCCCTCCGGCGAGGGGGAGGCGGGTTCGGGCGGGCAGCGTTCGGGCGGTTCGCGGGGAGCTGAACCGGACTACCGCTTCACGCTGGCCAACGAGCGCACCTTCCTTGCCTGGATCCGCACGGCCCTCGCGCTGATCGCCGGCGCGGTGGCGGTGCTGCACCTGGTTCCGCTGGACTGGCACTCCGGGGTGAAGCTGGCCGTCGGGTTCGCGCTCACCGGCCTGGCGGTCGTGATCACCGTCTACGCGCCGCTGCGCTGGCTGCATGTGCAGAAGGCAATGCGCCGCGACCAGCCGCTGCCCATGAGCGCGCTGCCCGTACTGACCGCCGTCGGGGTCGCCATTGTGTGCGCGGTCGTGTTGTTCGGGAACTACTGGTCGTGAGCGCGTCCGAAGATGGCGGCTCCGGAACCGGGCCACGCCCTCCGCGGCCCCAGCGCGAGGCGCGATCCGCCGGTCTGCAGGCCGAGCGCACGCTGCTCGCCTGGCAGCGGACCGTGATCGTGGTCATCGTCGTGGCGGTGCTCTACCTGCGCGACCCGTTGGAACCGGGTGGGGCGCAGCAGGGCGGCGACCCGCTGTATCGACTGTTCCCCGTTCTGGGCGTGTTGGCCGCGCTCGGCGTGCTCATCGTGCACCTGCGGCGGCGCTGGCGCGCCACGGAGCACGGGCTGCACGACGACCGGACCGGTCGGCCGCCCGCACCGGTGGCCCGGCCGTGGGCGCTGGTCCTGGTCAGCGCCGCGTCCTGCCTACTGGCGATCGCGGTCGCCGTGAGCGCGCTGATGGTGTGACGTGCGTGCCCGCTGACGCCTGCGCTTGGGGGCCGGACAGCGGGAATCCGGCCCTTGGGGCAGCAGGATCGGGACTAGGCCCCCGGGATCACGACGCCAGAGCGGCGTGCGCGGCCGGCGAGTCCGCCCGCTTGTCCTCGAGGACGGAGCCGACGATGTCGTCCAGCCTCCACCGGGGCTCGTAGTCGATCAGGTCCGCCGCCAGCGAAGTGTCGGGCATGCGTCGCCGCATGTCTTCGTAGCCCTCGCCGTAGGCCTCCTCGTAGGGCACGTGGCGCACCGTGCTGTCGGAGCCGGTGAGGTCGATCACGCGCTGGGCGAGATCGGAGATGGAGACCTCCTCCTTGCCGCCGAGGTTGACGGCGCGGTTGTGGGCGGCGGGGGTCTCCAGCAGGCTCACCATGGCCGGAACCACGTCGAAGACCGAGCCGAAGCACCGGCGCTGCGTCCCCTCGCCGTAGACGGTGACCGGCTCGCCGGTCAGCGCCTGGTCGACGAACCGCGGTACGACCATGCCGTAGCGGCCCGTCTGGCGCGGTCCGACGATGTTGAAGAACCTCGTGATGACGCACGGCAGGCCCGAGGCGCCGCCGTGCACGTAGGCGACGAGCTCGTCGAGCCCCTTGGCGGCGGCGTAGGACCATCGGCTCTTCAGGGGCGAGCCGAGAATCCTGTCCGCGTCCTCGCTGAGTCCGTCGGCGTCGTTCTTGCCGTAGACCTCGCTCGTGGAGGCGACGAGGTAGCGCGCCCGCCGCCGTACAGCGGCCTCGACGACGTTCTCGGTGCCGTGCAGGTTGGTGCGCAGCGACTCCAGCGGCCTGTCCACAATGGTGTGCACGCCCACCGCCGCGGCCAGGTGGAAGACGGTGTCGCCGGCGGCGACGACATCGTCCACGAGCACTTCGTCCAGCACCGAGCCCTTCACCAGCTCGAAGTCCGGGTGCCCGCTGAGTTGTTTCAGGTTGGACTCGCATCCTGTCGACAAGTCGTCCAGGGCAACGACCTGGTGCCCCTCGGCGATCAGGTGGTCGCACAGGTGCGACCCGATGAATCCGGCTCCGCCGGTCACAACGGCTTTCAAGGTGCCTCCCCCTCGTTCAGAGTGCTCTGGGATACGCGGTATTCCGGGTGGCGGGGGCCGGCCCAAGGACCTACTCAGGCCAGCAGGCGCGTCGCGTGATAGCCCTCTGCGAACGCGACCCCGCCCTGCATCCCGCGCAGCACGGCCAGACTCTGCAGAGTGAGCTCGGACCGTGTGTGCGGGTGATCGTGGAACTGGCTGCCGTACAGGCGCATTGCGGCGACCTTCGATGCGAACGCGGCCTCGTCGAGCTCGACCAGCATGTTGGGTGCGGGCGCGGGCTCCTGGCGCCACTGGTCGGCGGCCTCCTCGTAGGACAGCACGAGGCCGGGGTGGTGGCGCCGCCGCGCGTCGGACGGACGCAGCGCGGTGTGCACCGCCTCGGCCGCGACCTGGTGGTCCTGGTTGTAGCTCAGCCGGTGCGGCGCGAGCACCGCCGTGGGGCGCACCTCGCTGACGGAGATCGGGCTCTGCCGCTCGACGATGTTGGCCACCTCGAAGCGCGGGAGTGAGTCGAGCCGGAGGTGGTAGTCGTCGCCGGGGAATGCGATGTGCCAGTCGTCCCAGCGGTAATGGTCGGCCACCTCCTTGATCTCGCCCACCCGCTCGCTCGCGGTGGAGTACCCCCTGTCGGAGACGTCGGCCGTGTCGCCGACGGTCAGGAACTGCACGTACACCTCGGCGCCGGCGGACTTGGCCTTGTGGAGAAGCCCGCCGCAGCCCAGGACTTCGTCGTCGGGGTGCGGAGCGATGACCAGTAGGCGCTGCTGGGACCAGTCGAACATGATGCGGCGTCCTTCGCGGGGGATCCGGATGATGGGCGCGGATAGCGCGGGGCCGGCGCGTCTGCAGACGGCAGCGGGAAGTGTCGCGAGGCGCAGACCGGCGGCCTGGTTCGGCTGTGCTGGGATGCTCCGCCGGGGCGGGAGCCGAGGGCCCGGTGCCCGGTCGGCGCGGCTGGAGCCGGCCGCGTCCGGGGCGGTCAGCCGCCCGAGTCCCGGGCGCGGGTGCTGCGCAGAGCCCGCAGCGCCGCGGTCGAGCCGACGTTGGCGAGCAGGTCCAGCGCGGCCATCCGAGGAAGGAACTCCTCCTCGGCCCGGTTGTGCTGCGGGTACCGGGGGTGCCGGAATCGCTGCCACTCCACCGCGATGCCGTAGCGGCGGAAGACATCGGTGTCGATGTAGTCGCGCGCGCCGTCGCCCGAGAGCATCGCGGTGGCGCCGACCTTGGCCGCGAGCTGGGCGAGCAGCTCGCTCTTCTGGCCGGGGAACTCGCCGAGCTCGCTCGCACGCACCACCGGCGTCGCGACGCCGAACCCGTCGAGGGCGGCGCGCATCGTGGCCAAGGCGAGATCGGCCAGACTGTCCCCTTCCCGGTCGTAGACGCCGAGAAAGCGCTCGCGGAACTCCCCCCAGAACGGAGCACCGCGGTAGCAGTGTTCCTCCAGGGTCCTGCGGTGTTTTTCACGCCAAGGATGGGAGTTGTCGACCTTTTTGTCCAGGATTCGTTCGTCGCGGTTGCGTTGTATTACCGGGACGGTCAGCAGGACGGGTCCGCCCTTCGCGGCGACGTAGTTGCGGTTCTGCCAGCCGCGGCGCTCATATTGAACATGATCAAGTACGACAAAGAGGTCGCTTCGGTCCGCCTTGTCGATGAGTCCCAACCACGGCAGATAATGCGGCTGGTGCATGGCGACGCGCACTGCGGTTCCTCTCCGAGGCTGCGTGGGCACGTGGAGTGCTGGTGACCAGCACGGATTCCGCGGCGTGGGCCCTGCTCGCGGATGCGGTCCGGTCCTGGGCATGCGGTTGAGGATTGATATCGACTGATCCGAGCGTGCAGAATTACGAGGAATCTACGGACATGGGGCGTGCTGCTGTCGGCCGCCCGGGCTTCGGCTACCTAAGGTATTGCATCAACGGGCACCCGCGACTGCAAGTACATACATAGGATTCGTGTGGCCTAGATAGGACGCGCGACCAGGTGAACTTCCTCCGTCGGGGGAGCGTCAACTTATCACCGGTTCTTGTCGCCGACATCGGTCGAACCTCTCGAACCTCGCCAGGAGGACAACCCGTGCGTACGGCACGTTTCATCGGAAGTTGGCTCGCGGGGGCGATCGCCCTGACGCTTGCAGTGACGCTCTTTGTGCAATGGCTCAGGTTCGCGCTCGACTCCGCGGCCGCGACCACCCCGCTACCGCTCCTGCTCGGCATGGCGTTCGGACTCAACCTCTTCGTGTGGAGCCTGGTGGGTACGGTACGACTGGGCGACGACTCGGTGCGGTCGGTGCGCGAACGCCGCGGCGCCGCGGCCCGGCGCCGGGCGCTCGCCGCCGGCCGGGGCGGTGCCGAGGCCGCCGCCGCTGTCGATGCCGCGGAGGAGCACGGCGACCGGGTGCTGGTGCGCTCGCGCGCCGAAACGGTCGGCGGAGGCGCAGGCACGGCGCATGTTCCGGTGCCCGGCGACACGGCGGCGGCCGGCGCCCAGCCGGTTCCCGCGGGCGCGGCGCCGGCGGTCCCGGCCGCCGGTGACGCCGATGCCTCCGAGCGGCTCGACCTGGCAGTGGTCATCCCGGCACACAACGAGGAGCCGGTGATCGACGGCGCCATCACCTCGGCGCTGCGGCTGTTCAACCGCTGGGACATCTACGTGGTCTCGGACAGCTCGCACGACGCCACCGCCGACATCGCCGCCGAGACCGGCGTCAACGTCCTCGAGCTGCTGACCAACCGCGGCAAGGCCGGCGCCATCGAGGCGGTCGTCGAGGAGTTCGAGCTGGCCGAGAACTATGCCGGAGTCGTCATCCTCGACGCCGACACCGAGCTCGACAGCGGCTACGTCGAGGGCGCCCGACGCCAGCTCGGCGATCCCTCCGTCGCCGCCGTGGCGGGCTTCGTGGTCGCCGAGTGGAAGCCCAAGGAGCGCACCGTCGCCGGCCGGACCATCTCGGCCTACCGCGACCGCCTCTACTGGCTCCTGCAGTACCTGCTGCGCTTCGGCCAGACCTGGCGGCACACCAGCACCTCGTTCATCGTCCCCGGCTTCGCCAGCGTGTACCGCACCAGCGCGTTGAAGAGCATCGACATCAACCCCAAGGGCCTGGTGATCGAGGACTTCAACATGACCTTCGAGGTGCACCACAAGCGCCTCGGGCGCATCTCGATGAACCCCGACACCAAGGCCTACTGCCAGGATCCGTTCACCCTGGGCGACTACGTCAAGCAGGTGCGGCGCTGGACGCTGGGGTTCTGGCAGACCGTGCGCCGGCACGGCGTGTGGCCGAGCCTGTTCTGGTTCGCGCTGTTCTTCTACATCCTGGAGGTCGTGGTCGTCTCGGTGCTGCTGCTGGCCACCGCCGCGCTGGGACTCTTCACGCTCGTCCCGCTGGCAACCGGTGGCGCGGTGCTGGACGTGGGCGCCTACGCGACGGGCTACACCGCCGTCACCTCTGTGCTGCCGCTCACCACGATCCTGATCGGGCTGTTCGTGCCCGACTACATCCTGACCTGCATTCTGGCGACGGTCCGACGCAGGCCCAGCTACCTGGTCTACGGGGTGTTCTTCCTGCCGATGCGGCTCCTCGACGCCTACCTCACCCTGCGCACCGTTCCCCAGGCCTGGACCACCCGTTCCGACGGCCGCTGGCAGAGTCCCACCCGCGGGTCGGGGCGCCTGTAGGCAAGGGGGCCGCGACCTGCGTGTCCGTTCCCGAGCGGCGGCGCCAACGGTGTGGGACGACCCGCCTCCGGTATGCCCGCGGCGGCGATTAGGCTCGGACCAGACCCTCGTCGCGCCAGTTGCCGCGGGGGCCGGAACCACAGAATTGCCCAGCGCGGCCGCGGGCGCCCGCGGCCGCTCGCGCGGCGCACTCCGGAGCGCCGTCCGCCGCCGACAGCACGAGGTGCCCCGTGGAGAAGAAGCGTCTGCCGTTCGTCCTGTACCGCGTCCTCGCCTATGTGACGGGTGTCCTGCTTCTGCTCCTCACGTTCGCCGCGATGCCGGCCAAGTACCTCATCGGCGAGACCGCGCGCTTCCCGCTGGTCGGCGCGCCTGCGGGGGCCGAGAGCCTGTTCGGCGACGAGTCGGTGCTGATGCCGCTCGTGGCCATCCCGCACGGCTACGTCTACATGGCCTACGTGCTCGTCGTGCTGTGGCTTGCCCTGGACCGGCGCTGGAGCGCGCCGCGGACGGTGGGGGTGGCCCTGGCCGGGACGATCCCGTTCGCCGGGCTCATTATCGAGCACCGGCTGGCGGCGGCGGAGAAGGCGGAGTCCGGCCGGACCGCGTCGGCGGACGAGCGCCGGGCCGGTCAGGTTCGCGCCACCGACACCTGATCGCCGCCCGCGTCGGCGGAGGGCGCACCGCCGCCTCCGGCGTCCGGTCGCACGTCCTGGCTCCCGGGGCCGCGGCCGCCCTGCCCGTCCTGATCGCCGGCCGAGCCGCCTTCCCGAAGCTCACGGCGCATGAGCGACACCCAGAAGACGACCACCGCGCCGCCGAACACCACCCATTGCGCGGCGTAGCTCACGTTGCGCCAGTTCCACACGATGCCCTCGGGCGGTTCCGGCGGCGGGATCTCCCGCAGCCGCGGCCCGGCACCGGCGGACGTGTCGCCGGGCCGCTGCTCGCCGAGGATGATGTAGCCCTCGTAGAGGCGGTAGGGCCATTCGTTGACCAGCAGCGAGGGCGCGATCCGGGCGACGTGGCCCTCGGGCGTGTCGACAGGGATGTATCCGTCCTCTGCCTTGTCGGGCGGCTGCAGCCAGCCCGTCACCGAGACCTCGCCCTCGGGCACGTCGGCCGGCCGGTCCGCCGAGTCGGCCGCGCTTTCGGGTAGCCACCCGCGGCTGACGGCGACAGCGGTGTCCTCGCCGGTGACCAGCGGAACGACGACGTAGTACCCCTTCTCGCCCTCGGGGGAGAGCGCCGGCGCCAGTCGCTGCCGCTCGGGCGCGTACACGCCGGTGACCCGTACCGCTTGGTTGCCCTCCTCCTCGGACATGTAGGCGCCCGGCTGCAGCACGCTCTCCAGCGGCCGGGCCTGGGACAGCCGCTCGATGGGGCTGTCCACAACCTCGCGCGAGGGTTGCTGGGCGCGCTCGAACTGCCAGTACCCCGCGCCGAGGCACACGGTCACGGCGAGCAGGACCAGCAGATGGATGCCGAGCCAGCGGGGCTTGACCAAGACGGAACGCACGACCCCAGGCTATGTCCGCCTTGCCGCGGCCATGCTCCACCCCCGAAAACAGCGCCGACTTGACCTTGGGCGCCGTGCCTTGGTTCGCGGGTTGAGCGGAGATGGAAATTACTTTAAGTAGTTCGCCGTGACAGAGGGTTGTTGTGGCAGGTCATCATCGGTAGTCTGTGGAACAGAGCGAGAGGCGAAGCCGATCGGCGCCGCTCTCCCGCCACAACATAGAGCTTTAAAGGTCGCGACTCCAGGGGGGAGGAGTCGGCGACCGTTCCCAAAGCGAGGGCCGCATCCGTGATTTTGAGGGGGGACACGGAGGCGGCCCTCGCGTCTTGCCTTGTACGGGTTCGACCGGGGCGGGTCCCCAAAGCCCTGACGCACCTGACGCACCTGAGGCGCTGACGGCCTGAGGCGCCGAGCCGCCGATCGACCGCCCGGCCTCCTTCGGTCCCGTCGCCGGCGACGCGCCGAGCAGTCGTAGCCGCTCGGGCCGGACACGGCCCCCCTTTTCCACGATGGCGCGCGCCTGCGTCCACCCGCGGCCACACGGGTGCCTTGTGGGGCCCCCTCCTTCCCCGGGCCGGCGTCGAACGCCCCTCTGCTCGCCGGGCCCGAACTCCTCTCCGGATGCACGCGGGCGCGCGATTCCCCCGCACCGCTCAGGCGGAACCGGGGCCTTCGGGCCCGGTATCGCCGAACAAGGTCCCCAACCGCGCACGGACACCGAATCCGGGCGATCGGCGTGATCAATTCGATTCGCCGGTTTCCCGTATTCTTACTGCGCATCCGGTAGATCGGCGTATTCGGTCGAAAAGATCACGGGTGGCCGGATTGGGCACCGCGAATCACCAGAAAAGCCACGCGAATCACGCGTCCCCCTTTATGCTCATCGATGGTGCGAGGAACGGAATCGCCGTGTCTTCGCCTCCGCCTGCCCGCGTGTGCGAAGGAGCGCCGTGATCGACCTGGATCGGCAGATGCTGGAGGTTCTCCGCCTCGACGGAGTGCGCAGCGTCTGCCTCGTCCACTGGCACGAGGAGCGCACCGTCGCCTGGCACGGCGCGGACGACAGGGCGCTGGCGGCGCAGACGGCGGCGGTCGTGCGCGCCGTGGCAGAGGGGCCTTTCGAGCAGGGGCGGACGGTCGAGGAAGTGGTCGTCACCGAGCGCGGAGACCATCTGATCTACACCGTGCTCGCCCACCCCGGCCTGTGCCTTCAGGTCCGGATGGATCGCGAGCGGGGAAGTCTCGGCCTGGTCCTGCACCGGCTGCGACGCGTCGCCGAGGACGCCCGCCCGCAGCTTCCCGACGTCCGCAGGCGACGGGGCACCCCCGCGCCTGCCGCATCCACCACCGTCGAGCGCCCTGTGCTCCTCCGCGTCCTCAACGCCCTGCGGGAGTTGTCCACAGGCAGCGACCGGACGGCTGAGGTGGTCGCTTGACCGGTGGAGCGCGGCCGCGCGGCCATGGCGGACGGCTGCGCCGCTGGATCGCCGAGCGGCCCGCGCTGCTCCGGCTCAACCATAGGAAAGAGAAGGATATGGCGAATATAGATTCCGGGCTCAAGGAAATGATGGAGATCGAAGGCGCGATCGGCGCCGCAGTCGTCGACTACAGCAGCGGGATGGCGCTGGGCACGCTCTCCTCGACCAAGTCCTTCGACCTCAATGTGGCCGCCGCGGGAAACACCGAGGTCGTCCGCGCGAAAATTCGGACCACCGAGCAGCTCGGGCTCAACGAGTCGATCGAGGACATCCTGATCACGCTTTCCGCGCAATACCACATCATTCGCCCTCTCACCAGCAGAAAGGGGCAGGGTCTGTTCCTCTACCTTGCGATGGACCGTACTCGGGGCAACCTCGCCCTGGCCCGCCACCGGCTCAAGTCGATCGACGAGGAGCTGGACGTGTGATCCCGTACCCGGCGCCGGTTCTGCCCGTCGCAGAACGCGCAGGCGGGCGCTTCCGAGGCCATGGCCGCTGCCGTCCGGGCGGAGTAGGGTCTGTGTGTCAGGAGTGCGCTGCGGGGAGGGAACCATGGGCGAACGGCCGGCAGAGGGCGACGAGCCGCTGATGCGCGACCTCATCGGGGGCGTGCTGCGCCGCGCCCGATTGAAGCAGGGCCGCACGCTGCAGGACGTCGCCGAGGACGCGCAAGTGTCCTTGCAGTACCTCTCGGAGATCGAGCGCGGCCGCAAGGAGCCTTCCTCCGAGGTGCTGGCCGCCGTCTACCGCGCGCTCGGGTTGCAGCTGGTCGACCTGGTCGGCGGGCTGCACACCGAGCTCGTGCCCGCCCCCGCGCCGATGGGCCGCAAGCTGGTCGGGTCCCCTCGAACGGACGGCGGCGTCCAGGCGGTACTGCTCGCCGCCTGAACGTCCGTTCCGGACGGGGGCGGTCCGCGCCCGGCCGGGTGCGCCGCCCGCCGGCCGCGGACGGCGCACCACCGGAGTCAGGCCGCGTCCACGGCTGCCCTCCTCGCCGGCCGGTCCGAGATCACGTCGTCGACCAGCCCGTAGTCCCTGGCATCCCACGCGGTGAAGATCTTGTCTCGCTCGGTGTCAGCCCGCAGCCGCTCCACACTGTGGCCGGTGTGCGCCGAAAGGATCTCTTCGATCTCGCTGCGCACCCGCAGCACCTCGGCGGCCTGGATCTCCAGGTCGGCGGCCTCCCCCTGGCCCTCGCTGGAGGGCTGGTGCAGCAGCACCCGCGAGTGGCCCAGCGCCATCCGCTTGCCGGGCGTGCCCGCCGCGAGCAGCACCGCCGCGCCCGAGGCCGCCTGGCCCATGCACACCGTCGCCACGTCGGCGCGCACGAACCGCATCGTGTCGTAGATGGCCGTCACCGCGGAGGTGGAGCCGCCGGGGGAGTTGATGTAGAGGCTGATGTCGCGCTCCTCGTTCTCATGGTCGAGGTGGAGAAGCTGGGCCATCGTCACATTGGCCACGCCGTCGTCGATCGCCGTTCCCAGGAAGATGATCCGCTCCGAGAGCAGCCGGCTGAAGACGTCGTAGGACCGCTCGCCCGAGGGCGTGCGCTCGACCACCACCGGAACCGTGTACTGGCTCATTTCCGCCCCTCCTCGGAGTCCGGCCGGTCGGCCCCGCCGTCGCGCGCTGCGCCCCCGTGCTTCTGCTGCTGCTCAGCTCGCGCCGACGCCGCGGCATGGGTGATCCCCGGCGCGTGGTCGGCGCCGAACCCGAAGCGGCGCGCGGTGTCGCCGCCCAGTTCGGCCACGCTGTCGACGACGCGGTCGACGAACCCGTACTCGCGGGCCTGCTCGGCGGTGAACCAGGCGTCGCGGCGCTGGTCCTCGACGATGCGCTCCACCGGCTGGCCGGTGTGCCGTGCGATCAGCTCCTGCAGGGACTTCTTGGTGTGGGCCAGGTTCTCCGCCTGGATGGCGATGTCGGCGGCCGTGCCGCCCACTCCGCCGGAGGGCTGGTGCATCATGATGCGGGCGTTGGGCAGGCTGTAGCGCTTGCCTGGGGTACCCGTGCACAGCAGGAACTGGCTCATGCTTCCGGCGAATCCCATGACGAGGGTGGCCACGTCGTTGGGGATGAACCGCATGGTGTCGTAGACCGCCATACCGGCGTGCACCGAGCCGCCGGGGCTGTTGATGATCAGCGTGATGTCCCGCTTGGGGTCGTCTTCCGCGAGCAGCAGCAGTTCCGTGCAGATGCGGTTGGCGACGGCTTCGTCCACCTGGGTGCCGAGCACCACCATCCGGCCGTGCAGCAGCCGGCTGGCGATCTGGTCGTCGAACGTCGCGGCAGCGCCGTCGGCGGCGAGCCGCGGCAGCGCCGATGGTTGAGTCGAGAGCACTTCTCCTCCTCGATCGGTTCCAAGGCCGGAGCCCGACGGGTGGCCACCACATCGTCCGGACGTCACCAGCCTGCGCTCGGTGGCGCCGGGGAATCGACCTTTTCTGCCCTCGGGCGATCTGCCGCAAGCAGAGCCCGCTGAGGTCGGTGCGGGGAGGACGGGGTGGGATGCGGGGGAGGGCCGGGGCGTTGGGGCACCTGTGGCGAGACGGCGCCGCGCTGCGCGCACGGGTGCGCTCGGCGCAGCGCGGCGCCGCCGGAACGAGTCTCCACTGACTCCTCGGGATCATTCATGCGGGTGGCGGCCGCCGAGTGGCGGCGGGTCAGCCGGTCTCGACGCCCGACCGCGCGGTGCCGGGCGGAGTCTCAGGCGACTCGGCGCGCTCCCACGAAGTGCCGGTTGTAGTAGCCGGTCATCTTGGTGATCTGGACCTTTTTACCGGAACCCGGCGCGTGGATCATGCGGCCCTTTCCGATGTACATTGCGACGTGCTCGGGGCCGGGATAGAAGAAGACGAGATCTCCGCGCTGGAGCTTCGACCGCGAAACCGATCGCCCTTGGTCGAACTGGGTGTAGGTGGTGCGGCTGATGCTCTTTCCGGCCTTCTTGTAGGCGTACTGCACGAGCCCGGAGCAGTCGAAGGCCCGCGGGCCTTCGGCACCGTACCGATAAGGCTTTCCTTTTTGGTTCTTTGCGTGTTCGACCGCTGTCCTGGCGATACTCGACGCTTGGTGCACCCTTTCCTCGGCCACCGCAACAGCGGTGGAACCGAGACCGAATGCGGCGAGCACCGCCAGGGACGATAACGTCAGCGCCACCCGGGCCATGGTGCCCGGTCTGCTTCCACGCTTCACCGAGTCGCATCCTGCTGTCGCGTTCATAGTTCCCCCGTATTCTCGCTTCCCCGAATCATCGTGACCCGGGACACAGTTCCACAGGGAAACACAGGGTTCATCCGGAACTGCTCTTATCGGTGCATTGGCGTGTCGCGGCGAATTCGCCTGCCGTGTAAGCGGAGAGGAGTCTCGGCGTGGAGGTTCCGTCGGTGATTCCGAGGGATACGTGAACTTTGGTGATGGATATCGGGACAGTTCCGATTTTCCGGTGCGTCTCCCGTCCCCTCCCGGCCGCCCCGCGCCGCACCGGCGACGCGCCACGCGGCTCCGGCTGCCCTCACTCGTCCAGCCGCTCGGCCGCTCCCCCGCCCGCTGCTCCTTCGTCCAGGCAGCGCTCGATGATGCCCGTGAGGCGCCGGGTCAGCGCCTGCGGGTCGTGTTCGATCAGGGAGTCCGCGCCGCCCATCCGGCGGACGTTGCCGATGCCGATCAGGAGGCCGGCCACAAGCGTCGCGCGCGTGCGGGCGTCGGCTCCGCCGATGTAGTCGGACAGCGGCCCGATGATGGCGCTCTGCAGCCGCTCCTCGAACACCGACCGCAGGTCCGGGTCGCCGATGGAGTGCATCAGCGCCCGCTGCAGCGGCGTTCCCTCGCCCAGGGTGCGGTGGACGACGTGTTCGGCGACGCGCCGGGGCAGGGTGTCGCGGTCGCCCTCGAAAACCCCGGGGAACGAGGCGTCCTCGGCCACCACCTCGGCGAGCAGGCCGCGCTTGGCCCCGAAGTATCGGTTGATCAGGGCGACGTTGACCCCGGCCTCGGCGGCGATGCGCCGCGAGGACACCTGCGCATAGCCCTCCTGGGTGAACAGTTCACGGGCGCTGGCGAGGATGCGCTGGCGCGTGGCCTCGCGGTCGCGCACACGCCCTGGGCAGGAGCCGTCGGCGTCTGTGCGGTTCATCGGGCTCCCCTGCTGTGGCCGCGGAGTCCCTGCTCAGCGCGGCTGCTCGTGCGCGGTTCACCGCACTATAACGCCTCCGCTTGACAAGTCAACACTGTTTACTTATACCTGGAGAGGAGATTGCCACCGGACCGCCCCGAACCTGGAGGGCGGTCCGTCGTGTCCGGTCCCGGTCGAATCCCGCGCGCCTCGGTTCCTACGCGCCTGCGCCGGGGCCGCTGCAACAGCAACAAACGGGGCGACGGACAGGAGATCCCGAACGTGGAGCAACGCTTAGGCGCAGTGGACCGGCGGACCGCGGACGTGCCGGGGGAGCACACCGCGGGGGAGGCCGCCGAGGAGGCGCCGGCGAACTACTCGCGGCGCCAGATCATCGAGATTCTCATCGGCCTGATGCTGGCCATGCTCACGTCGATGCTCACCACCTCGATCGTGGGCACGGCGCTGCCCACCATCGTCGGCGAGCTCGGCGGCCAGGACCGGCTGTCCTGGGTGGCCAGCGCCACCCTGCTCACGATGACCGCCTCCACACCCGTGTGGGGAAAGCTCTCCGACGTCTGGGGCCGCAAGCTGCTGTTCCAGATCGCGCTCGTGATCTTCATCACTTCATCGGTCGCGGCCGGGTTCGCCGACGACATGACGTGGCTGATCGCCGCGCGCTTCTTCCAGGGCATCGGTACGGGCGGACTCGCTGCGCTGCCCCAGATCATCCTCGGCGACGTGGTGGCCCCGCGCGAGCGCGGCCGCTACTCCGGCTTCCTGGGGTCGGTGTTCGGCGTGGCCACGGTCGGCGGACCGCTGCTCGGCGGATTCCTGGTCGACAGCCCGCTGGGCTGGCGCTGGTGCTTCTTCATCACCGTGCCGCTGGCGGTGGTGGCGTTCATCGTCATCCAGCGCCTGCTCAAGCTGCCTGCGCGGCCCCGCTCGGAGAACCGCATCGACTGGCGGGGCGCCACCTGCATCGTCGGCGCCGCCAGCGCGGTCATGCTGCTGCTGAGCCTGGGCGGGCAGGAGTTCGACTGGCTGTCGACTCCCTCCTACGTGCTGATCGCCGTCGCGGCGGTGCTGTTCCTCGGGGCCGTGCTGGTGGAGCGGCGCGCGCAGGACCCCATCCTGCCGCCGCACCTGTTCCGAAACGGCACGTTCGTGCTCGGCTCCCTCGCCTCGGCCGCGGTGGGCATGAGCATGTTCGGCGTGATGATCTACCTGCCGCAGTACCTGCAGATCGTGCAGGGGCTCAGCCCCACGGCCTCGGGCCTGATGACGCTGCCGATGGTGCTCGGCCTGCTGACGGCCTCGGTCACCTCGGGCTTCCTTGTCAGCCGCACCGGCAAGTGGAAAGTCTTCCCCGTAACCGGCACCGTGCTGATCGGCACCGGGTTCTTCACCCTGACGTTCCTGGACACCGAGTCCAGCCTGGTCCTGGTCGGTTTCGGCGTCTGCCAGATCGGCCTGGGCCTGGGGATGTGCATGCAGATCCTCATCCTGGCGACGCAGAACGCGGTCAGGCGGGCCGACCTGGCCTCGGCCACCTCGGCGGTCTCCTTCTTCCGCAACCTCGGCGGCGCCATGGGTGTGGCAACCTTCGGCGCGGTGATGACCAACCGGCTGCACGGCGAGATCGCGGAGTTCGCCGAGCGTACCGGCGGGTCCTCCGGCTCATCGGACCTGTCGAGCGGGGTGAGCGGGTCGCCCGAGGCGATCCACGCGCTCCCGCCCGCGGTGCAGGACGCGGTGATCAGCGCGTTCAGCAACGCGATGCACACCGTGTTCACTCTGGGGATGCCGATCGCGGTGGTGGCCTTCGTGGTCGTGCTCTTCTTCAAGCAGATCCCGCTGCGCTCGGGACGCTGAGCCTGCCGCAAACCGCGGGACGGACCGCAGCGGAGCGGGGAAGCACCGTCCGCTGCGGTCTGCTTCCGTTGTGCGGACACGGCCCGCGTGCGGCGGCGATGCGCCGTGCGCGGGGGCGCGGCCGCCTGCCGGGCGAGTCGAGGACACGGGCAGCCGACCCCAGGCAGCGGGCCGGGACCACGATGGGACGACGGCACCAGCCGCTATCAGCAGGGGATCAGAGGTAGCGCCGGAAGCCCTCGGCCGAGTTCTCGAAGCCGATCGCGGAGTAGAACGCGTGTGCCCCGGCGCGGCTCTCGTGCGAGAGCAGTTCGACCTTGTAGCAGCCGGCTCGGGAGGCCCGGTCGACCGCCTCCTCCATCAGTGCCCGCCCTACACCGGCGCGTCGGCACGCCGCGTCCACCACCAGGTTGTCGGCCACCGCCCACGACTGCGCGTCGTGCGTGAGGTTGGCGACCACCAGCAGGTCCACGGTCCCGATGATCTGGCCGCGGCGCTCGGCGACCAGGACCTGGCGGTCGGGGTCGTTCTCCATCCGGGTCCATGCGCGCACGGCGGCGGAGGACATGCGGACGGTGCTGGTCTGCGCGGGGGTCGCGTCGCCGAGTTCGCGTAGGAGCCGCAGAATCGCACCGAGGTCAGACCGGATGGCCGAGCGGATAATCATGGCTTCCGGCATCGTAGCCGACACCGGGTCGAAGACCGACGTCGCCCCTCAGGCCTGGACAAACAGCACGGAGCGGGGCGCTCTGGGCGCCCCGCTCCGGTAACGACATGAGCGAGTCCAGTCCGGTCCGGCCGACGTCGCGGTCCGCGCGGGCTGGGTGCGCACGCGATGGACACTCCGCCGGGTGCGCGGACCGCACCGGGTCACGGCTTGATGATGCGCACTCCCTCAGTGCCCTCGGCGTCGTCGGGCTGGGCCGGCGGCGCGTCGGAGCGCTGATGCATGGCCGTGATACCCGGGTCGTGGGCCGGCTGCACAGGCTGCGCCTGCTGGGGCTGGCCGCTCTGGTTCGGATGCTGCTGCGGTGGCTGCTGTTGCGGCTGCTGCTGCACCTGCGGCGGCTGCTGCTGCTGAGGTGCGGGACCCGCGTAGGGCGCCCCCTGCGGCCGCGGGGCCTGGCGGACCGGCTGCGAGGCTGCTGCCTCGCCCTGCTTTCCGGCCGGCGGCTCCGGGTTGAGACGGACGGTTGATTCGTCGGCCACGTCCAGCTGCTGCGCGGCGGGGCCGGTGTTCACGGTGGCGTCGTCCGGCCCCGACTGCGCGGACCCGGAATGGGCGGCCTGCGGACCGGAAACCGGAGCCTGGGCCCCGGAGTCGCCGCGGGCCTCCGCCGGAGGCTGCTGCGGCGAGGCGGTCTTCGCCTGCTGGTCGGCGGGCTGGTGGCTCTGCTTCTGCTGACCCTGGCCCTGCTGCCCGGCCTGGGCCTGCTGCGGCTGCCGACCCTGCTGGCCCTGCGAAGGCTGCTGCCCTTGCCGGTCCTGCTGCCCCTTCTGCGTCGGCTGAGCCGGTTGGCCCTGCCGGTTCGGCTGCCCCTGCTGCGACTGCTTCGCAGGTTCGGACGCCTCCTGCTCGGCCGCGACCTCGGCTTGCGACAGCCCTGCCTCCAGCGGCCCCGACTTCTTCTCGGCGTCGAGGAGTTCCGCCAGCGTGCCGTGCATGTCGCCGAGCCTGCGCACCGCCTCGTTGTGCGTGGCCGTAAGTGTGGCCAGGCGGCGGTCGGCCGTATCGTTGATCTTCTGCGCCCGGGCCTCGGCATCGGTGACGCGACGCTGGGTCTCGTCTTCGACCTGTGCCCTGAGCTGCTCGGTCTCCTGCTTGGCCGCCGCGACCATCTCCTGGGCCTCGGAGCGCGCGCTGGAGAGTACGCGCTCGGCGTGCTCCTCGGCGTCCTTGACCCTCTTGGCCGACTCTTCCTCGGCCTTGCCGCGGATGGCGTCGACCTCGCTGTCGACCTTGCCGCGCTTCTCCTTCGCCTCTTCCTCTGCTATGCGAAGGATCGTGGACATGCGTTCGCTGATCTGTTCGTGCTCGGGCTTGACCGCGGCCTGTTCCTTGGCCTCGGCCAGCTCGCGGCGGAGCTGCTCCAGCTCGTCGTGGGCGCGCGCCAGCCGCTCCTGCAGATCGCGGGTCTGGTTGTGAGTGCGCACCACGTAGTCGTCGACCTGGCGCTTGCTGTAGCCCCGCTTCTCGGTCGGGAAGGCTTCCTCGCGTAGGAAGTTCGGCAAGATCTCTGCGCTGTGCTCGTTCATGTCCTAATCAACCAGGTTGGCTGCCAATGGGATGGTGGCCGGACTCCCTGCCTATCATTCCCATAACACCCGGAAAACACGTCAATGACATTCATTCCTCAAGCTTGGCGGTGTGATGGGAAACCGCAACAGAGACCCGTATCGCGTGCGAAGTGTGACGTAGTGAACACGAGGGGAGGCGACTACGGTAGTGCCGAGTGCACCTCCTGCTCAATAGCGTGGGCGGATCGTGCGCGTTTGGGGCGTGCCGCTGGGGCCGCCGTGCTCACCGCACTACTAAGGTATGCCCGTTCACGGCGGCGCGGGGCCGGTGTCCGCCTTTTCCGGCGTGCCTCGCCGGTCGGCCCGCAGCCAGGGAGGTGCACGTGTCCGCTCCGTACGTCGGAGACGCCCCGTTCGGTGAGCCCCAGATCCATCCCGACGCCTGGATCGCGCCCGGCGCCGTCGTCGTCGGGCGCGTCCGTCTCGACGCTCGGAGCAGCGTCTGGTACGGCTCGGTCCTGCGCGCCGACACCGAAGACATCGTCATCGGCCGGATGTGCAACATCCAGGACCAGTGCGGGCTGCACTCCGACCCCGGTGAGCCCGCGGTGCTGGCCGATCGCGTCAGCCTCGGGCACAAGGCCATGGTGCACGGCGCGGAGATCGGCGAGGGTGCGCTGATCGGCATCGGCGCGATCGTGCTGGGCGGCGCCCGCGTGGGCGAGGGCGCCCTGGTGGCGGCGGGAGCGCTGGTGCCGCCGGGCAAGGAGGTTCCGGCGGGCACGCTGTGGGCCGGGCTGCCGGGCAAGGTCGTGCGCGAGCTCACCGACGAGGACCGCGCGGGCTTCGCCGAGACGCCTGAGAAATACGCCCGCTACGCCGACCGCCACCGCGAGGTCACCTGGCTCAGCGTCCCTCGCGGCCGGGGGCGGGATTGAACATCCGATGACCTGAGGCCGCGCTCGTCCGCGCGGCCCCTCCTTCGGCTCCCGCGGCGACCCCGCGCCCGCGTCCCGCGGGATTGCTTCCGCCGAACGCACATGCGTGTCCGCATTCGGGTTAACGGCGGAGGAAGGAGCGAAGGGGGCGAAGCGTGATGCGGCCGTCGGAGAGATCCGGGAGACGTCCCGCGCCGCTGGGGCGCTGGGCCCGCATGGGGCAGTGGATCCGCCGTGCCCGCCGTGAAGGCCACGAGCGCAACACCCTGCTGTTGATCGGCAAGAGCACTCTGGCCGCCACAATCGCCTGGGTCGTCTCCTACAACGTGCTGCAGGCCGCGGCACCCGCGTTCGCGCCGTTCTCGGCGGTGCTGATGATCCAGGTGACGATCTACCAGTCGATCGCCCAGTCGGTGCGCTACCTCGGAGCGGTCGGGGCGGGGGTGGCCGTGCAGGGGCTGATCGGGTTCCTGGCCGGGCCGGGCCTGGTGACGTTCGCGGTCGTCACGATGGTCGCGCTGGTGATCGGGCGCTGGCCCCGGCTGGGCTCGCAGGGCTCTCAGGTGGTCACCGCCGCGTTCTTCGCCTTCGCCATGTACGTCATGGCGACGAGCACCGTCGAGCGCGCCACCCAGCTCGGCTCGATCCTCCTGCTGGTCCTCATCGGTTGCGCCATCGGCGTGCTGGTCAACCTGGTCGTCGTACCGCCGATGCGCTTCCGCAGCGCCGAGCACGGCGTCCGCTCGCTGGCCCACGCTGTGTGCGACCTGCTTTCGGACATGCACCCTCCGCTGCGTGAAGGAGAGCTGATCCAGGAGCGGACGGGACAGTGGCGCCAGCGTGCGAGCCGGCTGGACTCCACCGTGGCCCAGGCGCACAGCGCGGTGCGCACCGCCGAGGAGAGCGTCTACTACAACCCGCGGCGCTTCCTGCTGCGGCGCCGAATCCCCACGTTCTCCGGCTACGTGGGCGCCGTGCAGGCACTGGACCGGATCTCCTACCAGCTGGCCTCCGTCACCCGCACTCTTGACCAGGCCGCATCCTCGCAAGAGGGGCGGCCGGAGAGCCCCGGATTCCTCGAACGCTACGCGGACTTCCTCGCCGCGCTCGCCGAGATCACCGCGAAGCTGAGCGAGCTCGACGAGAAGCACATCGCCGAACAGGTCGAGGAGCTGACATCCCGGGCCGGGCAGTCCAGGGAGTACGCGAGCCGGCTGTCCGAGGGCGACGAGGGCGACGAGGGCGTCACGGTCAGCGTCACCGGCGGTTCGAGCCCTTACGCCACCCTGCTCGTCGAGGCCTCCCGCCTCCAGGAGGAGTTCGAGCACGCATGCGACCTCCTCAAGCGCTCCGTGGAGCAGGAACGGTCGCGGTGAGGCGGTGCGGTCAGCTGTCGGGCCGCCGAACCCTCGTCGATCTTGTAGCCATCGTGAAGGAAAGCGATTTCCGTTTGCGATGGCTACAAGATCGACGGTGCTGTGCCGGTTGCGGCCGTGCTACCGACCTCCCCGAGCATCACGCCTAGCCGCTCGCGCCGTCGAGCGGGCAGGGAGCCTCGCGGTCCCATTCGTTGGGTGAGCAGGCGACGACCGAGACGAAGGCGCGTTCGTCGCCGCCCACCTGGTACTGCCAGGTGACGTCGCGGCCGTCGGCGATGTCGCGCAGGGCCGCGGCGTAGCGGCGGTCGCCGGGCGTCCAGTGGGCGGCGGCGTCCTCGATCTCGCGGCTCACCCGCTCGTACTGCGCGAGCATCCACTTCGCGGCGCCTGCGGGGTCGTCCCAGGTGCCCGCGACCATGTCGGCCGGCTTACGCAGCCACCAGCACATCTTGGCGGGGGGTACGTCGGCGGTCGCGAACCGGGGACCGTCGATGTGGGCGTCGCGTGCCCGGCGCGAGCGGTCGTCGTCGGACCCGCGCCAGAAGTAGCCGTGGTAGTGCACGTGCCGATGTTCGCACGCGGTGATCGGCCTGACCAGCTGGACACCCTGCGGCGCGCTCGTCCGAGCGCGCGGCGGGCGGGGAGCCGCCGGACCGCGGCGCCCGTCCCGCCTGCACCGCACCGCGGTCCGCCGGGCACGGGGTGCCGAAGTACCGGTCCTAGTCCTCTCGGCGCCCCGGGACCGTGCGTGTATACCGCCGGATGACTACTCGAACGTGGTTCTGAGAATGGCCCGTCTGGGTCATGCGGCGGTGAGCTACCGGGACGTAACCTTCGTCCAGCGGGATGTCTCCGGCGGGATCCCACGTTGGTCGGCGGTCCGACCCGGGGATACACGTGGCCGGACGGTCGCCTCCCGCGTTCCCTTGTCCCGCGCGGGGCGCGCCCCTGCGGTGCTCTCGATGGAGGTGGGCGCGGATGTATGCCGACGTACACCTTCACGACCACGTGGCGATGGCGGAGATCGAACTCTACTCCGAGCTGCTCATCGCGGTCGCCGGTGCGGACCGGCGGCTGACCTTCGAGGAGATCGACATCGTGCTGGGCGTGCGCGCGCCGGTGCCCGAGCAGGCCAGGCGCTGCCTGCCCGGCCCCGCCGCCGAACCGCACTGCGCAGGCTGATCCGAAAGCTGCGCCCCGCCCGCCGCGTCGGCGGTCCGGCCGGCGCAGCGGGGCCGCGCCCCGGGCGGCGGCCTGCCCGGAGCGCGGTCCGGCCGCGCCGGCCGGACCGCATGTGCGGCGGGGACGGCCGGTCGGACGGTCAGGCCGTCTCCTTCTCCTCCTCGCCCGCGGGGGCGGCGTCGCTCTTGACGGAGCGCAGCAGCAGCTGGGACACGTCGACGACCTCCAGCGACTCCTTGGCCTCGCCCGCCGACTTCTTCTCGTTGATGGCGTCGCCCAGCATCACCTGGCAGAAGGGGCAGGCGGTCGAGACGGTGTCGGGGTCGGTGGTCAATGCCTCGTCCACGCGCTCGGTGTTGATGCGCTTGCCGATGCGCTCCTCCATCCACATGCGCGCGCCGCCCGCGCCGCAGCAGAAGCCGCGCTCCTTGTGCCGGTGCATCTCCTTGGTGGTGATGCCGGGGACCTGCGCCATGATGTCGCGCGGCGGCGTGTAGACCTTGTTGTGCCGGCCGAGGAAGCACGGATCGTGGTAGGTGATGTTCTCCTCGATCGGCTGGACCGGGGTGAGCCGTCCGTCCTCGACCAGCTTGGCCAGCAGCTGGCTGTGGTGGACCACGTCGTACTCGCCGCCGAGCTGCGGGTACTCGTTGCCCAGCGTGTTGAAGCAGTGCGGGCAGCTGGCCACGATCCTGGTGACCCCCGCCTCGTTCAGGGTCTCGACGTTCTGCTGGGCGAGCATCTGGAAGACGTACTCCATGCCCAGCCGCCGCGCCGGGTCGCCGGTGCAGGCCTCCATGCCGCCCAGGACCGCGAACTTCACGCCTGCCGTGTGCAGCAGCTCGGCGATGGCCTTGGTGGTCTTCTTCGCGCGGTCCTCCAGGGCGCCGGCGCAGCCGACCCAGAACAGGTACTCGGTGCCCTCCGGCAGCGTGTCCTCCACCACCGGGACCTCGAAGTCGAGCTCGCCGATCCAGTCCATGCGCCGGTCCTCGGCCATGCCCCAGGGGTTGCCCTTGTTCTCCAGGTTCTTCAGCAGCGTGTTGGCCTCGGAGGGGAAGCTGGACTCGATCATCACCTGGTAGCGGCGCATGTCCATGATGTGGTCGATGTGCTCGATGTCCACCGGGCACTGCTCGACGCAGGCACCGCAGTTGGTGCAGGACCAGAGCACGTCGGGGTGGATGACGCCGCCCTCCTCCTCGGTGCCCACCAGCGGCCGCTGGAGAAGCGTGAGCACGTCGGTGTCCGCGTGTGCGGCATCCTCCTTGGCCTTCTCCTCCAGCGTCTCCGCGGTGATGCCCTGCATGAGGTAGGGAGCCTTGGCGTAGGCGTGCTCGCGCAGGTCCATGACCAGCTTCTTGGGCGAGAGCGGCTTTCCGGTGTTCCAGGCGGGGCACTGCGATTGGCAGCGGCCGCACTCGGTGCAGGTGGAGAAGTCGAGCAAGCCCTTCCAGGTGAAGTCCTCGATCTTGCCGGCGCCGAAGGGGTCCTCGTCGGGGTCGGCTTCCTCGAAGTCCAGCGGCTGCTTGCCGGTCTTGTCCATCATCGGCTTGGCGGCGCCCAGCGCCGGAGCGCCCCCGGCGTCGCGCTTGAAGTAGATGTTGAACGGCGCGGTGAACCGGTGCCAGCCGATGCCCATGGTCAGCACCGCGGCCAGGACCATGAAGAACATCCAGGAGATGACCAGCTTGAACGCGGCGACCAGCGCGAGGGTCGGCTCACTGGCGGGCAGGATCGCGCCCAGCGCGTGCGAGACCGGTGTCGCCCAGACCGGGAACGGGAAATCGTCCAGGGCGACCTTGATCCCGCGGATCACGAAGATGGCGGCCAGCAGCGCGACGATGTAGGCCTCGACGTAGTAGGCCGTCCAGTGCACGGAGTTGGCGAACCGGGAGTCGCGGCCGCGCCGGCGCGGGCCCCTGATCTGGCGGTAGACGGCCAGACCCGCGATGGCGACCAGTGCCAGCGCCGCGATGAGCTCGATGGCCAGGCCGTAGACGGTCCAGTCGTGGATCAGCGGCAGGTGGAAGTGCGGGTCCCACACCTCGCCGTGCGCCTCGGCGACGGTGAACACCAGCAGCGGGAAGGACACCATGACGAACCAGTGGGCCACACCCACCCAGGGCCGCTTGAGCATCCGGTTGTGTCCGAGCACCTCGAGCAGCGTGGTCGTCAGTCGCCGGCCGAACGGCCCCGTGCGCCCGCTCTCCACCGGGCGGCCCAGACGCACGGTCTGCACCATCCGGCGGATGCCGAACGCGAACATGGCGACCCCGACCACGGCGACGAGGGTCGTGATGATCCCCAGAACGATGTAGAGCATCGCCCGCGGCCTCCCATCCTGCTGTCCTGCTCCGATGCGCCACACATCGGCGGTCCACCAAATGTTACTAGTCAGTAATGCCGGACGGGTCCATCGCCCCCGGTTCAGGCGCTTCGACGGCCGCGGGCTCCAACGGTAGAGGTCCGCGCGCCACCGCGAATCGGCGGGTTCACCTGCACCGCCGCGCCGGTCGGCGGTGCGGCCCCGCTTCCATCATCGCCCGCGCGTGCGACCGGGCTGACCGGGCTCGCCGATGCGCCGTGCCCGCCCCCGCGCCCGGTCGCGCTCGCGGAGGTGCTGTGCGCAGTCGGCGGCGGCAGCCCGGCCGGCCCCGGCCCGCCCCTGACGCGCCCCTGAGATCCGCCCGGACTTCCCTCGACCGGCTCCCGCGGCGGGAACAAACGCCGTGCTTCCAGCCGTTATAGGGGCGGAACCAAAGATTGAGTCCCAGCGACTCAAGTGATTTGACAGCAGGCGAACCGCGAAGCAAACTTACGCCTGTACGACTCAACTCTGACGGAGGAACGAACTCATGGCACGTGCGGTCGGTATCGACCTGGGGACGACGAACTCGGTCGTCTCGGTCCTGGAGGGCGGCGAGCCCACGGTCATCGCCAACGCCGAAGGCGCCCGGACCACCCCGTCCGTCGTTGCCTTCGCCAAGAACGGCGAGGTGCTCGTCGGCGAGGTCGCCAAGCGCCAGGCGGTCACCAACGTCGACCGGACCATCCGCTCGGTGAAGCGCCACATCGGCACCGACTGGAAGACCGAGATCGACGAGAAGTCGTTCAGCTCGCAGCAGATCAGCGCGTTCGTGCTGCAGAAGCTCAAGCGCGACGCCGAGGCCTACCTCGGTGAAGAGGTCACCGACGCCGTCATCACGGTGCCGGCCTACTTCAGCGACTCCCAGCGCCAGTCCACAAAGGAAGCGGGCACGATCGCGGGCCTCAACGTCCTGCGCATCATCAACGAGCCCACCTCCGCGGCCCTGGCCTACCACCTGGAGAAGGAGGGCGAGGCCACCATCCTGGTCTACGACCTCGGCGGCGGCACCTTCGACGTGTCCCTGCTGGAGGTCGGCGACGGCGTTGTCGAGGTGAAGGCGACCAACGGCGACAACCACCTCGGCGGCGACGACTGGGACCAGGCCGTCGTCGACTGGCTGGTCGAGCGCTTCAAGAACTCCAACGGCGTCGACCTGTCCAAGGACAAGATGGCGCTGCAGCGGCTGCGCGAGGCCGCCGAGAAGGCCAAGATCGAGCTGTCCAGCTCCAGCGAGTCGGCCATCAACCTGCCCTACATCACCGCCTCGTCCGAGGGCCCCCTGCACCTGGACGAGAAGCTGAGCCGGGCCGAGTTCCAGCGTCTGACCTCCGACCTGCTGGACCGCACCAAGTCGCCCTTCCACCAGGTCATCAAGGACGCCGGCATCAGCGTCGACAAGATCGACCACGTGGTCATGGTCGGCGGTTCCACCCGCATGCCCGCGGTCGTGGAGCTGGTCAAGGAGCTCACCGGCGGCAAGGAGCCCAACAAGGGCGTCAACCCCGACGAGGTCGTGGCCATCGGTGCCGCGCTTCAGGCCGGCGTGCTCAAGGGCGAGGTCAAGGACGTCCTGCTGCTGGACGTCACCCCGCTGTCGCTGGGCATCGAGACCAAGGGCGGCGTGTTCACCAAGCTGATCGAGAAGAACACGACCATCCCGACCAAGCGCTCGGAGATCTTCACCACCGCGGACGACAACCAGCCCTCGGTGCAGATCCAGGTCTACCAGGGCGAGCGCGAGATCGCGCAGTACAACAAGAAGCTGGGCGTCTTCGACCTGAGCGGCCTCCCGCCGGCGCCCCGCGGCGTGCCCCAGGTCGAGGTCACCTTCGACATCGACGCCAACGGCATCGTGAACGTGACCGCCAAGGACATGGGCACGGGCAAGGAGCAGTCGGTCACCATCTCCGGCGGCTCGGCCATGAGCAAGGACGACATCGACAAGATGGTCCGCGAGGCCGAGGAGTACGCCGAGGAGGACCGCAAGCGCCGCGAGGAGGCCGAGGTCCGCAACAACGCGGAGTCCCTCGTCCACCAGACCGAGAAGGTCATCAAGGACAACGAGGACAAGATCCCGGCCGAGGTCAAGTCCGAGACCGAGGGTGCCGTCGGCGAGCTGAAGACGGCGCTGGAGGGCACCGACATCGAGGCCATCCGCCAGGCGAGCGAGAAGGTCGCGCTGGCGAGCCAGAAGATCGGCTCCTCCATCTACGGCCAGGGCCAGCAGGGCGGCGGTGAGGACGCCTCGGCCGGCGCTCAGGACCAGTCCGACGACGGAGACGTCGTGGACGCCGAGATCGTCGACGAGGACAAGAAGGACGGCAACGCCTGATCGGCCGAGAGGCAAGGCAAGGGAGGCGCAGCCAATGGCGCTGCCGGAGAACGAGAACGGCGAGGAGCAGCAGGGGCCGGTGATCCGCGACAGGCGGCGCATAGATCCCGAAACCGGTGAGCTCCGTACGCCCGAGGGGGCCGAGGGTGCCGCTCCCGACTCCCCCGAGGCCGCAGTCGAGGCCGACGAGGAGCCCGTCGTCATCGACGGGACCGTCGAAGGGGGCGAGCTCCTCAAGACCCGCGAGCAGGTCGTGGAGCTGACCAACGACCTCAAGCGGATCCAGGCGGAGTACGCCAACTACCGAAAGCGCGTCGAGCGCGACCGGGTGGCCCTGCGCGAGCAGGCGACGGCCCAGGTGGTGGGCGACCTTCTGCCGATCCTGGACGACATCGGCCGGGCGCGTGAGCACGACGAGCTCACCGGCGGATTCAAGTCCGTGGGTGAGGCGCTGGAGGCGCTGGTCACCAAGCTGGGGCTGAAGAAGTACGGCGAACAGGGCGAGGAGTTCGACCCGAACGTCCACGAGGCCCTGACCATGGTGCCTTCGCCCGACGCCGAGGTGCCCACGGTCATCGAGGTCTTCCAGCCCGGCTACCTCATCGGCGAACGGGTCCTGCGCCCGGCACGCGTGGTGGTGGCCGGACCCGGGGAGGATGCCGCTGAGGCTCCGGATTCCGCCGGAACCGATCAGGAGGCCGAGCCGGGCGGCTCCGCGGAGGAGCCCGGCCCCGACTCCTCCGGCGGGGCCGGTGAGGACAGGAAGTAGACCGTCGAGCCCCGGGCGCCGCGCGGCGCCCGGGGCGCGCGGCCACAGGGCCGCCCCCCGGTCGGATGCGGGGGCGCGGTCGCGGGGACAATCCGACCCACAGCGCGAAGCGGGAGAAGGCAGACGTCGATGAGCACGAAGGACTACCTGGAGAAGGACTACTACAAGGTCCTCGGAGTCTCAAAGACCGCCTCGCAGGACGAGATCAAGCAGTCCTATCGCAAGCTCGCGCGCGCGAACCACCCCGACGCCAACACCGGCGACGCACAGGCCGAGGAGCGCTTCAAGGAGATCTCCGAGGCCTACAACGTGCTCAGTGACGAGAAGCGGCGCAAGGAGTACGACGACGCCCGCTCCCTCTTCGGCGGTTCCTACCGGCCCGGTGGCAGCACCGGCGCGGGCGGGTTCGACCTGGGCGACCTGTTCGGCCAGGGCCAGGGCGGTCCCCAGCCCAGCGGGGGCGGCGAGCGGCTGAGCGACCTGTTCGGCGGCCTGTTCGGCGGGCGCGGCCGCACCACGACCCAGCCCCGGCGCGGGGCCGACATCGAGACCGAGACCCGGCTGACGTTCAGCGAGGCGTCCGCCGGAGTTACCCGGTCCTTCCAGCTCAGCAGCGACGCCGCGTGCCCCACCTGCAAGGGCACCGGCGCCCGGGCGGGCACGGCTCCGCGGGTGTGCCCGAACTGCTCGGGTACCGGCCACGAGAACCGCAACCAGGGCGGGTTCTCGCTTTCCGAGCCGTGCGGCAAGTGCAAGGGGCGCGGCCTGGTGGTCGACGACCCCTGCCCCACGTGCAGCGGCAGCGGGCGCGGTAAGAGCACCCGAACGATCCAGACCCGGATCCCCGCGGGTGTCTCCGACGGCCAGCGGATCCGGCTCAAAGGCAAAGGCGCGCCGGGCGAGCACGGCGGACCGGCCGGAGACCTCTATGTGGTGGTACATGTGCAGCCGCACCCCGTGTTCGCCAAGTCCGGCGACAACCTGACGATCACCGTTCCGGTGACCTTCCCCGAGGCCGCGCTCGGCGCCGACGTGCGGGTGCCCACCCTCAACGGCCTGCCCGTCACGGTCAAGATCCCACCGGGCACGCCCAACGGCCGGACCTTCCGGGTTCGCGGCAAGGGCACGGCCCGGCGCGACGGGACCGCGGGCGACATGCTGGTGACCGTCGAAGTGGCGGTTCCCGACCGCCTCAACGAGGATGCGCGCGAGGCGCTGGAGAAGTTCCGCGCCGCGACCGCGGACCAGGACCCGCGCAGCGGTCTGGAGACACGCGCGAAGGGGATGTGAATGTCATGAACGATCCCGGGCTGGGTGACGACATCCCGGTCTACGTGATCTCGGTGGCCGCTGAGCTGTCCGGACTGCATCCGCAGACGCTGCGCCAGTACGACCGTCTGGGCCTGGTCTCGCCGGGCCGGGCCTCCGGCCGGGGCAGGCGCTACTCGATGCGCGACATCCGGACGCTGCGGGAGGTGCAGCGGCTCTCCCAGGAGGAGGGGATCAACCTCGCCGGGATCAAGCGCATCCTGGAACTGGAGATCGAGGTGGAGAAGCTGCGCGAGCACCTGTTCCACCTGCACAACGAGCTGGACGCGGCCCGCTCGGCGGTGGCGCGGCGCTCGTCGGGCGAGGCCGGCGGCGGCGAGCTGCTGCCGGTGCGGCGCGCACGGGTGACGATCTTCAACACCTCCACTCCGCCTGAGCAGGACCGGTAGCCGGTCCGGCCGGACCGCGACGGCCGACCGGAACCGGGCGGGCGCCGAGGCGGTCGGCGCCCGCCCGTGCCCGGGATTCGGGCGCGAGCGCTGCCGCCGCCCGGCGGGCCATCAGGCACAACCGCATAGCGATCACGCGCGAAGGGGGCGGCGACGCATGAACTACAAACTCACCACGAAGAGCCAGGAGGCCGTGGCGGCGGCGATGCGGCGGGCCACCACGGACGGCAACCCGCAGGTCGAGCCGGTCCATCTGCTCGCCGCACTGCTCGACCAGGGCGAGGGGATCATCCGCCCGCTGCTCAAGGAGGTCGGCGCGGCTCCCGACGACCTCACCGCCAAGCTCGGGCAGACGCTGACCGGGCTGCCCAAGGCCGCCGGCAGCACGGTGGGCGCGCCCCAGAGCTCCCGCCAGCTGATCGTCTCGCTGAACACCGCTGCCCAGCGCGCCCAGCAGATGGAGGACGAGTTCGTCTCGACCGAGCACCTGCTGGTGGGCCTGGCCGCCGACGGCGGCGAGGCGAGTCGGCTGCTCAAGGACGCCGGCGCAACGCCCGAGGCGCTGCTCGAAGCGTTCGAACGGGTGCGCGGCCCGGGCCGGGTCACCACTGAGAACCCCGAGGACACCTACCAGGCGCTGGAGAAGTACGGCGTCGACCTCACCGGCCGGGCGCGCTCGGGTGCTCTGGACCCGGTGATCGGCCGCGACTCCGAGATCCGCCGGGTTGTGCAGGTGCTTTCCCGGCGCACCAAGAACAACCCGGTGCTGATCGGTGAGCCCGGCGTCGGCAAGACCGCTGTGGTCGAGGGGCTGGCGCAGCGCATCGTGGCCGGCGACGTGCCCGAGTCGCTGCGCGACAAGCGGCTGATCGCCCTCGACCTGTCGTCGATGGTGGCCGGAGCCAAGTACCGCGGGGAGTTCGAGGAGCGCCTCAAGGCCGTGCTCACCGAGATCAAGGAGAGCGACGGCCAGATCATCACCTTCATCGACGAGTTGCACACCATGGTCGGCGCCGGCGCCGCCGAGGGCGCCATGGACGCGGGGAACATGCTCAAGCCGATGCTGGCCCGCGGCGAGCTGCGCATGGTGGGCGCCACGACTCTGGACGAGTACCGCGAGCGCATCGAGAAGGACCCGGCGCTGGAGCGCCGCTTTCAGCAGGTGCTGGTCGGCGAGCCGTCGGCCGCCGACACCATCGCGATCCTGCGCGGCCTCAAGGGCCGCTACGAGGCGCACCACAAGGTGCAGATCGCCGACGCGGCGCTGGTGGCCGCGGCCACGCTGTCGGACCGCTACATCACCGCCCGCTTCCTCCCCGACAAGGCCATCGACCTGATCGACGAGGCCGCCTCGCGGCTGCGCATGGAGATCGACTCCCGTCCGGTGGAGATCGACGAGCTGCAGCGCACCGTCGACCGGCTGAAGATGGAGGAGATGGCGCTGGACAAGGAGTCCGACGCCGCCTCCCTGCAGCGCCTGGAGCGGCTGCGCGCCGACCTCGCCGACCGGCAGGAGGAGCTCAACGCGCTGGTGGCCCGCTGGGAGCAGGAGAAGGCCGGGCTGAACCGGGTCGGCGAGCTCAAGGAGCGCCTGGACGGCCTGCGCACGCAGGCCGAGCGCGCCCAGCGCGACGGCGACTTCACCGAGGCCTCCCGGCTGATGTACGGCGAGATCCCGCAGCTGGAGAAGCAGCTGGAGGAGGCGTCCCACGCCGAGGAGGAGCAGGGGCCGGCCTCCGACGCGGAGCCGACGATGGTCAAGGAGGAGGTGGGCGCCGACGACGTCGCCGACGTGGTGTCCTCGTGGACCGGCATCCCCGTCGGCCGGCTGCTGGAAGGCGAGACCGCAAAGCTGCTGCGCATGGAGGAGGAGCTGGGCAAGCGGCTGGTCGGCCAGCACAAGGCGGTGGCCGCGGTGTCCGACGCGGTGCGCCGCGCGAGGACCGGCATCTCCGACCCCGACCGCCCGACCGGCTCGTTCCTGTTCCTGGGCCCCACGGGCGTGGGCAAGACCGAGCTGGCCAAGGCGCTGGCCGAGCTGCTGTTCGACGACGAGCGCGCGATCGTGCGCATCGACATGAGCGAGTACTCGGAGAAGCATTCCGTTTCGCGGCTGGTGGGCGCGCCCCCCGGCTACGTCGGCTACGAGGAGGGCGGCCAGCTCACGGAGGCGGTGCGTCGGCGGCCCTACACGGTGGTGCTGCTGGACGAGGTGGAGAAGGCGCATATCGAGGTCTTCGACACGCTGCTGCAGGTCCTCGACGACGGGCGGCTCACCGACGGCCAGGGGCGCAGCGTCGACTTCCGCAACACGCTGCTGGTCCTGACGTCCAACCTCGGCTCGCAGTTCCTCGTCGACCCCGCTCTGGCGAGCGAGGACCGGCGGGAAAAGGTCATGTCGGTCGTGCGCAGCACGTTCAAGCCGGAGTTCCTCAATCGGCTGGACGACCTGATCGTGTTCGAGGCGCTGTCCACCGACGAGCTGACGCGCATCGTCGACCTGCAGGTCGACCGCCTGGCCGCGCGGCTGGGAGAACGGCGGCTGGAGCTGGAGGTCACCCCGGCCGCCCGCGAGTGGCTGGCGCTGACCGGCTATGACCCGGTCTACGGCGCACGGCCGCTGCGCAGGCTGGTTCAGGCCGCGATCGGCGACCCGCTGGCCAAGGCGATGCTGGCGGGGGAGCTGTCCGAGGGCGACACGGTCGTCGTCGACCTCGACGAGGACGCCGACGCCCTCAGCGTCCGCCCCGCGGCCCGGCCCGAGCCCGCCTCGGCCTGACGCCGCCGAGCGCGGCGCCGCTCCCGAAGCGTCGGCCCCGGCACCGTGTTCGGCGGTGCCGGGGCCGACCCCGTTGAAGGGAGGATGGAGAGGCGGGGCGCGCCGCGGGGTGGCGCCGCGGGGCGGCGCCGTGACCGACCCCGCGTGTCAGAGCACGTCGGAGTCGTCCCGGATCGACTGCCGGGTGCGGTCGCGGCGGACCACCATGAAAACGATGGTCAGGACGACCACCGCCACACCGGCGACCATAAAGATCATGCCGATGGCGTCCAGGTCGAGTCCGGCGATGTCCGCGGTGATGCCGTACGCGAGCACGGCCCCGATGACCACCAGGAAGATGCCGAGTCCGATTCCCATTCGCTGCCTCCGCGCCGCGTCATTTGCGATCCCGTTGCCTACTACTACCCGTTCGCCGACGCGCCATCCCGCGAGCTGGGCCACGTATCGGCGGCGGCCGGGAAAGCGGGGGAGCCGGCACGGTCGCGGCCGCGGGATGCACAACGGCCCGGTGCGCAGGGGGTGTGCGCACCGGGCCGGAAGACCGGGGCGGTTGTGCCGCCCCCCGGGCCGGATCGATCGGGCCGGGCCCCTAGATCGTTGATGGGGGTTGTTGGGTGTCCCGGGTCAGTGGTCGTAGGCGATCAGAGACCGTTTGACCGGGGCGTCGATGAGCCAGTTGTGCCAGATCGCGGCGTTGAGGGCGCAGATGCGCTGG